>CANHPN010000104.1 GCA_947462535.1 Akkermansiaceae bacterium | reverse complement strand
TCAGACAGCGCACAACCGCAGGCAATCCGTGGATTGCCCAACGACTGGCGATGGGCCACTCCGGCTCGGTGAGTCGTCTGGTGTCGGCCGCCGCGAAGCATCCTCCAACCTTGCGGAAGTTGGCAAAATTGTTGAAATGCGACACCTGACCCTATTTATGACCCCATTTATGTGACCGCTGCCTTCTCGACCTGCGCCGGCTTGACGAGCGGGCGCGCCGGGTAGGTGATCCGATAGATGCGGCCGTGGACGTGATCGCGCAGCGGGTCGCGCGCGTTGTGCTGCATGTGGCCGATGAGGGTGTTGTGCCAGTCGATGACATAGAGCGAGCCGTCCGGCGCGAACTCAAGGTCCACGGGGCGGAAGTTGCCGTCGGCGGATTTCAGCAGGTCCTGGCGGAATTCGGTTTTATAACCGGTGCCGTCATCGACGATGGAATGCTGTTTGATGCCGAGGAATCCGATGTTGTTGCAGAGTAGCATGTCGCCCTGGACTTCATCCGGGAAGTGGCGTGAAGAGACGAACTCGAGGCCGGAGGTGGGACGCACTGCGTTGCCCTTGGGCGCGAGGTCGGGGGAGGAGGGCGCCGCTTTGCCGTAGGTCGGCTTGACGGAGCCGGGGAGCATCCAGTTGATAGATGGGCCGGAGGTGTGGAGGAAAAAGTCCTGGCCCCAGTCGTCGAAGGCGATGCCCCAGGGATTCGGGATGTTGAGCTGGGCGGTGCGCTCGAGCTGGCCGCGCTGCGGGCTGTAGCGGAAGAAGCCGCCGTTCATGCCGCGGACCGGGCCGTAGGCGGATTCCACGTTCGAGTGGAGGAACACCCCTTCTCCCATCAGGAACGCGCCGGAGGGATCGGCGCAGAAGGCGCTGATGGCGTGGTGGGTGTCATGGGTGTCGAATCCGCCTAACACGATGTCGCGGACGTCAGCGCGGTCGTCGCCGTCGGTGTCGCGGAGCAGGACGAGGTTGGGTGCCTGGGAGACATAGACGCCTTCCGGGGCGAATTCAAACCCGATCGGCAGGTGGAGCTTGTCGGCGAAGACGGTTTCCCTGTCGGCGCGGCCGTCGTTGTTGGTGTCCTCGTAAATGAGGATCTTGTCGTTCGGAAGCGGGTCGCCGGGGCGGTAGGCCGGGTAGGTGGGCATGGTGGCGACCCACAGGCGGCCGCGGTCGTCGAAGGAGAGCTGCATGGGGTTGGCGAGGTTGGGAAATTCCTTTTCCGAGGCGAACAGCCGCACCTGATAGCCCTCGGGGACGGTCAGTGTTTTTTCCGCCTCATCGCCGTAGAGGTAGGTCTTGCCGCCGTTTTTCGTGCTGGGAGCGTAGTTGCTGGCGACGGGGGGTAACGGATGGGTTTTGGAATCATCCACGCTGAGGTGGGTGGTTTTGCCAGAGGCGACGGCGTGGATGAGGTTGTCGCGCAGGACCGTCATCTCGCGGGTCTTCTGGACCTCGTCCGGGTAGTTCTGCGGGCCGAAGGGATTGTAGCGCCCGCCGTGGCTGTGGACGCCGTTGACGATGTGGTAGTCATTCTGCCAGAACCAGTTCTTCTGCTTGACCGCGGCGAGGACCTTGGCCGGATCGGCTTTGGAGAGAGGCGCTTTTTTGCCGTAAACGCCGGTGGCGAGCAGTCCAGCGAGCTGCTGATAGCAGGCTTCGTTAGGAATGAACCCGCTGGTGGTGAACGGGCCGCCGGCCTTGGTGAAGAGTTCACGGGTCGGCGTGAAGAGGTCGATGAATGTCAGCGAGTGTTTCTTGGCCACGCGCTCCATCGCGGCGGTGTAGAGCTTGAGGTTGGCGTTCTCCTTGGTGCCATCGGGCAGGTCGCGGCTTTTTGAGAGGTCTTCGTAGGCGATGGGGGAGACGAGCACCAGTCGCGGGGCGGCGGTGCCGTTGTAGGCTTTGCTCAAGGTGTGGACGACGAAGGCGTCGAGCTCCGCTTCGTAGTTCGCCACGCCCGCCGGTCCGTCGAAGGATTCGTTATAACCGAAAAAGGCGACGATGGTGTCGGCCTTGAGGTAGGTGAGCCATTGGTCGGGTGTCGAGAAAAACCCATTGCCGCTGTGGGGGGCGTTTTGCGGTCGGAACTTTTCCGCGCCGGGGAAGGCCCACTGTGATTTGCGGGCCGGGTGGGGACGGAAGCCCGGCGTGTCGCCGGGACGTCCCAGGTTGCGGATCACGAGCTGTTTGTCAGGATAGCGGAGATGGAACTCCGTCTCCAGCCGGCTGTAATACACATCGCGTTCCGCAAGTCCGTTGCCGATGAACACAAGGCTTTCCCCCGTGGCCGGCTGGGCGACGGCCTGGGGCCGGGCTATTGTGGCGGTTGCTGGCTCGTCGTGCGGGGCGTGGCGCTCGGGGTCAGAGTTTTTTTTTGAGCGTCCTCGGTTTCTGTCTTTGGCGGCTTGCCGGGAAGTCCGGTGGCAGGGCTCTTGCCGAGCCCGTAGTCGGCGGGCTTGCGATTGAGGTGCTTGTAGTAGTCCTTGGCACCGATGGCATGGTAGTCGGTTGGCTTGAATGGATCGACGTAGTCCACATCCGCCTTGTCCGGGACTTTCAAACCGGTGAGGTGGAGCGATGCATTGACCACCAGGCGGCGCAGGTCCTCGTCGGCGAAGTCGGTGCTGGAGCCGAGCGTCGTGCAAAAGGCCTTGCCCTTGGCCGTGCCGTTAGGAGCGGAGTATTCGCGGAGCCACGCGAGCGGCATCAGCGGGTTGTTTTTCGGGCCTTCGAGGTTTTTCGATGCCGGGTCGAGCGTCTCGGTGACCGCGCCGCGGAGCAGGATGGTGGCGGCTTTTTGGTCGAGGTTTTCAATTCCGTAAACATCGGAGGGGCCGAAAATTTCGCCGACTCCCTTGAGAGTCTCGTGTTTGGCATTGGCGGATTCGATCACACTGCGGGTCCCCTCAACATTGTGGTTGCCGTGGTGGTTGACCCATTTCTCACCGAGAATGTTGATGCCGAAATCCGCCCATTTAAAATCGCCGGTTTTGGCGTCGCCCTTGAAGGC
>CANHPN010000103.1 GCA_947462535.1 Akkermansiaceae bacterium | reverse complement strand
CTGCACGAGGAGTCCGCCTCAAAAGCCGAGGAGGACGCGGTCCGGCAGCGGCTGCGGGGCGGGGCGTGAACCGTCGGCCTGTCAGAGCCGGACGCGAAAACGCGGAGGCAGGTGCCGGTCTTGCGGAATGGTTTCCGTGTTGCCAGCTGCCTCCGCGCCCGTTGGGGGGGATTGGGGGAAGGTGGGTTAGATGAACTCGTTGAGGAGTCCTTCGAGCATTTCCTGGCGGCCGCTGGCGACCATCGGCTCGGGATTGGCGAGCGCGTATTTCTCGAGATCGGCGAGGGTGGTCCTGCCGGCTTCGGCGTCGGCTCCGATGCCGCTGTCGAAGGTGTTATAGCGCTCCTTGATGAATCCATCGAGACGGCCATCCGCACGCACGGCGGCGGCGGTTTTGAGGCCGCGGGCGAAGGCGTCCATGCCGACGATGTGGGCGTGGACGAGATCGACGGGCTCCCATGATTCGCGGCGGCGCTTGGCGTCGAAGTTGAGTCCGCCGGTGGTGAAGCCGCCCATTTTCATGAGGACGAGCATCGTGTGGGTGGTCAGATAGAGATCGGTTGGGAACTGGTCGGTGTCCCAGCCGACGTTGGGGGTGCCCATATTCGCGTCGATGCTGCCGAGCGCGCCGGCTTCGTAGGCGACGGTGAGTTCGTGCTCCATCGTGTGGCCGGCGAGGGTGGCGTGGTTGGTCTCGATGTTGAGCTTGAAGTGTTCTAGCAAATCATACTCGCGGAGGAAGTTGAGGCAGGCGGCGGAGTCCGAGTCGTATTGGTGGGTGGTCGGCTCCTGTGGCTTGGGCTCGATGTAGAACTGGCCTTTGAAGCCGATTTCCTTTTTGTAATCCACGGCCATGTGGAGGAAGCGGGCGAGGTGGTCGAGCTCGCGCTTCATGTTGGTGTTGAGCAGGGTGGTGTAACCCTCGCGGCCACCCCAGAAGGTGTAGCCCTCGCCGCCGAGACGGTGGGTGACTTCCATGGCTTTTTTCACCTGGGCGGCGGCGTAGGCGTAAACCTGGGCGTTCGGACTGGTGGCGGCGCCTTGCTGATAGCGCGGGTGGACGAAGAGGCAGGCGGTGCCCCAGAGGAGTTTTTTGCCGGAGCGCTTTTGTTCTTCTTCAAGCACGTCGGCGACGGCATCGAGCGCCTTGTTGGAGGCGGCGAGATTGCCCAGTTCCGGGGCGACGTCGCGGTCGTGGAAGCAATAGTAGTCGAGGCCGACTTTTTCCATGAAGTCGAAGAACACACGGGCGCGGTTCTGGGCGTTGGCGACGGAATTGCTGCCGTCATCCCACGGGTGGGCGGCGGTGCCCGCGCCGAACGGATCGGCCCCGGTGCCGCGCATGGTGTGCCAATAGGCGCAGCCGAAGCGGAACCACTCGGCCATGGTCTTGCCTTCGATGACCTGGGAGGCGTTGTAATGTTTGAAAGAGAGCGGGTTTTTCGAGCCGGGGCCTTCGTAGGTGACGGCGTCGCAGGGAAATTGAGTCATGTCAGTCGGTAGTGTGGGGTTGTTTTGAGTGATGGCGCGACGGGCGACATCGGGAGGAAACTATGGGAAACTCTGCGGTTGCCGCTACCGCAAATTCCGGTAGCTTCTTGATGAAATGCGACATTTGAACCCTGAAAGCTCCAAGCGGATCGCCGTGGTATTGTCGTCCGTGAACGTGCGGCGGCTCACTCCGGGCTTCGCGCCGTTTGCCGGGATGGGTTATGATTTCTGGATCATCGACCTCTACCGGCAGCCGGATTTGCTGCTGGCCAGCCTGCGGGAATGGCGGCCGAGCGCGATCGTGACGGAGTGGCTGCCGGGTCTGACGGAAGCGTTGGCGAAGTTGGGCTGTCCGGTGGTGATCGTGCCGTCGGATGAGCCGGTGGCGGGAGTTTTCAGCGTGGATGTGGACGATGTGGCGATCGGCCGGCTGGCGGCGGAGCATCTAGTGGCGCGGGGTTACAAGAATTTCGCGTTCGTCGGGCGGGGGGACGCGCACTACGCCAAGCAGCGGCTGGAGGGGTTCCGCTCGGTGGTCGGCGAGGTGCCGGTTTACTGGGAGGAATTCCGCGACTGGCGGCAGTATGACGAATACTGGCGGGACCCGGACGAGGACATGGTCGGGTGGCTGGCGGGGCAGGCGATGCCGGTGGGGATTTTCACGGCGCACGATCCGACCGGGCGGCATGTGCTGGAAGCGGCGGCGCAGGCGGGGCTGGAAGTGCCCTTCGCCGTGGGAGTGATTTCCGCCAACGACGACGAGACCGTCTGTGAAATGGCGCGGCCGGCGCTGTCGAGCATCCGCCTGCCGTGGCGGCGGTTGGCGGCGGAGGTCGTGCAAACGATCGAGGCGATCCGGGAGGGAAAGACGCCGGATTCGCCGGTTCTCGTGAAGCCGCTGGAAATTGTCGCCCGTGGATCGAGTTCTTATGAGGCGGTCGGCGATTTGGTGGTGCGGCGGGCGATGCAGCATCTTGTCGCGCGAATTTCCACAATCGCCTCGGTGGAGGAATGGGCGGCGCAGGTCGGGGTGTCGCGACGGGTGTTGGAGCGGCGCTTCCAGGATTCGCTCGGCCGTTCGCCTCATGCAATGATCCAGCACGAGCGGGTGGAGCGGGCGAAGTCGCTGCTGACCACCACCGATCTCTCGGTGGGGCTCATCGCCGAGCGCTGCGGGTTCCAGAGCAACGAGCGGCTGACGGTGAATTTCCGGGAATCCGTCGGTGTACCACCGGCGATCTATCGCCGTGACTCGCGGGCGAATTCCGGTTAGTCAGTGCCGGGAAGATGACGGAATTATCCGATAAAGTGGAAAGTTTAGACAAGACACTTGGCACGGCGGGTGCTAATTCTTGCCTGTCGCAAGACATAGCGGTTCGATTCAGCTTCTCACGGGTTAATGGGTTTTCCCAGGGGATGAAGAGTCGGGCTATTCTTAAAAAATTGTCGCAAGACAAAGCGGTTCGACTGAGATGCTTCAAGGTTAATGGGTTTTCCTTGAGGATGATCAGTCGGACCGCTTCTTTTTG
>CANHPN010000102.1 GCA_947462535.1 Akkermansiaceae bacterium | reverse complement strand
GAAAACTCCGGCGCCGCCGAGCGTGCGAACTACCAGATGTTCCTCTCCGAACTCTGCGACATCCTCGAAGTCCCGCGCCCCGATCCCACCTCGCCCGATCCCACGAAAAACCTCCACGTCTTCGACCGCGCCATCACCCGCGTGAATCCCGACGGCTCCTCCGTCACCAACTACATCGACCTCTACAAATCCCGCCACTTCGTCCTCGAAACCAAACAAGGCGTCTCCTCCGAAAGTGGCGGTGACCTCCGGTCGCCGTCCTCTCTTTCCACCAAATCCGGCCACGGCAAGCGCGGCACCGCCGCCTTCGACCGCGCCCTCGAACGCGCCTTCCACCAGGGCCGCGGCTACATCACCTCGCTCCCCGCCGCCGAGGGCCGCCCGCCGTTTCTCATCGTTTGCGACGTCGGCCACAGCATCGACCTCTACGCCGAGTTCTCCGGCACCGGAGGCCACTACGAGCGCTTCCCGGACCCGAAAAACCACCGCATCCTCCTCACCGATCTCCGCCAGGAAAGCCACCGCGCCACCCTCCGCGCCATCTGGACCGATCCCTATTCGCTCGATCCCTCCAAGAAAGCCGCCGAGGTCACCCGCGACATCGCCGGCCGCCTCGCCAAGCTCGCCAAGTCCCTCGAAGCCGACCAACACGATCCGCGAGTCATCGCCGGATTCCTCCAGCGCTGCCTCTTCACCATGTTCGCCGAAGACATCGGCCTGCTGCCCGAGGACGGCTTCAAAAAACTGCTCGATCAGGTCAAAACCTCGCCCCACGGCTTCCCCGTGCTCGTCTCCGCGTTGTGGAAGGAAATGGCCACCGGCACCGCCTACAGCGCCCTGCTCTTCAAGGAAATCGCCTGCTTCAATGGCGGGCTCTTCGAAAACACCACCGCCCTCCCGCTCTCGCCCGCCCAGCTCGCCATGCTCACCGATGCCGCCGGCACCGACTGGTCCGCCGTCGAGCCCTCCATCTTCGGCACCCTGCTCGTCCGCGCGCTCGACCCCCGCGAGCGCCACAAGTTAGGCGCGGAATACACCCCGCGCTCCTACGTCGAGCGCCTCATCCGCCCCACCATCATCGAACCCCTGCGCGACGAATGGGATGCCACGCGCATCGCCGCCGCCAATCTCCACCGCGAGGCCGAAGCCGCCGAAGACGCCGCGGACACCAAGGAAACCCAGGCCAAATCCCTGCTTGCCGCCGGAAATTCCGACCTCGCCAAACAAACCGGCGCCGCCGCCCAAAAACTCCGCGCCGATGCCAAGAAGAACGATGCCGAGGCACTCAAACTCGTCACGGCCTTCCACCGCCACCTCTGTTCCCTCAAGTTCCTCGATCCCGCCTGCGGCACCGCCAACTTCCTCTACGTCACCCTCGAACACATGAAACGCCTCGAAGCCGAGGTGCTCGAACTCGTCACCGCCCTCGGTGGCGACGCCACCTTCGAGATGAACGAATACAAAGTCCGCCCCGAGCAATTCCTCGGCCTCGAACTCTCCCACAACGCCGTCGCCATCGCCCAGCTCGTCCTCTGGATCGGCTACTTCCAGTGGCAGCGCAAAACCACCGGCAAGGCCGACACCGGTGACCGCCCGCTGCTCCCGAAAACCCAGACCATCCGCCAGCAGGACGCCGTGCTCGCCTACGACGAGAAAATCCCGCGCCGCGATCCTGATAGCGGGGAAATCCTAACGATCTGGAACGGCTATACCACCAAGACCCACCCCGTCACCGGCAAGGAAGTCCCGGACGAATCCGCCACCATCGCCCTCTTCGATTACCAAAACCCCCGCCGCGCCGAGTGGCCGCAGGCGGATTACATCGTCGGCAATCCGCCCTTCATCGGAGCCTCCCGCATGCGCGACGCCCTCGGCGACGGCTACACCGAAGCCCTCCGCAAAGCCTGGAAAGGCGATGTCCCAGAGTCCGCCGACTTCGTCATGTTCTGGTGGCAAAAGGCCGCTGCGGAACTCGTGCAAGGCCGTTGCAAACGCTTCGGCTTCATCACCACCAACTCCATCCACCAAACCTTCAACCGCCGCGTCATCGAGTCCTTCGTGGCGGCGGTTTCCAACCGCCAAGCCCCACTCCATCTCGCCTACGCCATCCCCGATCACCCCTGGATCGATTCCGCCGACGGAGCCGCCGTCCGCATCGCCATGACCGTCGCCGCTCCCGGCAAGGCGGAAGGCATCCTCGAAAAAGTCATCACCGAGCAAGCCCGAGAAGACGGCGAGAACGAAGTGACTCTGTTAAGGAGCAGCGGCACTCTTGCCGCCAATCTTCAAATCGGAGCGGACCTAACTTCTACAAATGAACTTCGTGCTAACTCCGAGATCTGTTGGGAGGGAATGAAGCCACACGGAAAGGGCTTTTTGGTGGACTCAAGTGCAGCTAGCCAACTCGGATTCTGGTCGGACGGACAGCCACTTCTTCCTCTGCGCCGCTATTTCAATGGTCGCGATCTTACGGATGTATCACGCGACATTTTCGCAATCGACTTGTTCGGATACTCACTGGATGAGGTCACATCCAAGTTCCCTTCTTTGCTCAATCATCTGATGACGGCTGTAAAGCCAGAGAGGGACCAAAACAATCGTGATACATATCGCGTAAACTGGTGGTTCTTTGGCGAGCCCCGTCGCAAGAATCGTCCTTCTTTGGATGGAATTTCTCGCTTCATTGTCACCGTCAAGACCGCCAAACACCGCATTTTCGTCTTCCTTGACAACAACTGCCTGCCCGACAGCAAACTCATAGCGATAGCGTCTGATGATGCTTTTTTGTTTGGAGTCTTATCTTCTTCGGTTCACGCGGTTTGGACGCTTCGAATCGGCTCTCACTTGGGTGTAGGAAACGATCCCACCTACGTTGTTGGTTCGTCATTCAACAAGTTCCCATTCCCCGCGCTCGAAGAAGGCTCCCTCAAGCAGCGCATCCGCTTACTCGGCGAGCGACTCGATTCGCACCGCAAGCGGCAGCAGGAGCAGCATCCCGGCCTCACGCTCACCGGGATTTACAACGTGCTCGAAAAGCTCCGCAGCGGCGAGCCGCTCACCGCCAAGGAAAAGCTCATCCACGACCAAGGCCTCGTCACCGTCCTGCGCCAGATCCACGACGAGCTGGATCAAGCCGTGTTGGAAGCGTATGGGTGGCAGGACTGTAGCGGCGATCACCGGTCGCCGAGTCTGGCTGGTTCCGGTGAAGACGACTCGCGGCGACCGGTGATCGCCGCCACGTTGCTCAGCCGCCTCGTCGCCCTCAACCACGAGCGCGCCGCCGAGGAAAAGCGCGGCCTCATCCGCTGGCTGCGCCCGGAGTATCAGCGTGGCG
>CANHPN010000101.1 GCA_947462535.1 Akkermansiaceae bacterium | reverse complement strand
AGCGTTCTGAAGGCCGTCTTCGAAAAGGAGATTGATGAGCGGATCCTGGTGGGTAGTGTGTTTGTGTTCGTCCATGGCTGGTGCTGTTTTGGTTTGAGCACCTCCAGTATCTGGTCTTGGACGGACGCCGACAACCCCGGTGGGTCGGGGAGAGGTCGGCGCGCCGCCGCACTGGCAGCCGATGGAGCGTAGCGGAAAAGGCGAGCCAGCCGCTCCGCACTTTGCGAGCTGACCTCCCGCACGCTCAAGCTGAACCTGCTCGGTATCGACGTGCCGGAACGCATGTGAAATCGCTGGATTGACCGGGAAGAATCTTGCCGTCCGCCGCGTCTTACCTATTCTCGCCGGATACCAGCTCGCCTTTCCCATGCTCCCCTTCTACGTCATTGGTCATAAAAACCCGGATACCGACGCGATTTGCTCGGCGATCGGCTACGCAGCCCTGCTCCGCGCTGTGGGTGAGGAACCCAAGGCGATCGCGGCGCGCTGCGGCGAGATTTCCTCACGGACCAAGTGGGTGCTGGAGCGCGCGGGACTCGACACGCCGATGCTTCTGACCGACGTCCGCGTGAACGCCGGCATGATTTGCCACCGCAAGGTGATCAAGGTGACCGCGTCCGACACCTTCCTGACGGCCTATCAGCGGATGCTGGCTGCGGAGATCCGCTGCGTGCCGGTCGAGGATGACGAAGGAAACCTCCATGGCATTCTGCACTACTTTGATTTGCTCAAACTGCTGCTGCCCGGGCACACCGAGGGGCTCAGCGTGCGGACGATCCACGTGTCCCTCGCCAAGCTTGTGGACACCCTCAAAGCACGGAGTCTGGGAGCCATGCTGCCCTCCCCGGAGTTCGAGGAGGATTTGATCCTGCTCGTCGGCGCGTCATCCCAGGGCACCGTCGAGCAGCGTCTCAAGCAGGCGATCGCGGATGGAAACATCGGGAAGTTCCTGGTGATTTGCGGGGACCGCCCGATCGTCCAGCGCTACGCCATCGACCACGGCGCCCGCGCCCTTCTAGTCACCGGGGACAATCCGGTGTCAGGCGACATTCTCTCCTACGCCGCGCGCAAGGGCGTGGTCGTCCTGACCTGCCATCAGGATACCGCCACTGCCTCGACCTTGATCCGTTGCTCGCGCACCGTGCGTCACGTGATGGAGAAGAAATTCCTGACCCTATCCGTCAACGAGCCGATCTCGCGCCTGAGGAAAAGCCTCTCCACCATCGACCAGGATCTGTTCCCGGTGGTCGAGCACGCGGGTGGAAAAATGGTGGGCGTCATCGCCAAGTCCGACCTCGTGGACCCTCCGCGCATCCGCATCGCGCTAGTCGATCACAACGAATACGCTCAGGCCGTCAACGGCGTGGAGGAAGCGGAAATCACCGAGGTCATCGACCACCACCGCCTCGCCGGCGACCTCGTTTCCCGCGAGCCGATCCGCTATCTGAACGAACCGGTCGGCTCGACCTGCACGCTGGTGGGCCGGAAATTTTTCCACCGCAGCCTGATGCCCGCGCCGAGCGTGGCCCTCTGTCTCTGCGCCGGCATCGTCTCGGACACGCTCTGCCTGACCTCACCGACGACCACTCTTCTGGATCGCGAGATGCTCACCTGGCTCAGCGGCGTGGCGGGCGTGGATCCCAATAAATTTACCGACGAGTTCTTCGCGGTCGGTTCGCTGATCGCCAGCGGTACGCCGGATGAGATCCTCAACGCCGACCGCAAGGAGTTCGCCGAGCAAGGATTGTCTGTTAGCATCTCCCAGGTCGAAGAGCGCGACTTGGTGGGGTTCGCCGCGCGCCGCGAGGATCTGGAAGCCGCCTTGAAGAAACTTTTCGAGCGCCAGCACTACGACCTCGCAGTGCTCGCCGTGACTGACGTGGCGCTCCATCACAGTATGATTCTCGCCATCGGCCAAGATGCGACACTTGAGAAACTGCCCTTCGAGCGGATCGACGCCACCTTGTTTCACGCACCCGGAGTCGTCAGCCGCAAGCGCCAGATTTTCCCGGCCGTTTGCGAGGCGATCCAGCACTCGCGTTGAGAAATCTCACTGTCCCAAATACCCGTTCAGAGACTCCCGCAGCGTGGTCCGTGCGCGGAACAGCAGGCTCTTCACCGCAGAGACAGACAGCTTGAGCACCGCCGCGATTTCCTCGTAGGAAAGCTGCTCGTAGCGGCGCAGCACCACCGCCATTCGCTGCGCTTCCGGCAGCGCGGCGATCGCGTCATCCACGGCGCGCTGCAACTCGGCTTGCAGCAGCTCCGAGTCCGGTTGGCGGTCCGGGCTGGCGGCGATGAGCTGGTTGGAATTCTCCTCACGCCCGTCCGAGGAAACTTCTTTTTTCCGGCCCTTTCGGCGGGTCTCGTTGAAAACGAGATGGCGCGTGATAGTGAACAGATAAGTCGTGAATTTCGCGTCCGGTCGGTAGCGTTTCGCATTCCGCCAGATCCGCAGGAAAACCTGCTGCGCGATGTCTTCCGACTCGGACGCGTTGCCCAACATCTTCGCCACCGTGCCGATCACCGCGTGCTGGTGCCGCTCCACGAGCACACGGAATGCGTCGTGATCCCCCGCCCCGATGCGCTCCATCAACGCGAAATCGATGGCGCTGCCGTCTGCCAGATTTGGAACGGAATCAGCCTCCATTTTCACGAAAAAAGGTGTCGCGGCGACGTCGGCGCTGAACATGAGGCGTTAAACCTCAAGCCGTGCGCGAAGTTGCGGGTGAAAATCATGCGGCTCAAAGTTCTTCGGATTTCGCCCACGCCTCCACCTCCCCGTCCAGGAAAACCTCCTCGGTCACTTCGCGCGCCCAGTCCTCGCTTTTCGCCAGGTGATTGAGCATCCGCCAGGCGACCACCTGCACCGCCGGCATCTCGCTCCAAACGACCTCCGCCAAGCATTGCCATTCGCGCCCTTTCAGCCGCTTCGGATGGTCCAAAACCTCGTGGCACGCCTCGCTGATTAGCAAAGTGCGCTCGATGTCCGGCTCACCCGCCACCGGCGGCACTTCGTACGGCCGCAGGGAAACGCCGGCCGCGCCCGTCAGTTCGCATTTCGATCTCGCCCGCCGTGCAAGGTCCTTGCCGAGCCTCTGCAAAGCCATCACCCGCGCCTGATGCGTCTCGTAACCTTTTCCCATACGCAAAGGCTATCACGCGAAATCCAGCGCTTGGAATCTTGAATTTCCGCCGCCTCCTCCTTGCTGCTTTCCATTCCCCCGGGGTGTGCTGGCTTCCGCCCTGTGGAACTCACGAAGTATCATTCGCTGATCCGGCGCTTGCAGGAGGATTTCGCCGCGCGAATTGCCCGGCGGAAATACATCTTCGCCCGCAGACCGCACCCACCAAAGGGCAAGATCACGGACAACAGCGAACCGTGGCTGGCAAATCCGAATTCGGTTTCGGACTACTTGGAAATTTCCTCCCGGGTCAAACAAAGTGAAACCTTATGGCTGCAACGGTTCAATCCTTCATCGACCAGCTGACCCTGAACCGGTAGTGTAAAGATTCGTCTGTAAAAGCCCGCTACGCAGCAAAGGCCCGCCGCACTGGCAGCCGATGGAGCGTAGCGGAAACGGCTGCCAGTGCGGCGGCGCGCCGACCTCTCCCGACCCACCGGGGTTGTCGGCGTCCGTCCAAGACCAGATACTGGAGGTGCTCAAACCAAAACAGCACCAGCCATGGACGAACACAAACACACTACCCACCAGGATCCGCTCATCAATCTCCTTTTCGAAGACGGCCTTCAGAACGCT
>CANHPN010000100.1 GCA_947462535.1 Akkermansiaceae bacterium | reverse complement strand
GGCCGCCGAGCCGGTGACCGCACCGAGGGTCAGGTCGCCTCCAAAGCCGCCAGCGTGGGTGACGTCCACTACGGTGGAAGTCGAGTTCAGGATCAGTGGCGAGCTGATGATGTTGGTCGAGTTGTCACCGGCATTGACGAAAATGCCCGACCTGGTGCCAGTGCCACCGATGGTCAGCGAGGTGCCGCCAGTGAGCGTCTTGGCCACACTGGTCGCGAAGGTCAGGCTGCTGGCCACCTGGGCGCCACTGAGCGTGATGGTGCCGGTGGTGCCGCCGTTGATGAGCAAATCGTCCGCATTGGTGGGGCTGGCGATGAACGTGCCGCTGGTGGCACCCGTGCTGCTCGTGTTCCAGAAGTTATTGACGCCATCCCATGTGAATGGTCCGACAGCTCCGAATCCGGCGGCAGCGTTGGTGTCCCAGTAATAGGTGGTGGCTTGCGCGGAAGGCGCGACGAGCATCGCGACGATGGCGGCGGCGAGCGGAAATGGGAGGGAGAAACGGAGTGTCGACTTGAGTTTCATGGTGTTGTCTGGGATTTGATTTTTGGCGTGAAGGCTATTTGAAGGAGTCGGTGGCCGTGCCGGAGGGCAGGGAAAAAAGGGGATTAATCTCGGAATTGGTGGTGCTTGGCGGGACGGGAAATGGGAAACGACAGGATTGGGCGTGGTTTGGGCTGGCAGGGGAGATGCTGGACGAAGGACGAGGGTTTTTGAAGCTCGGCAGGGAAAGAGCACACAAACTTCACATTTGATAGAATGTGATTCCTGCGAGCTCTTGCAAGAAAAAATATAGAAAAAATCACGGGTGTCCGGTTAACGGGGTACATCATTTCTGAAAAGTTTTGTGGATGAATGAATTGCGTAAAAAAATCGATGTCACGCTTTTGAACTTTTCTAAGGCGTCCGGCATGGTGTGGCCCGATGAACTCCGGACGCCACATTCTTTCTCAGATCCTCGACCTCGTGGATCGCAAGACGCTTTCCCGCGTAGTCGAACGCTACGACGCCGAGACCCGTGTCCGCCACTTTGGTTGCCGCCATCAGCTTGTCTGCATGGTCTTCGCCCAGTTGACCTGGCGCGAGGGACTGCGGGACATTGCCACCTGCTTGAATGCGAGACCTTCGAATTTGCATCATCTCGGGTTTAGCCAACCCATCGCCAAATCCACTCTCGCGGATGCCAACGAACAGCGAGACTGGCGAATTTGGGAGGACCTTGCCAAGGGACTCATGCGCAAGGCACGGGCGCTGTATGCCGGAGAAGCTCTCTCTCCGCCGACTTGCTCTCCAAAATCGGCCTTCACCTCGATTACATTTTCCTTGCGGTAAATTGGCTCTTTCCGCGACGTGGGGCAGGCTGTTACATCTCCGCGCATGGCAGCTACTCCCCTCACCCGCACTTGTTCCGCGATCCTCGTGGCGGCGGGATCGAGCCGGCGGATGGGCTTCGACAAGCTGGCCACGCCGCTGGCCGGCATCCCGGTCTTGGGGCGGACGCTCGACGCGTTTCTCGCCGCAGATTCCATCGCGGAGGTGGTGATCATCTGTCCTGCGGAACGCTGGGAACTGCTAGGCGGCGGGTTTTCCAAACCTGTCAGACGGGTGGACGGCGGCGCGGACCGGCAGGATTCCGTGGTGGCCGGGCTGGCCGTCCTATCAGCGGAAACGGAGCTCGTCGCGGTGCATGACGGCGCGCGGCCTTTGGTCTCTCCGGCGGACATTGATCGCTGTGTGGGGGCTGCGGCTGAATTTCGCGCGGCCGCCTTGGCACGTCGCGTGACCGAGACCTTGAAGCGCTCGGACGCGGACGATTTCAGCGCGGGCGCGGTTTCGAGGGAGCATCTCTGGTTCATGGAAACCCCGCAGGTGTTTGAGATCCCGCTGCTGCTGGAAGCCTACGAGGCAGTGGCGGCGCAGGGCCTGGCGGTGACGGATGAGGTTTCGGCCATGGAAGCGATCGGCGTGCGGGTGAAGTTCATCGAGTCGATCCAACCGAATTTGAAAATCACCACCCCTGCCGATCTCGCCCTGGCGGAGGCACTTTTACGATGAGCAAGGCAATCTACGAATGGCGGCAAATCCCCGGCGGCCCGCGCCTGGCGGTCGCGACGGTGACAGACTCCGAGTGCGCGGCGCTCTCGATTTATATCCCCGCAGGCAGCCGCGATGAATGGAACTTGCCGGCTGGCCTCGCGCACTTCGTCGAGCACATGGTCTTCAAGGGCACCGCCCGCCGCAGCGCCCGCGAGCTGAGTTTTGAAATCGAAAACGCCGGCGGTCAACTCAACGCCTGCACCTCGGAGGACCAGACGGTTTACGAAGGCCACGGCGAGGTGGACCTGATGCCGCTGCTCGCCGACGTCCTATCCGACATGGTCTGGCACGCGACGTTTCCCGAGCCGGAAATCGGCCTGGAGCGCGAGGTCATCGGCGAGGAAATCACGATGTATCGGGAAACGCCGGCGGACCACATCGGCGATCTCATTTCGAGCGCCCTGTGGGGCAATCACCCGTTAGGAAACGCGATTTCCGGCTCGCTGGAATCCATCGCGAAAATCGACCGGCAAATCCTGATGAGTTTCCGGAACCGCCACCATTTCCGCAACGACGTGGTCATCGCCGCAGCCGGTCCGTTCACCCTGGACGAGGTGATGGCGATGGTTTCGCCGCACTTGCCGAAGGAATTCCACGCGCCGGACAAAGCGGTCCCGTTCGACCGGACGACGGCGGTCCCGCGGACGATCGCCGAGGCGCGGGAAACCGACCAGCTCCAGCTCGCGCTCGCCTGGCACACGCCGGGCCGGCTCTCGGAATCCCGGCACGCGCTGCGGATGCTCAGCATGATGCTGGGCGAAACCGCGAGCTCGCGACTGTTCCTCGAACTCCGCGAGGAACGCGGGCTTTGCTATCAGATCAGCAGCGACGTGACGTTCTTCGACGAGACCGGAGCCTTTGAAATCAGCGCCGGGCTCGACCCGGAATCGCGCGACGAGGCGCTCGCCTGCATCCGCCGCGAAATCGACGACCTCGTGGCTAACGGACCGCGCCCCGGCGAGCTCGACCGGACCAAGCGCCTGACCATCGCCCAAAGCAAGCTCGCCTTCGAGACGACCGGCTCGCACGCCGGCTGGGCGGGCGAAGGGTTGCTCGACTTCGGCCACATCCCCGCGCCGATGGACTGGCGGGCCAAGGTCATGGCGGTGACGGACGCGGACGTGCAAGCCATCGCCCGCGAGATTTTCCTCGGCCGTGAACCGGCGATGGCGGAGATCGGCGGGCTGGAATCCGATGGATAGGAAATTGATCCATGCCGCATTCCTTCCACCCGTTCACGCAAGAGCACTTCGTCGCGCTCGGCATCGGCGCGATGGCGGCGGCTGCGTTTCTCTTCGCCGGAAAGCGCGGCGGAAACGGCCGGAACCTAGCCACCGCGCTGCTGGCGTTCCTCAACCTGAGCGCCTATCCGCTCGGCCAGGCCGCGTGGTTGTCGTTGGACGCGCCGAAATCCATCGACAACATCCTGCCGCTGCATCTGTGCGACATCGCGGCGATCACCGCGGGCTTCGCCTTGATCACCAGGCACCCGCTGCTCTGCGCGCTGACTTATCTCTGGGGCCTTGCAGCGACCTTGCAAGCGCTCATCACGCCGGCGATCACGGTGGGATTTCCGCATCCGCCGTTCGCGATGTTTTTCGTTCATCACTTCGCGGTGGTCACCGCCGCGCTCTATCTGCCGATTGTCGAGGGCTGGCGTCCGGCGCAACCACTCTGGAAAAGCCCGCTCGTCATCTCCGGCTGGTCGCTCGGCTACCTCGGCATGGCGATGTCGGTGAACGGCGTGCTGGGCAGCAATTTCGGCTTCGCCTCGCGCCCGCCGGACAACCCCAGCCTGATCGACCACCTCGGCCCGTGGCCCTGGTATCTGTGCTCGATGTTCGGAATCGCGCTGCTGTTCTATTTCCTGCTGGTGCTGCCGTTCGCGAAACGAAAGTGACGCCCTATCAGACGGAACTGCCGCCCATTGAATTCCGCCAAAAATCCAGTCGCTCCCGGATGCGTTTCTCCATGCCCTGGTCGCCGGGCTGATAGTAAATTTTCCCCTCCGGCAAATACGCCTGCGGAATGTGCGCGCCCTCGTAATCATGGGCGTAG
>CANHPN010000099.1 GCA_947462535.1 Akkermansiaceae bacterium | reverse complement strand
GTCGCCATCCGCTCGACAAACCTTCCAAGTTCAGCGGCAATTTGCGTCACTATCACCGCTCCACCCCTCAGAGGCAAAGAACCTGGGATGAGTGGGTCAAGGGTCCGTCTTCCAAGCCTGGTCATTCCAGGAACTGGTTTAAAATCGTCGGAATCATCGTGAGCGTCCTTGCCCTGATAGGAATCATCGCTGGACTGGTCATCGAGCTCAGTTGAAACTGCCGGTTTCTTTCCTCAGGATTTGCATGCGGCTTTGACATTCTGAAACTCCATGGGCAGTTTTCCCGCCCGTTGCCAACCACGGCGGACATCTTCAATCATGGGAAAAAGCCTCTTCCAAAAAGTCTGGGACGCACACACCGTCGGCACGATCGCCGATGGACGCACGCAACTCTTCATCGGCACGCACCTCATCCACGAGGTGACCTCGCCACAAGCCTTCGGCATGCTCCGCGATCTCGGGCTTGGCGTGAAATTCCCCCAGCGCACCTTCGCCACCATCGACCACATCGTTCCGACGATCAATCAGGACCAGCCTGCGGATCCGCTTGCGGCTGAGATGATCGATGCGATCCGCAAAAACTGCGATGACTTCGGCGTCACTTATTTCGACCTCGCCTCCGGCAAACAAGGAATCGTTCACGTCGTCGGCCCTGAGCAAGGCATCACCCAGCCCGGCACCACCATCGCCTGCGGCGACTCGCACACCGCCACGCACGGCGCGTTCGGCGCGATCGCTTTCGGCATCGGCACCAGCCAGGTCCGCGACGTGCTCGCCACCCAGACCATCGCCCTTCAGGAAATGAAGGTCCGCCGCATCGAAGTGAACGGCGACCTCGCTCCCGGCGTTTACGCCAAGGACGTCATCCTCCACATCATCCGCCTCCTCGGTGCGAACGGCGGCATCGGTTATGCCTACGAATACGCCGGCGATGTCTTCGACCGCATGTCCATGGAAGAGCGGATGACCGTCTGCAACATGTCCATCGAAGGCGGCGCCCGCTGCGGCTATGTCAACCCGGACGCCAAGACCGTCGCCTATCTGAACGGCCGTCCTTACGTGGACATGACCGACTTCAGCGCCACCGCCGCCCGTTGGCTTTCCTTCGCCTCCGATGCCGACGCCGTGTTCGACGACATCGTCAAAATCAACGCCACCGACATCGAGCCGACCGTCACCTGGGGCATTTCCCCGGACCACGGCATCTTCATTTCCGAAAACATCCCCGACCCCGCCACCGCTTCCACTCCGTTGGAAAAGGCGTCCATCGAGGAAGCGCTCGCCTACATGAAGCTCGACCCCGGCACCCCGATCAAGGGCGTGAAAATCGACGTCGCCTTCATCGGTTCCTGCACCAACGGCCGCCTCTCCGACTTCCGCGAAGTCGCGAAATTCATCCAAGGCCACAAGGTCGCTCCTGGAGTGCAGGCGCTCGTCGTCCCCGGCTCGCAGATCGTCGCCATCCAGTGCGAACAGGAAGGCCTGCCGGAAATCTTCCGCGCCGCCGGCTTCGAATGGCGCGGTGCCGGTTGCTCGATGTGCCTCGCGATGAACCCCGACAAACTCATCGGCGACCAACTCTGCGCCTCGTCGTCTAACAGAAACTTTAAAGGCCGCCAAGGTTCCTCCACCGGCCGCACCATCCTGATGTCGCCCGTGATGGTCGCCGCCGCCGCGATCCGCGGCTCCGTCGCCGATGCCCGCGAGGTTTTCAATCTGCAAACCCCGGCCGCCGTCGCCTGATTTCAGCGTTTTAGTTTTTCAGCATTTCAGTATTTACCCCACCATGGCACTCGAACCTGTTCCTTCCGTCACCGGCCGCGCTGTATTCATCCCCGGCGCTGACATCGACACCGACCGCATCATCCCCGCGCGTTTCATGAAATGCGTCACCTTCGACGGCCTCGGCGAATTCGCGTTCTATGACGTCCGCTTCGACGAGCACGGCGTGAAAACCGAGCACCCGCTCAACGACCCGCGCTTCGCCAAGGCCTCCATCCTCGTCGCGGGCGTGAACTTCGGCTGCGGCTCGTCCCGCGAACACGCTCCGCAATCGCTGCGCAAATACGGCTTCAACGGTGTCATCGCCGAGTCCTTCGCGGAAATTTTCTACGGCAATTCCACCACCCTCGCCATGCCCTGCGTGATGGCCAGCCCGGCCGACGTCGTCGCCATCCGCCACGCCGTGGAAGCCGATCCGGAAACGGAAGTCACCATCGACGTGCAAGTGCTCCGCGTCCGCACCTCCGGCGGCCTCGACATCCCGGTGACCATGCCCGACTCCGCCCGTGAAGCCCTGCTTTCCGGCCGCTGGGACCCGATCCAGGAGCTGCTCGACAACGACTCTGCCATCTACGCGAAAGCGGTCGAGCTGCAGTACGTTTGAGAGCGCCTCGGGTGTCACAGAAAGTGCCAGGTGGCACGGAGTGGCGGTAGCGGACCGCCGGGAGCATGGTAGGCCAATATCTAGCGGCTTCTCTTATCTCATGGCCACCTCATGCGCATGGGCGGACTGATTCCGTCCTCCAGCAAACCCGGTCATTTTAAATTTTTAGGATTCTTTCCCTAAAGGCATTGGGCCTCACCACCGCCATCGGCGTGAGCTCTTCAGCGCGTGGACTTTTCGCCGGCTGAAATCGGCGGAGTGAGCGTCGATTTCGCTGGAAGATCATCACTGACAAGAGGGTTGATTTGCGATTTCATCCTGGGTGATGAGAGATCCCGGTGAAAAAGAAGCGAAATTCGCACGCCAGCAGCTGCTGGCCGGTTGCGACGCGATGGAGCGTCTCCTGCACGGACTGCTCGACTCGAAGGGCCGCATCGCCGAGGAGGTGCATGCCATCCGCAAGCTCGGGAAATCGCTGCGTGGCGGGTTCTCGCTTTTTCGGCTCGGCAAAAGCTCCGCCAAGGAAATCCAGGCGATCGGCCGCTTGCTCTCCAGTCCGCGCGACGCGGTTTCGCGGCTGAGCACCTGGCACAAACTCGGCTGGAATGACGACGACTCAGCCGCTGCCGCGATCGGCGCGTTGCTCGTCCAACAAACCCACTCGGCCGCCCGCCGCCCGCCACCGGCGACCATCGCCTGGAGCGTCGAGCGCGTCGCCGCCGCCCGCAAAAACCTTCAGGAACTGCCAGAGGAAAGCCTCGCGGAGCGGGTCGAGATCGGACTCAAGAAGCTCCGTAAGCAACTCTCCAAGCGCTTCAAGAAAATCGAACGTTCGGGCGAGGAGGATTTCCACAACGCGCGCAAGGCCCTCAAAGCCTATCTCGGCGCGCTCGGATTCATGCCCGAAGAATCATTCGCGCCCGATCCGGAAATGACCGAACTCGCCGACGTGCTCGGCGATGAAAACGACCTCGGCACCCTTTCGGCATGGCTCGAAGCGCGTGGTTTCACCGAGAATTTCGTCCCCGTACTCTGGGAAAAACTGACGAAATCCCGCGGAAAACTGCGGAAAGAGGCGATCGGTGATGCCAGGCGCGTCATTTCCAAGGGTGAACAGCGTCCCGGAAGTTAGCGGATTTCTCACGCACAGGGGTTGCGTCGGGGGTAATTTCTACTATGGAAGGGGCGTCCCGACCGGGTTCGAAATCTGCCTCTCCCAACTCCCATCAATCATGTCCGCACGCCTCGACTTCCTCAGCCGCCACCTGGGTCCCATCAGCACCGACCGCGATGAAATGCTCCGCGAAACCGGCTACCCGTCGCTCGCCGCGCTCATCGACGCCGCCGTGCCCGCCGGCATCCGCCTGGACAGGGCGATGAGCCTGCCCGCCGCCCGCTCGGAACACGACGCGCTCGCCTGGCTGAAGTCGATCATGGGAAAAAACCAGGTATTCAAGTCTTTCATCGGCCAAGGCTACCACGGCACCCACACGCCCGGCGTCATCCAGCGGAATATCCTGGAAAACCCCGGCTGGTACACCGCCTACACGCCTTATCAGGCAGAAATCGCGCAGGGCCGCCTCGAGGCGCTGCTGAATTTCCAGACGATGATCACCGAGCTAACAGGCCTGGACGTCTCCAACGCCTCGCTGCTAGACGAGGGCACCGCCGCCGCCGAGGCGATGAGCCTGGCGCTCGCCGGCAAGCCGAAGGCCAAGGCGATCTTCGTCTCCGACCGCTGCCATCCGCAGACCATCGACGTGGTGGCGACGCGCGCCGAGCCGCTCGGCATCGAGCTGATCGTCGGCGATTGGGAAACCTTCGAGCCGGGCGAAGGCTTGTTCGCCGTGCTAGTGCAATACCCCGACACCCGCGGCCGCATC
>CANHPN010000098.1 GCA_947462535.1 Akkermansiaceae bacterium | reverse complement strand
TTTGGCGGGATTTTCGCGCACGAGGATGACCCGCCGTTCCCGGGTCCAACCGCTGAGGCGGATGGTGGTTTCCAGCGCTTGCCAGCCGTCGCCGCAGTCCTGCCAGAGCGCTCCCTGGCGCATCATGCGCTTGACGAGCTCCTTGACCTAGCGGTCGTATTTAAACTCCCCGTTGGCGGTGTTTGCGGAAATCATCTGGCCGGGACCGAGAGGGCCTTTGCGGATGATGGTCGCGTCGTCGAAAATCACCGCACCTGCTTCCGAGCCGATGTAGAGGATGCCGTCGTCCGTGATCTTGTAGCGCGATGGTCGCAAGCCGTTGCGGTCCAGTGAGGCACAGAGCTTCGTGCCATCCGTGAAAACCAGCCCGGCCGGCCCGTCCCACGGCTCGGAGAAGGAACGGAGGTATTGGTAAAAGGCGCGGAGTTCGTCGGAAATGTCCTCGTAATTCCGATAAGCCGGCGGGACCAGCATGCACATCGCATGCTCCGGCGAGCGGCCGGAAAGGATGAGCAATTCCAGCGCGTGATCAAGCGAGGCGGAGTCGGATTCGCCGTGGCGGATCAGGTTTTTCACCAACTCGATGTCGTCGCCCCAGATCGGCGAGGCGAAAAACTCCTCGCGCGAGGTCATCCAGTTGCGGTTGCCCTCGACCGTGTTAATCTCGCCGTTGTGGCACATCGCAGAGGTAAAGCTGGCGCTCGAAAGTGTCGCCATCCATACCGGCGGGGCGCTTCATGAGCAAGTGCTCGATCTGCGGGCGGCTGGCAAAAGCGATTTTACCAAGCGCATCTGCATTCACAGGCACCTCGCGCCAGCCGGTGCGGGCGATGCCACGCTTATTGGTGACTTCGGCGGCGAGAGCTTTGATCGTTTCTGCTGCGGAGACATTTCCAGCAGGAATGAAGAATACAGCCACCGCCAGATCACTCTTATTTTCAATGACATGACCAAGTTTTTCAGCAGCCTTGATAAAAAGCGGGTAGGGGATCTGAGTAAGCACGCCCGAGCCGTCGCCGGTCTTCATATCGGCATCCACGGCACCGCAGTGCGTCATGCAACAGACGGAAGTCAGCGCGTGATCCAGAATCTGGTGGCTGCGTTTTCCCTGTAAATGGGCGATCGCGCCGATGCCGCAGTTGTCGTGTTCTTGAGAAAGCCGGTGCAGGGAACCAAGAACCAGCAGGGTGCTTGGGTGGTAAAACGAGTTCATCAGAAATTCAGAAAATCCGAGCTACCCGCACCGGAGAGTAGAACTTGTGCCTGCGGCGACCGCCAATTCAAACGCCTTCCTCAGGCGACAATAATCCGCGTTCCACCAGGAATCGATCCGCTGCGGCGACTGTCAGCTCGAAATTCTTGTGGCTGACGTTGAAATTGAAAAAACTGTGATCCGCGCGGACGAAGTCCACCAATTCGCAGGAATTGCCGCGCCAACGCAGGCGGCGGCGAAATTTCTCCACCTCGTCGAACGGGGTGATGCGGTCGGATTTCCCGTGGAAAAAAAGCATCGGCGGAAGTTTCCGGCGGGCGAGATGGGTCGGACTAAGGCGTTTGGCGGTCTTCGCGTCGGGAAATCGGTCGGCTGCGGCACCCTTGGAGGCCGTGTTTACCAAGGCACTGAACAAAATCAGGGCTTGGGGGAAGCACTCCAGACCATCGACCGGAGGCAGGTTTTTCGGTTTTGGCAGGGTCGCGAGCAGCGCGAGATACGCGCCGCCTCCAGCACCGCCGATGGTGACCTTGTCGGGATCAAGATTGAAAGTATCCGCATTGTGTCGCAGCCAACGGATGAGATCGCGGGCGTCCTCGATCGCTTCCAGCGGGCCGGTGCCGTTTTTCGCCGAGGTCCGGGTTTCCGCCGCCACCGCGACCGCGCCGCGGCTTGCAAAATGGAGACAGTGGGGGACGAATTGCGTCGGAGTGGGGGCGTCCCAGAAGCCGCCATGGAAAAAAACCACGACCGGGCGCGGCTCGTCTCTCGCCTTTTTCGGGAAAAAGAGATGCGCCAGCACATCGCCCTGAGGCCGCTGCTCGTAAACGTAGGTCGCCGCGTCCTTTAAGATCTCCCGATCGCGCGCTTCGCCAATCGGCGCCACTCTCTTCAAAATACTGCTCATAGCTCAGTCCCGGCCGCACTCAACTGAATCGGCATGCAATTTGTTTGTTGTGGGATGAGCCATCTTGTCCAATCGTTTCGCCGATGAATCGACTGATTTTCGCGCTCTTACTGATTTTCGCCACGCTAGCAGGAGGTCAGGAAAACCTGCGGCCGACTCTTGAAACCACTTACAGCGCCTGGCGTGAAGCGATGATCCGGCGCGATCCAGCAGCTTGGCAGCGGGTGACCGCCGAGCATCGCCGGGTCGAGGTTCGCAACCGGATCGTTTCCGAGAAGCAGCCGTTTCCCGCCACGGTTTTCAACCTCCCGGCACCGCCGCCATCGCTGCAAGGGCTTACATTTCTCGAAGCGAAAAAAAACGGCGCGACGGCGAAGGCCTCGTATTTCGGGAAAATCGACTTCGGTGTGGGCGGTGAGCCCACGGATAACCTGCTCGTGCTTTCCTTCGTCCAAAGCAGCGGGGGCTGGCTTTACGACCGGGCGGATTTCGTCAACCTGGCGGCTCTTCCCGCAGTCCGAAAGGAATTGGCGAAAGGGAATCTGAAGTATTTGAAAGAGACGCCGGAAGCGCAACCCAGCGGCGAGGTCCCGCCGACGCCGATCTCCGCGCAACCGGCCAAGTACGTGGCCAAGGTTTACGTGTTCTGTCCGGGCCGCGAGATCCAGGTGCAAATCAACAAGATCAGCCGACATCGATTCGCAAACGCCAAGGAAGCAGAAGTCGTCATCGGCGGGGCGGTGGATGGCCCGAACGAAGTGCAGTTCACCGTGAAAAAACTGGAAGGCGGCACCGGCAAGGAAGTCATGACGATCCGCGTGTATCTGATGTCCGAGTTGGCTGGCGAGAAGCCGGTCAAAGCCTTCGAGTATCAAATCGCCGCTGGCGAGAAGCCGGTGCCGGTTGCGACCAAGGTATTTAATGTCGATGCAGCCACAGTCGCTAAGATTGCAGGACGGTGATCGGCAAGTTGCCGACATCCAGATAGACTGGACCCTCGTCCGCATCAAGGTCGGTGGCTTGTGGGGCATAACCATACGAGTGGCTTCGGGTGGGGTCTTTAAGGGATCAGGCTGTCGCTCGGACTATTTGATTCCGTATTACTTATATTGTAACAAGTGAATTTTCTCGGAATTACAAGACTTCAAAGCTGGATCAGGCCCTCAAAACCGGGTTGCATCTCGCCAGATGAACCAGCTTCAAGGCAATGTCGCCGACCTCATGGCCGACACCAACGACCGGATCGGCAAAACCCGCCGTCCTCTTTATCGGATCTACGAGATTCATGCGGCAATCCGCAGCGACTCTTATCCAAATTGCAACCAGCTCTCCAAACAACTCGGCGTGCAGCGCAAAACCATCCAGCGCGACATCACCTTCATGCGCGACGAACTCAAGCTGCCGCTCGTCTATGAGGAAACCCTCCACGGTTATTATTACGATGCGGATGTGTCCGATTTCCCGGTTTTCCAAACCACCTCCGAGGAACTCGCCGGCTTGTTTCTCGCTCGCACCGCCTTGGAATCTGTCCGCGGCACGCCTTTGGCCGAGGTCATGCAAAATGCCTTCGCTAAGCTCACCCGCGGGATGTTGGGCAAAATTCAGTTCGCCTGGAGCGATCTGGACGAGGCCTTCTCCCGCAAGTCGATCGAGTCAAGTCCGCGCGATGTGAAACTCTTCGGAAAAATCGCAGATGCTGTTTTAAATCAACTTGTTACAACTTTTTATTATCGAAAGCTAGGGGCGGAGACCTCCGAACTTCGACGGGTCAATCCCTTGCACCTCGGCGAGGTTGACGGTGGCTGGTATTTGATCGCGCTGGACATGGAGCGCGAGGCGTTGCGCACGTTTGCGTTACCGCGAATGACCCGCATCAAGGTTTTGCAGAAGACATTCACGAGACCTCAAGGATTCGCTGGAAATGACCACTTGAAACAATCGTTCGGCATCTGGAGCGTCGCTGGCGATCATTCCCGGCAAGTCGTGCGGGTCGAGCTGAAGAATTATGCGGCCCGGCTGGCTCAGGAACGTCGCTGGCATCCGACGCAGGAAATTTTTCCGCTCAACGCGAAAGCCACGCGGGTGGAAGTCCGCTTCGAGGTCGGACGTCTGGAAGAGGTTTTGCGCTGGGTTCTCAGCTTCGGCAGCCAGGCGAAAGTGATCGGTCCGCCGGAACTGGTCAAAATCGTGCGGGCGGAAATCGAGGCAATGCGTAGCTGAGATTCAGCCATCTTTCAGACAATTCAATTTCCTGACACCGTTTTCCTGACGTGCGACGAGCCAAGAGCCCTCGACAAGAACCCTTCCCAACCTACGATCCCACCCACATGCGCCTACTCCTCGTTCCCATTTTGATGAGCCTGCACCTGATAGCCACG
>CANHPN010000097.1 GCA_947462535.1 Akkermansiaceae bacterium | reverse complement strand
TGCTTCTTCGGCCTCCACGTCCTCACCCCCATCGTCATGGAAATCCTCGCCCGCCAGCTCGCCGACGGCCGCGCGGACCTTTCCAGCGCCCTCTCGGAAATCGCCCGCGGCGAGCGCTACCTCGCCCATGAACTCCAGGGCCGCCGCCACGACATCGGCGTCCATTACGGCCTGCTCACCGCGCAGCTCGCCCTAGGCCTCGCCGGCAGGGACCGCGACGAGATCCTCACCAACATCGTCGAGCTGCTCGCCCAGTCCCACGCCTAACCACAACCGGCCATGGCCCTGCTCACCCTCATCACCTCGCCGGACCCCGCCGTCCGCGACCTCTCGCTTGACGCCGCCTGTGAGAAACTAACTCTCGCCGAACTCCTCGCAGAGGCCGACGCGCTCGACGCCTTCCGCCGCACCAGTGAGAATCTCTATCACCGCGTCCGCGCCCTGCTGTTCCTCTATTCCATTCACCGCTTCCACCTGCCGCTCCGCCTGGCAGAACTAAAATCCGGCGACAACCCCGGAGCCATCCCCTTCAAGGGCTACGAAAAACTCCTCGAACGCCGCTTCGAGGAAGCCATCGACATCTTCCTCAAAACCCAGCGCACCGAAGCGCCCAGCGACGGGATTTCCAGTGCCCTCGCCTCCGTCTATCAGCGCCTCGCCTTCCAGACCCTCGCCGACCAGGTCCGCCGCAGCGTCCGCAGCGTGAGCGGCAACCAATGGATGTTCCGCATGGGCCACCCGGCCGACCAACCGCTACGCATACGCCCGGAAATGACCCGGCGCGATCCGTCCACCGGCACCTATCCGATTCTCCGCGAGCGCACGCCCGTGCGCATGGACCTTACCCACTGCGGATGGAGCGATATCTTCTTCCTCGGCATGGATTACCCAGAGGGAGCGAAGGTCCTCAACATCTCCATCGACCTCGCCGTGCACGGCCGCGACAAGGCCCCCAGCCCGCCGGTCGAAGCCAGCCTGCGCATCATCGAGGAGCCCATCCTCCGACTCACCAGCGTCGATCTCGGCTGTAGCGCGGAGATTTCCAGCCTCAACGAAGTCTTTGATTTCGCCAAAGACTACCTAGGCCTGCTCAAGGCCGCCGTCATCGCCAGCGGCATCATCCCGCCCGGCATCGAGGGTTCCGGCCAAAGCCTCGCCGACCTGCTGGCCCGCGTCGTCGGTCCGGGAAAAGGCCTCGAACTCGTCTCCAACGTCAACAACATCCCCAAAGGCTCGCGCCTCGCCGTTTCCACCAACCTGCTAGCCGCGCTCATCAGCGTCTGCATGCGCGCCACCGGCCAGGCCCGTTCGCTCACCGGCCCGCTCGAGGAAAGCGAGCGCCGCATCGTGCTCGCCCGCGCGCTGCTAGGCGAGTGGATCGGCGGCTCCGGCGGCGGCTGGCAGGATTCCGGCGGCGTCTGGCCCGGCATGAAACTCATCCAGGGCACCTTCGCCAAGGAAGGCGATCCGGAATTCGGCATCTCCCGCGGCCGGCTCATGCCCACCCACAAGGTGCTCGATGAAACCGACGTCCCCGCCGACGCCCGCCAGAAACTTCAGGATTCGCTCGTGCTCGTCCACGGCGGCATGGCGCAGAACGTCGGACCCATCCTGGAAATGGTCACCGAAAAATACCTCCTGCGCAGCGGCCCCGAGTGGATCGCCCGCCAGCAGACACACGGCATCCTCGATAAAATTCTATCCGCCCTCCATACCGGCGACATCCCCGCCATCGGCGCGGCCACCACCGAGAATTTCCGCCAGCCCATCCAGACCATCATCCCGTGGGCCAGCAACCTCTATACCGAGACGCTCATCGAAAAAATCAGCGCCGAGTTCGGCAAGGATTTCCGGGGCTTCTGGATGTTAGGCGGCATGGCCGGCGGCGGCATGGGCTTCATCTTCGCGCCCGGTCGAAAAGCCGAGGGTCAACAGCGTCTCCAAGCCATTATGTCCGAGACGAAAGAAGTGTTGGAGTCCGCGCTGCCCTTCGCCATGGAGCCGGTCGTTTACGACTTCGCCATCAACGAACGCGGGACCTGGGCGGACCTGCTAGCCGGCGAGGACGCGCTGATGCCATCCGGTTATTACAGCTACATCGTCCCCCAGCTTTTGCGCAAAGGCCGCCACGAACTCTCGCCGCTGCGCCTCGCCGAGCTCGACCACTTCGCCACCGCCTGCCGCGACCACCCCGAACTCCGCGGCATGGTGCAAACCCTGTTTGACTCCATCTTCCCGCGCGGCCAGGGAAAAAGCCGCAACAGCGAATCCCTCGCGGAAATCCTCGCGCAATTCGGCTTCGACCGCACCGCCCATGAGCAGATCCAGGAGGACCTCAAAGCCGGCCGCATCGGCCTCGCCCAGAACCGACTGCCCGCCAGCGCCGTCATTGAGGACGTCCACGAAACCGACCTCACCCAGGCCGGTTCCATTTCCGCCGCCTCGCGCAAGAAGGGCCTCGCCTCCTTGGAAAACGGCGAGGTCGCCGTCGTCACCCTCGCCGCCGGTGCCGGCTCCCGCTGGACCCAGGGCGCGGGCGTCGTCAAAGCCCTGCACCCATTCTGCAAACTCGGCGGCCGCCACCGCTCCTTCATCGAGACCCACCTCGCCAAAAGCCGCAAAACCGGCCGCGAAGCGGGCATGTCCATCCCTCACATTTTCACCACCAGTTACTTCTCCCACGACCCCACCGAGCGTTTTCTCAACCATTACGAAAACTATCACTACGAGGGCCCGCTCTATCTCTCGCAGGGGAAATCCATCGGCCTGCGCACCGTGCCCACCGTCCGCGACCTGCGCTTCGCCTGGGAGGAAATGCCCCAGCAGGTGCTCGACGTGCAGCAACAGAAAGTCCGCGACTCGCTGCGCACCGCCCTGCTCGGCTGGGCGGAATCCACCGGCGAGGCCACCGACTACACCGACAACCTGCCGCTCCAGTGCCTCCACCCGGTCGGCCACTGGTATGAAGTCCCGAACCTCCTGCGCAACGGCACCCTCGCCGCGCTTCTCGCAGAACGCCCGCAGCTCCAGACGCTCGTCCTCCACAACATCGACACCGTCGGCATGAACGTGGACCCCGCCCTCCTAGGCCACCACCTCGACAGCGGCGCGGGCCTCAGCTTCGAGGTCATCACCCGCCGCCTCGAAGATCGCGGCGGCGGCCTCGCCCGCGTCAACGGCCGCCCGCAGCTCGTCGAAGGTCTCGCCATGCCGCGCGAGGAGGACGAGTTCAGCCTCTCCTATTATAACAGCAACACCTGCTGGATCCAGATCGACGCCCTGTTGGAAGCCTTCAATCTCACCCGCGCCGACCTCAACGACCTCGAAAAAGTCAACACCGCCATCCGCAACCTCGCCGCGCGAATGCCCACCTACATCACCCTCAAGGACGTCAAAAAGCGCTGGGGCCACGGCCAGGAAGACATCTTCCCCGTCTGTCAGTTCGAAAAACTGTGGGTGGACATGAGCAACCTGTCATCGCTCGTAACCAAATACATCGCCGTTCCCCGCCTCCGCGGCCAGCAACTCAAGGACCCGTCCCAACTCGACGGCTGGCTCCGCGACGGCTCCGCCGCCTATCTCGAAAGACTCTGCGAGTGGTAAGGAGGCACGACACTCCCGTCGTGCAGCCAATGGAAAGCGAAAGCAGAGCGCGCAGCTCTTCCCTTTCTCCACCCATTGGCCAGGCGGACAGCAGCTGTCCGCCCTCCTTACCCCCGGAGTATTCGATAGAGCGCCACCCTTCCCGGCCGCTCAAGCAAGATAACAGACGGGCAGCACCACTTCTTCCGCACCACCCCTCAAGTCCTCGACCGTCGTCTTGCGGGCGGCTTGCCAGGCATCCGCGAAGCATCGCCCCGCCTTGGTGCGGCGGTATCGAAGCACGAGGCGGTCCAGCCCGGTGAGGATCTCACTGACTTCCCGGTATAATGAACGAAGCTGTCCCGTGAGGGTGGCGGTTTCGAAATCGAGGATTCCATCTGCGAGAGTGATGGCGTCGTCTGCGGTGAGGTCATAGTCCATGAGGCGGTCGCCGTCGGTGGAAATGGCAAGGATCAGCATCCGGCGAAGCAACCTGGCCTTGGCGATGAGTTGGGCATCATGAAGACTTTGCCAGTGAATGAGCGGGAAATCTATCCGTGCGGCGTCTACGGCGCGGCCCTGTGATTCGAGCCAGAACGCAAGGGTTTGGCCGATTTCGCAGGCGGTGACTTCCAGCTCCGCCTGCCCGCAGTCCTGATCCTCGGCGGCGTGTGGCTGGCTGAGGAGCAAGCCAAGGGCGTCCACGGCGGGGCGCAAGCCGGAGACCATGACGCCGAAGGCGCGGGGTGGCTGGTCTTTCCAGACGGGAAAATACTCGGGGAACTCGAGGAGCCGGAGAATGGCGAGATGCATGTTGTGGCGTTTGATGAAGTCGTCTTTCATGGGAAAGTCTTACGAGGGTTCGGCAATGACGGGTTTGCCGAAGTATGAACACCTATCAGTAAAAGCGCGGCGTCCATGCGGCGTCAATTAACCATTTCGGCACTCTGCGTGGCTGTTTTTTGGCCGGGGGGCGGGACGGCTTGCGGGGAAGGCGC
>CANHPN010000096.1 GCA_947462535.1 Akkermansiaceae bacterium | reverse complement strand
CGGACTCGGCGCGGGCGGGTTCACCGGCGCTGACGGGGCAGAGCTCGTCCTTTCCGGCGGCGACACCGGGGCGGCGGCCGTAAACTTCGAGCCAGCCGGGCTTCACGAGGATGCGGCCTTCGGTCTTGAAGGTGTCTGAAGAAACAGGCGAGACGCCTGTGCCCCTTTCTCCACTTTCGATGCGGGTCAGGCGCGTCGTCTGCTCGAACTCGGCGGACGGATAGAAAACGGCGATGAAGCGCTTGACGATCATGTCGTAAAGTTTCTGCTCGGCCTCGCTGAGCTTGGAAAACTTGCCGGTCGGGATGATGGCAAAGTGATCTGAGACTTTCTTGCTGTCGAAAACGCGGCGGGATTTGTGCAGGCGCGGGCCTTTTTCGTCGCTGCCGGAGAGCACGGCTTTGGCGTATTTCGCGACGTCGAGTTCGCTGTTGCCGACATCGGCCATCGTCTCGCGGACGTTGCCGGTGTAATCCTCCGGCAGATACCGCGAATCGGTCCGCGGGTAGGTGATCATCTTGTGCTTTTCATAAAGCGCCTGGGCGATCTGGAGGGTGCCTTTCGCGGAAAACGGGGCTTCGCGTTGCAGCGTGGTGAGGTCGTAGAGCTGCGGGGCGATCTGGGTGTTCGCTTTCTTTTCCTCGGTGACCTTGCCGGTCTTGCCTTGGCAACGGGCTTGAATCGCCTCGGCGGTCAGCTTGTCCCAAATCCGCTCGGGCTTGGAGAGCGGCTTGGATTCGTCCTTTTTCCAGGATTCATCGACCCACTTGCCGAGGTATTCGCCAGCTTGGACGCCGAAGGTGGCGTGGACCTCGAAATACGGTGTCGGCTTGAACGCCTGGATCTCGGCCTCGCGCTGGGCGAGGATGGCGAGCGTCGGCGTCTGGACGCGGCCCGCAGCGGTGATGTTGAAGCCGCCGTGGCGGGAATTGAAGCAGGTGAGCGCGCGGGTGGCGTTGAGGCCGACGAGCCAATCCGACTCGGAGCGGCACTTCGCGGCGTCGGCGAGCGGTTTCATGGACTCGCCGGAGCGGAGGTTTTTCCAGGCTTCGAGGATTGAGTCGTTGGTCATCGACTGCATCCACAGCCGCTTGACGGGCTTGTCGATGTTGCCGATTTCCATGATGTAGCGGAAAATCAGCTCCCCCTCGCGGCCGGCGTCGCAGGCGTTGACGATGAGGTCCACGTCCTTGCGTTTGGCGAGCTTGAGCACCTGCTTGAGGCGGGCTTCGGAGTCGGGGATCGGGTCGAGGTCGAACTTGTCCGGGATGGCGGGAAGGACGCTGAAATTCCACGGCAGCTTCTTGCCGTTCGGGCCCATCGGCATGCGCAGTTCGACAAGGTGGCCGACGGCGGAAGTGATGACGGCTTTGTCGTTTTCGAAAAACACGTCGCGACCGGAGCCGGACTTTTCAAACTTGCCGAGCTCCTTGGCGAGCACGCGGCTGAGGTCGGTCATGACGCTCGGTTTTTCGGCAATGATCAGTATTTTTCCCATGGTGAGATCCGGCCGTTTAGCGGCGCTGGATGCAGGGACTAGGCTTATGGGGCTCGATTTGGCAAGCTTTTCGGAAAGGAATGTGTCCCGGCGGCCTCAGTAGGGGGACAGAACCCGGCTCAGACAGCCGGAACACGTTCGGGTCAAACAATCATGTCGCGCGTGATGCGATACTTGGCGGCGCAGCGCGGGCACTGGATGTTGATGAATTCCTCGTCGCCGAACAAGTCGTCGAGGCGGTTCTTCCAGCCACCGAGGATGGGCAGGATCTTGTCGACGGTGCAGCCGCAGTGGAAACGGAAGCGGCGGGTTTCGAGAAGGGTGGTCTCCTCGGTCTCGGTGATTTTCGCGACTGCGTCGGCGTCGAGGGATTCGAGCCATTCGAGATCGCAGTCCGGCTGGGCGGCGACGATGGCGAAATTCTCATCCTCCAACCGGAAGGCGCGCGCCGGGCGTTGCTCGGACTGGTCGTAATACTGGGAGAGCCAGACGATGGGGTCCTTGCCCTTGATTTCCAGGGTCGAGAGTCGCGGCGTGCTGTTATCGACGGTGGTCGTCTGGGCGTAGAAGTAATTCCGGTCCGGCTCGCGGACGTCTTCGGTGAAGATCCGGCCGGTGATGGATTCGTCGAACGAGCCTCCGGTGACGAACAGGTTCATCCGCGGCGCGCGGAGGTTTGCGGTCCAAGCGATGGTTTCCGCCCACGGCCGCGCCACGAGGTGCAGCGCGAGCATGGCCAGCGTGTCCTTGAGCATCTGATCGAGCTCGCCCGGCGGGCGGATGCCGTGCTGCATCAAGTGCAGATAGTAGTCCGTGTAAATCGGCGTGAACTGGCCGCGCAGCAGGAGCGCGTTGCGATGCCGGACGAAGATCGACTCGATTTTCGTGAAATCTTCGGGGACTTCCATGGAGGCGGGAAGGGGAGATTACGCTCCGGGAAGCTCGATGAAGCCTTCGAGTTTGCGAATCCGCGTCGGGTGGCGCATTTTCCGCAGGGCTTTCGCTTCGATCTGGCGGATCCGTTCGCGGGTGACTTGGAACTGCCGGCCGACTTCCTCAAGCGTGCGGCTGTAGCCGTCCTTGAGGCCGAAGCGTTGTTCGAGAACCTCGCGCTCGCGTTCTGTGAGTGTGTCGAGCACGTCCTTGATCTTGTCCTTGAGCATCGAGAAGCCGGCTTCCTCCATCGGGTTGTCGGCAGCCTTGTCTTCGATGAAGTCGCCGAAGGAGGTGTCGTCCGAATCTCCAACAGGTGCTTGCAGCGAAATCGGCTGTTGGGCCATTTTCAACACGGCGCGCACGCGCTCGACGGGCAAGTGGATTTCCTCGGCGATTTCCTCCGGGGACGGCTCGCGGCCGTATTCCTGGACGAGCTGTTTCTGCACGCGCATCAGCTTGTTGATCGTCTCGATCATGTGGACCGGGATGCGGATGGTCCGTGCCTGGTCGGCGATGGAGCGTGTGATCGCCTGGCGGATCCACCAAGTGGCGTAGGTGGAGAATTTATAGCCGCGGCGGTATTCGAATTTCTCGACCGCTTTCATCAGGCCCATGTTGCCCTCCTGGATCAGGTCGAGGAATGAGAGGCCGCGGTTGGTGTATTTCTTGGCGATGGAAATGACGAGGCGGAGGTTGGCCTCGACCATCTCGGTCTTCGCCTTGAGCGCTTCCTTGAGCCAGTGGCGGAGCTGTTTATTGGCTTCTTCGAAGGTTTCCTGAGTGTGCCAGGTGCGCTGTTGGACCTCGCGTATCTTGGTGACGAACTCCTTGTCTTCCGGATCGGCCTGTAGCTTGCGGCCGTATTTCCAAAACTTCTGCATGTATTCATCCACCTGCTCGCAGAAATCCTCGACGACTTTCTGCTTGTAGTAAAAGCGGGTGAAGACGCGGTTGAGGGTTTGAATATTCTTTTGGAATTCCTCCTCGAGCTTCTTCTTGCCGCGCGGATTCTTGGCGGAAAGCTGGCGGAACAGGTCGTCGTTCTCGTGGTGAAGCTGCTTGAGCTGGTCGCAGAGTTTCGGGAGGCCTTTCATGTAGCGCTCGCGGGACTCGATCTTTTTGTCGAGGATCACGCGGTCGAAGCGCTCCTTGCCCTTGTTGAGCTTGTCGGCGAGTTCCAGATAGGAATCAGTGACAAATCCAAACAAATGGAGATGCTTGGCCACTTCGATTTCCGCGTCCTCGATGCGCTTGGAAATTTCCACTTCCTGCTCGCGGGTTAGCAGCGGGACCTGACCCATTTGCTTGAGATACATCCGGACCGGGTCGTCGAGGATGTCGAGCTTCTGGTCGGCTTTGACGTCTTCTTCCTCGCCGTCGCCTTCGTCGCGCTTCTTGTCCTTGTAGCGATCGACTTCGGAGGCATCGATGATGTCGAACTCCATGTTGCGGAGCCGCTCCATGATGGCCTCGACGTCGTCGGGATCGACAAGGTCGTTAGGCAGAATCTCGTTGATGTCGTCGTAGGTCAGGTAGTCCTGCTCCTTGGCGAGCTTGATGAGTTCGCGGATTTTCTCCTGGATTTCAGGGGTGTCGATCCGGCGCTTGGCGGCTTCGGGAGGCTTGGTGCTGGCCTTGGTTTCGGCACCGGCGGAGGCGTCCTTTTTGGTTTTGGCGGGCGTGACTTTCACGACGGGCTCCGGCGCTTCCTTTTTCGCCTGGGCGGGTGCGGCTACCGGCGCGGGTGCGGGTTTCTCGGCGACCACGGCCTTGGCCTTCGGCTTGGCTTCGACCACGGGCTTCGCGGGAGCCTTGACGGTAACTTTCGGCGCGGCCTTAACGACCGGTTTGATCGCCACTTTGGGAATCGATTTAGGAATCGCTTTGGGAGCCGGGACAACGACCGGAGGTTTTTTTAACTTGGATTCATTCGCCGGAGGTGCCGGCTTTTTGCTCTTCGGCTCTTCCTTGGGGGTCGCCGCTTTTGGAACCTTTACCGGGGGTTTCGCGGCGGATTTCTTGGAAGAGGATTTGGATGAAGACATGGAATAAATGCGCTTGAGTCAAAAATCTGGAGACACTCCACCTAGCCTATGGGCACGGCGGAAAAATCGCAGGCGGAGCGGAATGAAGAGGCGTAGCGGGAACCCGTCAAGACCTTTCTTCCGATTTGAATTGCCGCGAAATCCAAGGATTCACGGCACTTCGCGACGCTGTGAAATCCAATATCCCGGATTTTCATTTCGTGCAAGAAGTGATCGTACAGAAGTCAGGGCTACCTCATTTTGAAATGTTGAGTTTCAGAAGGGTTTCGAGTGTTTTCTCGCAAAGCGCGGCGCGGATGCGTTTGCCGCGCATGGTGTCTTTGATGGTCTGATCATGCCGGAGGAGGTTGAGGGTGAGTTTGCGCAGCAGGG
>CANHPN010000095.1 GCA_947462535.1 Akkermansiaceae bacterium | reverse complement strand
TCCAGGGAAGCTGGGAGAGTCTCCTGTTTCCACGACATCAGCCGGGTTTGGATCGCACCGGCTCAACAAGATCCCAGACCGTCAACCCGCTTTCGGTGGGCAGTCGCCAAGAAACAGAAAGCAAGCGTGGTATCGGACGCCGAGCGGAATGCGAAGGCGCGAGAGACGGACAGAGGCAGTCTAAGTATCTTCATAGTAGCGATTGAAAGCAGGGAAACCATCCCGAGGAAGCCTGTGAGTAGCAAAGGAGGATACTACGGAGTCACTGGAAATATCCGCATGCTTTCACGGCTACGGTATGAAGTGGCGAAGTTGTGGCGTAGGTGGCTACAGCGGCGCAACCGAAGCAGCAGCCCGAACTGGGAACAGTTCCAGGGCATGTTGCGTGTCTTCCCCTTATTTCCTGCTCGCATCCTGCACTCCAAAATGCAATGAAACCACAACCCCGAGGAACCGGATGCGTTAATTGCGCTCGTCCGGATCAGTGGGGGCGTCGTCCGGCCTTCGGGTCGGGCGGCCCTATCCCGGAAGCAGCACAGTTTCCCGAAATGCTTCCCAGCTTCCTCTCGATGTGTCCCTAGAACGACCGCAGTGTCTCCGAGCTGGTTGCCGTGGCCGGGAAACTCGCCCGCCATGGATTTGTGAAAAGCGAACTGGCTGGAATCTTCAATGATGACGCGCTTGAAACGGCTGAGGATCTTCTCTCTCGGTGCCTGTTTTCCGCTGACGATCAAGCGGGAGATGACTCCCAGGAGAAAGGCTGAGGAACATTCGCTGAAGCGGCCTGCGAGCGCTTGTTGGAAAAAGGGACCGGTGAAGCAGATCGCCGATTCGCGAAGCGATGCAGCGCAGTTGGGGAGCACCAACCTCCTCCGGCATGATCAGACCATCAAAGACACCATGCGCGGCAAACGCATCCGCGCCGCGCTTTGCGAGAAAACACTCGAAACCCTTCTGAAACTCAACATTTCAAAATGAGGTAGCCCTGCCGCAATCCTCTTTCGTGCTTGGCAGTTTCCGCAACTCGCGGAACGATGGCCGCCATGGCAGGTGTGATCCGGGAATTAGAAGGCCTTTGCGTGAAGGTCGATGACGTGGTGTATATGCCGAGTCTCGACGCGCCCCCGGAAAAGCCGCATCCGTTCGTCTATTTCATCTCGATCCACAACGACTCGCCGCTGCCGGTGACGATCCGCGGCCGCAAGTGGGTGGTCCAAGAAGACAAGGGGGAAATCACCGTGGTCGAAGGCGACGGGGTGGTGGGGCAAACGCCGATGATCGAACCGGGCGGACATTTTTCCTATAACAGCTATCACGTCGTCGCCCGCGGAGCGCGGGTTTCCGGGGCGTTTTTCGGCGAAGCCGCCGGGGGCGAGTGGATTTTCGCGCGGATTCCGGAGTTCCGCCTGGACGTGCCGAACTGGGCTTGAACTCACGATTTCCCGGCTGCCCCAGGCCCGGTCGTTTGGATCGATCACGAGAAAATCAGAGCCGAACACGAAAGCTGCCGCACCGGTCAAATCGAGGTGCAGGCATGAGGGTCAGTTTGACAGAAAGCTGGAAAGCTGGAAAGCTGGAAAGCTGGAAAGCTGGAAAGCTGGAAAGTTAGTGCCGTGAAAACCACCTTGGATTTACCCAGCGACCTCATCCGGGAGATGAAACTGCGTGCCGCCCATGAGGGCCGGAAACTCCGGGACGTGGCGACCGAGATTTTCCGCCGAGGCCTTGCGCAACCAAGCCCGCAGAACGAAACGGTCCGGCAACGGGTGAAACTGCCATTGATCGAGTGCGGGAATTCGGTGGCTCCGGCGGTGGAATTGACCGCTGACCAATTGGCGGAAGTGCTGCTGAAACAGGAAGTGGAGTGGAGCCATGAAGCTACCGGATGTTAACATCTGGCTTGCGCTGGCGCTTTCCGGGCATTCACACCACGAGGCGGCGCGGGCTTGGTTGGATGGGCAGGAGACCCTTGCCAGGGTCTTCTTCTGCCGGGCGACGCAACATGGATTGGTAAGACTCCTGACCACCTCCGAGGTGCTTGCCGGCTAAGGAATCCCCCCGCTCACCAACCGCGAGGCATGGGCGGTGGTGGAAAGTTTCATGGCGGACGAGCGAATCAATCTCGCGAACGAACCTGCTGGCGTGGAAGACGCTTGGAAAGCTCTGGCCATCCGCGAAACGAATTCGCCGAAGCTTTGGATGGACGCCTGGTTGGCCGCGTTTGCCCTGCGTTCCGGGTTTCAGATGGTCACCACCGACAAGGCCTTCTCCCAGTTCAAGGGACTGGAACTGCTGGTGGTGAAAGCGAAAAAGCCATGAGCATTTCACCACGTCGGACAAGCTGAAGCGGCGGAACGTGCGAGGCCGGAATGCCCGACCATGAGAATCCAGCGAGCCCCCCTGGCGACTGGCCAACTGACAGATGGCTGTGAACCATCTCAACCCGAAACGACGTGGTCCATCAGGACGTCGTGCGGTTCGGCGAAGGTGTCTTCCACTAACTGGATTTCAAAGCAGACGCCGAGCTTGATCGCGTCGGGGCGGGCGTTGGCGAGCATTCGGTCGTAAAAGCCGCGGCCGCGGCCGAGGCGGCCGCCGCGCGGATCGAAGGCGAGGCCGGGGCAGATGAAGGCGTCGATTTCCTCCAACGCGACCTCGGGCGATCCGTCTGCGGGTTCGAGGATGCCGAACGCTCCGGAAACGAGATTCGCTCCGGTGTGGAAGGTGAGGTCGGTGCCGCGGACTTTCGGATATACCCACTGCATTTCGGTCCGCAGCCGGAGCGTTGCGGAGAGATCGACCTCGCCGGGAAGCGGGGAATAGACGGCGATGGTGCGGAGCGCGGGGTGGGCGTGTAGCCATTGTCGCAGGGCCGCGCAGGCCTTTTCGGAAGCGGGTTCCCGCTCGCGCAGGAGCCGCCGCATGGTGTTGCGGAGCTGGGATTTATCAGGAGTTGATTCGGGAATTGCCACTTGCCAACAATCGGACTTCTTCCATCCTTACCCCCGATGATGCGTTTTTGGCAAGTGGCGGCAATTCTTTGTGCGACGGCTTCGTTTCTCGGCGCGGAGGAGCCGGGGAGGGCTTTCGTCTGGGACGCGCCGAAAGTTGTGGCCAGCGTGTTCACTGCGGATCTCGGGATGCTCGATTCGGAGCGCGATGAATACGCCACCAACCTGGCGACGCAGGTTTCCAGGCAACTGACGGCCGCCAAGGCGTCGCCCGCGTCGCTTGCGGACTCGCGGCGCATGCTCGCGCTGGCGCTCCAGCTTTCCCCGCGCAACAAGCGGGCGGTGGTGGTGAATTTTCAGCTTACCATGGGGATTCTGCCTGGAGTGACCGATAGCGGTTACAGCCAGCCGGTTTTGGCGCGGCTGATCCTGATTCGCGGGCAGTTGCTTCTCAAACAAGGCGGCGAGGAGAACCTGCGTCTGGCGCGATTTTTCATCCAGCTTGCCGCCGAGATGGACCCGAAAAACGAGGATGCGGTGTACGCCAGCGAGGTTCAGCGACTCGATCACGGCGCGGTGGACTGGACGTCGATCACCGATCCTGCGGAGCAGAAACCTTGAACCGCGATTCTTACCGTGGCTGCTGAAATCAAGCATAAATCCTTTCGCCTCACGGATGAAAGCAGGCAACTTCACATTAAGTGACAATTTAATTTCACGATCGGTGGATCAGTGTGGAAAACCCCTCAAAATTACTTTCACACCTCATCGAGTGCAAGGCCGCCGACCTTCCAGTCGGGGGCCCCGCAGGGATCCCGGAGAAAAACCCATAATCTCCGGGAAAGGGGTGGGCTCGCAGGCGAACCGATTGAGGATTGAGGATCGTGGATGTTCGTAGCGGCTTCTCTTCTTCCATCTTCTATCTCCGATCCGCGACCTACAATCCTCGACTTACAATCCTCGATCTCGTCACAGTGGCATTACGGCGTTGTCGTGGCTTCCGCAATCTCCCGGGTAATCCCAACAGGGGCAGCCCACCGCCTGGCGAGGAATTGCGCGAGAACCTCGTTTTCCGGTGGCTGGAGGCGGACCGATTGGAAGGACTATTAAGTGACAGATAAATAATAGAAAATCCGCTTGGGATCTGCGTTTGTGGTGGTAGTATCGCGGCATGCGTAAGGCGAGGTGGTTGGCGAGTGGGGAGGGGTCCGGGACGAAACCGGCGATTTACCATTGCATCAGCCGGGTGGTGGACCGGAGGTTTGTGTTCGAGGAACGGGAACGGGAGGCTTTCCGCATGTTCATGCGGATGTATGAGAATTTTTCGGGCTGTCAGGTGCTGTCCTACTGTTTGATGTCCAATCATTTCCATCTTCTGCTTGAGGTGCCGGCCATGACGGGCGGCGGGCTTTCCGATGAGGAATTGTTGAAGCGGCTGGGGGCGATTTACAGCGAGGCGCAGGTCGCGACCGTGGCGGGAGAGTTGGCGGAGGCCCGCAAAAGCATCGCGGCGGGTGAGGGGAACGAATCGTTGGCAGCCGCGATCCACGAGCGATTTACTTACCGGATGCATGACCTGAGCCAGTTCATGAAAGGACTGCTCATCCGCTTCACGCGCTGGTTCAACCGGACCCATTCGCGGACGGGCACCTTGTGGGAGGAGCGGTTCAAGAGCGTGATCGTGGAGAGTGGCACCGCCGCCCGGACGATCGCGGCCTACATCGATCTCAATCCGGTGCGGGCGGGGATGGTCTCCGATCCGGCGGAGTATCGTTGGAGCAGCTACGGTGAGGCAGTCGGTGGAGGGAAAAAGGGGAACGGGAGGAAGGCTCGCGAGGGGCTGCTGCGGGCGTATTTTTCAGACCGGCAGGAGAGTTTTGACTTGGAGAAATGGAGGGATGTCTCGCGGCTCTATCGGCGTCTGATGGGAATCGCGTTGGAAAAGAAAGCGGGAAGGGCTGAGGTCGGGAGCGGCAAGATCGTGAAGACCAAAAACACCCGCGAAATGCTAGAATCTGCCGACAATGAAACCGTTCTCAAGGAACTTCGATTCGCGAGGATGTTGAGATGCCGCGTGCGCTATTTCACGGACGGTGCGGTGATCGGCAGC
>CANHPN010000094.1 GCA_947462535.1 Akkermansiaceae bacterium | reverse complement strand
CGAAAGGGACTGAGCCTCGCTCTATGGGCGCTGGCCAAGGTGGCCGCCATGGGCATCGAATTCCATTACACCATCGGTGGTGGCGGCCCCGAGATACCAGCGATGAAAGCCTTGGCGGTGAAGCTCGGCCTGGAAAAGCACGTGGAATTCCATCCCGGCTTCAGCGGTGACGAATACGTCAAAAGGCTGCATGAAACGGATGTCTATTTCCTGCCAAGCTTCCGCGAGAGCACGCCGGTCACCCTGCTGGAGGCGTATCTCGCAGGCTGCTACCCGGTGGTGGCGGACACCAGCGCCCAAGGTGAGATTGTTCGCAGGTGCGGCGGCACCGCGGTGCCCATCCATGACATGGAGTCCCTGATCCAGGGACTCGCGGATGCGATGGTTTGGTGTGCGCGGAACCGGCAAGAGATGCGCAGGCTTGCCGCAGAATCCGCCACAAGGGTCGTGGAACACTTCACCTCCGAAGGATATGACTCGACGGTGGAGAACGCCTATGCGATCGCGATTGCGGATTCATCCAGATGAGACGGACACCGATCTCCGCCCTTTGATTCCCACACCACTTCAACCATTATTCGATATGAATCGTAAGAGATTATTCATCGTTTCCGTGCCCCGCAGCGGCAGCACCGTGCTCACCACGATGCTCGACCGGCATGAGGATGTCCTTTGTCTTCCCGAATCGCATTTCCCCGCATTGCTCTACAGAATCGATGCCGGAGACCTCAGCAATCCGGACCTGGTGGCGGCGTTGTTCCTTGCCAGTTGCACGGATGGCTCTCCCCTCACTTTTGAGGAAGCACGTGACTGCGTCCGAGGAGATAGGGACGCCACTCTTGACAGCCTTGCCACCAAGGTGGCGGTCAAGGTCGGTCGGGATCCGGAAACCATCAAGGTGGTGGTTTGGAAATACACCCGGCTTGTGGGAGCGTCGCGCGATTTGGCGAAATCGGGCGGGCGCTTCATTATCCTACGCCGCAATCCGCTCAATGTTTTCGAGTCCCAGTTTCGCGTGCCGTTTGGCCGACATAACCGGAATCCAGTCCGATTCGCTTTGTTTGAAGCCAGTTATGAAACGACTTTCGCAAAATATCCCCGGAATACAACCATGCGAATCAACTACCCAGATCTCCCCAACAGCATCGCTTCCGTCATCGGGTGGGTCGGTTCAAACGGACGCCCGAGGAGCGATTCGGCACAAGGAGTCGGCGAGCACTCGGGCAAAATGCCATGGCATTCGGAAATCACCAAGCCATTCAGGAATTCCGACGCCGCAAAGATCCGCAATCTCACATCTTCACAGGTGACATCATACCGCCTCGCGCGGACCTTCCTCGCATGGCTGCCATTGATCGGGAGACTCGCGCGTCATTTCGCCGATCAACGGGAGATAGATGCATGCCGAAAGCGTGCTGCCGAATTACTGGCCAGACTCTCCTGAAGCCAAACGCATCACCCGCCATCATGCCAACCCATGCCGGCAGCCGCGACTTGAAACCTCAAGATCCTCTTACGTCGAATTCATGAATCCATCCCCGCCAGTCACAAGCGTTGTGATGATCAACTACAACGGCATGCCATGGCTGGACATCGCCGCAAGGAGCGTGCTTGCCAGCAGGAACGTCACTTTCGAGCTGGTCATCGTCGATGACTGCTCGAAAGACGGCTCCCGAGAGCACATCGGTCAGCTTGCCGCGGACGATGACAGGGTAAGGCCGGTGTTCCTCGAACAGAACCAGGGCATCAGCGGGGCGCGCAACGCGGGAATCGAGGTAGCCCGCGGCGAGTTCATCGCCATCATCGACTCGGACGATTGTTTCCTGCCGGACACGATCGAGAGGCAGTTGCAGACGTTCCAAACTCTTTCCGTTCAGCAGCCGGGGATGACGATGCTGATGTCCGACGCGTGGTTGATCAACGAAAAGGGCGAACGGGTGGGTCGCTATATTTCCAGCGACTGGTGGGGTCGAATGACTGCGGTGGATCCGCCGCTGTGGACACTGCCGAGCACGTTTTTTTTCCGCCGGGAGCATGCCGCGCGATTCAATCCGGGGTATCGATCCGCTGACGGTCCGATTTTCGTCCGCCGGATGGAAGCACTTGGACCGCTCGGTTTTATCGGCGAGCCATTGGTCGAATACCGCCTGCGCACATCGTCCGTGACCAACCTCAGCGGAGCCCGGATGTTGCGGGAAATGAACGCCTCGGAACTCTCCAGGCAACTCGGACGTTTGGACGATCCCATCCCTGCCGAAGAGATTGACGAACCGGACCCACGGGCGGTGGCGGCGTGGATCCACGGCCGCAACGCGAAAAACGCCGCCGCCAACGGACATCCGTTCATCGCCGCCCGCGAGGTCCTGATCGCCGCCCTCGCCCAGCCGGGAGTTACCGGTGGGAAACTGGTGCGCGCGCTGCAAACCTACGGCCGACGTTTCGCGGCCGGGGGTTCGGTTTTTTGATCACGAACACCCCTCTTTTCGCCCTGCGGGCGAGAGCCACGGATGGCTGGGGCCGATGGTCCCTCCCCGGGTTTGATGGTCAGGCATTTCCCGAGAACCCTTCATTACTCTGTCATGGCACAATCCAGGGAATTCCCGGCTGAGACCCAGCACCACCGTGCCCCCGCCCCCAGCCAACGTGGTGGCGCGCCAATGTCTTTTCTATTGAAAAGCCTCCATCGGCTGGACAAGCGCCACCCCGCCGGAGTGGTCGTGGTCTGCTTGGCGATGATTTGCGGCATCGGCGTGGTGGGATACGGCACAGGGCCGTTCCTCAGCACCTCGCTGCTATACTTGGTTCCGCTGCTGCTCATCACCCGTTCCGCCGGAATGGGAGCGGGCATCATCTGTTCCCTGCTCGCGGCCACTCTCTGGCTGCTGTCGGATCTCCGCATGCTTTCCTCCCTGCCGCAGGCACATCCGGTCACCCCCTATTGGAACATGCTGATGCGGCTCGGAACTTTTTTGGTGGCCGTGAGCCTGGTTGCCGCCACTCGCTCGCTCAACGCGCACCTTGAAGAGCGGGTCAACGAGCGCACGGCCGAGCTCGAAGCCCAGATCGCCGAAACCCAGCAACTCGAAAAAACCATTCTCGAAATCAGCGACCGCGAGCGGGAGTCCATCGGCCAGGATCTGCACGACGGCCTCTGCCAGCAACTGGTGGGGGCCGCCTTCGGCGCGAACCTGCTGCTCGACAAACTGACAAGCGATCCCGGGTCGTGCGGCGGCGACGCGGCGCGGATCGTCGATCTGATAGATGACTCGATTACCCAGGCGCGCAATCTGGCACGGGGGCTTTATCCCGTGCGGCTGGAAACCGAGGGGCTGGAAATGGCGGTGCGCGAGTTGGCCTCAGGGATGTCCCGCCGTTTCGAAACCCCCTGCGCTGTCGAATGCCTGGCACCTGTCACCACCAGCAAAGCGGGCTCCGACATCCACCTCTATCGGATCGCTCAGGAAGCCATAGTCAATGCCGCAAAGCATGCGAATGCCAGGCAAATCGTCCTGTCCCTCTCGTCGGTGAATGGCAGGTTAACGCTGATCGTCCGCGATGACGGTGCCGGAATCGGCAAGGACCCCGTTAATCCGGACGGGATGGGATTGCGCATCATGGAATATCGTGCGCGGATGATTGGCGCGGATTTCCGCATCCAAACCCCGGTCGGTGGCGGCACCGAGGTGGTTTGCGTGGTTGACCAGTAGGGCGGATCCGGCCCGGTCCAGCCAGCCCGGCGTAGTTTTAACTAAGCCTGGGCCCACTTCACCTTCTTCCGCCGGAGGCTATTCTTGCTAATCTCATTTGCACCCCACGCGCACCGCCATGCGGCGGGAAAGTGGGTCCGGCAAGCCGCCGGTCCCTACCGATTCCATCCATGAACCCACAACCCAACAGCAAGACACGCATCGTGATTGTGGATGACCATCCCATGGTGCGTGAGCGACTCGTCGAATTGATCGATCGCGAACCGGACCTCGTAGTCTGCGGCGAGGCGGAAGACCGACACGAGGCCCTTGAAGTGATCGCGACCATCCGCCCCCAGCTCGCCATCGTTGACCTTTCCCTGAAAAAGTCGCTCGGGATCGAACTGATCAAGGACCTTCAGATCCGGGAGCCCGATGTCATGATCCTTGTAGTTTCCATGCAGGACGAATTGATCCATGCCGAGCGCTGTATCCGCGCCGGTGCGCGTGGTTACATCACCAAACAGCAGGCCAGCCGCCATGTCATGCAGGCGATCCGACAGGTTCTGGCCGGCGAAATCTACCTGAGCCAAGTCGTGGCAACGCAATTGCTTTCCCGTTCCACGGGGAAGCCCACCCGCCCGGATTCATTTCTCGCAGCTTCAGTGCTTACGGATCGTGAACTTCAAGTGTTCGAGCTCATCGGCAAAGGTCACAGCACCCGCCAAATTGCCGATTTCCTGAAGCTGGATACCAAGACCATCGAAACCTACCGCTCACGGACCAAGGAAAAGCTGGGGCTGAAGGACGGCCCGGAACTCTTGCAGCGGGCCATCGCGTGGGTCCACCGGCAAGGCGGCTGATTCATGTAGCGTCGAATCTATGACCGTCGCCAACTCGCCCGGCGGCCGAGAAGAAATCGAGCAAGCCCCGGCAGAGGCACCAAGCACGGAAAACAAGCGCATCATTCGCGGTTCATGCGCCCGACGCCCACGGAGCGCCGCTCCAAGCGCCGCCAAAATCAGGATCTCCTGATTGTCTGAACAATCATGATATTACAGTAGCCCGTAGAGGTTTTCACTACACGCAGATCAGGATCAACATTTCTGGACTCCTGCGGGAAGCGGTGGAACCTTCAAGGCCTACTTCATGAACCTACGTGTCATCATCCGGCAAGTCTCGCCGATCTTGTTTTTAATCCCCACCGCGCTGTTCGCCGCCCCCGGCGACATCGACAACGACGGGCTTCGAGACGCAGTGGAAACCAAAACCGGCGTTTTCGGCTCTGCAGAAGACACCGGCACCGATCCAAATCTCGCGGACAGCGATGGCGACAGCCTGCCGGACGGCATGGAAGTGCGTTTGGGAACCAATCCGACCAGCGCCGCCAGCAAGGT
>CANHPN010000093.1 GCA_947462535.1 Akkermansiaceae bacterium | reverse complement strand
GGAAATGAACGAGCTCAACGCGCTATGGGAAAAGGCCAGCTCACGCCGCCCGGCAGGGCCGGCTCGCCCCGCACGCGGGTTCGGACGGGTGGCGGTGGGCTTCGGCGAATGACTGCACACGTCGCTTACTGATTCGGCGGATATTTCTGGAGTTTCCTTTGTAGCGAGCGGCGGTGCAGCCCGAGCGCTTCCGCGGCGCGGCTGATGTTGCCGCCGTGATCATGCAGGACGCGCTGGATGTGTTCCCACTCCAGGCGGTCCAGCGACGGGGCCTGATAGGACTCGTCTGCCGGAGCGTGGCGCCGTCCTGATAGAACGGCGAGAATCTGCTCCGCGTCCGCAGGTTTGGTGAGATAGTCTATGGCTCCTGCCCTGACGGCCTCAATGGCGGTGGCGATGCTGCCATAGCCCGTTAGAATGACCGCACGGATGCCGGGATGTTCGTCGATCAGTCGTTTCAGGCACTCCAAGCCGTCGCCGGGCATGCGGAGGTCTAGCACGGCGGCTTGCGGCGAGAACTCCCGGGCGGTGCGGACACCGCCATCCGCGTCTTCCGCAGTGGCGGTTTCATAGCCGTTCTCGCGAAACGAGCGGGCGAGGCGTTCGCGGTAAATGGCATCGTCATCGACGACGAGGATGCGTTGAAACTGCGGTGCGTTCATTCGGGGGAATCCTTGGGTTTCACGGGCAGGGTCAGGGTGGCGCAGGTGCCGCCGTCCACGGCCGGCAGCAGGGTGCATGAACCACCCAGGTGCGCGGTGAGTGTCTGGATGAGGAAAATCCCAAGTCCCATGCCTGAGGTATCTTTTTTCGTGGTGAAAAACGGTTCGCCGATCCGCCACCGCAAATGGTCGGGAATCCCCGGACCCTGATCCAGCACGCGGAACACAATTTCGTCCTGTCCATGGATCCGAATATCCAGTGTCACCGGCCTGCCGGATGGATCGGCCTCGCAGGCGTTTTCGATGAGCACGACGAGCGACTGAAGCACCGCTCCGGTGGAAAGAAGGAGCGGGAAATTCTGCGTGCGGTCGTCGGTTTTCACCCGCTCCAACATTTCTGACGACAGATGTTTTTCCAACCGGGCGCACAGCGATGCCGCCGTGCAGGCTTCCGGGGACTCTCCTGTCCCGCGTGTCGAGCGGCGGTCGAGGCGGTCCAGAATCTGGCGGCATCGTTCCACCTCGCTGCGGATCAAGCGGGCATCTTCCTGCCAGCCCGCAGACGCTCCATCACGCCGGAGCGAGCGTTCCAGTTCCTTGCTGGCGATGGCGATGGTGCCGAGCGGCGACCCAAGTTCGTGGGCGACTCCGGCGGCGAGGGTGGCGAGCGACTGGAAACGGTTCGCTTCTGTGATTTGCCGTTCCGCTTCGGCGAGTTCCTTTTCGCGTTCGCGGAGCTGGCGGTTCATCCGGTGGACGAAAAACGCGATGCAGATGGCGATGAGTAGCAACGATACACCCCATCCTGCTAGAAAAACCGGATAGGTGAGTGTTCCGCCGCCCACCACCCCGGCAGGGCCGGAGAACGGCAGGTGCCAGATGGAAAGCACGAGCACTTCCACGGCGACAAGCACCAGCAGAACGCACAGCGAGCGACCGGATAAGGTCATGGCCGCCAGCGCGATGAGAAGAAGGTAGAAGCCGGTGAACGGATTATGAACCCCGCCAGAGAAGTAGAGCATCGTGGTCAGAATCAGCGAGTCACCGAAGATCAACGTGTTGATCAACGGTCTGCATTTCCCGCTGCTCCCATCCATGCAGTCCTGAAGCAGATGGTTGGAAAACACCGTGAGCATCAATCCGGAAATCATCGGAATCCATGGCAGTTCCAGATGAAAAACGAAGGCCGCCGCCAGCATCGCAAACAATTGGCCGAAAGCAGCTACCCACCGCAGGCGCAGGATCCAGCGGAGCATCAGGGACGTGGCGGGGAGTGGAATGGCGGCGGCGATGCACGGAGACTATGCGGCCCGGCCCCTATCGTCCCACCGGAAACTGGGAAAGGCGTGCGGTTTTTTGTCGCAGGTGGGATGCCGCCAAAGGAATTCCCGCCACTGCGACAATTCACCACATTTTCACATCGGAAAACGTGCCTACAAGCGGCGCATGGATTTTCCTCCCTACTACCTCGATCACATCGCCGGCGGTCGCCTGATCATCGGCCTGATCGCATGTCTGCATGTGCTCATTAACCATCCGCTGGCTGTCGGAGCCTATCCCTTGCTGACTTTCATGGAATGGTGGGCGCACAAACACAATCGTCCGGACATCGACCGTCTTGCCTACCGCATCACCTTTGTGGTGTTCATCGTTACCACCACGGTGGGTGCCCTAACCGGGGTGGGGATCTGGCTTTCCACCTCGTTGTTCGCACCGTTCGGGATCGGCAGTTTGTTGCGGATCTTTTTCCTCGGTTGGTTCGCGGAATGGCTGGTTTTCATCTCCGAGGTCGTGCTCATCATGTGGTGGTTTCTCAGTTGGAAAAAAGCGGACACGCCTGAGAAGAAGCGCAAGCACATCAAGATCGGCCTCGCCCTGAGCATCATGTCCTGGCTCACCATGGCGCTGATCGTCGCGGTGTTAGGATTCATGATGAACACCGGGGACTGGAGCCAGAGCCGCGCGTTTCTCGATGCGATGACCGCGCCCCTCTATCTACCGCAGCTTGGATTCCGCACCGCTTTCGCCTTCATGACGGGCGCGGTTTTCCTTTGGTTCTGCACGTATTTCTTCACGAAAAAGGACGCCGCCGCGAGAGCTTGGATGGTCGAGCGACTGTCCCATGTGGTGCTTTCCTCGATGATAGCGCTGACCTTTTTCGGCATCTGGTATTGGTTCCGAATTCCCGAGGCGATGCGGGCGAACCAGTCCGTGGCCCTTCTTTCCATGGCATTCGTCCAATGGAAGGACAAGTTCGCCATGCTGCTGGGCTGGACGGTGGGTGCGTTCCTGCTCATCGCCATCGGCGGCCTGACGGTGCCGCGACTGATTCCGCGATGGGCGCTGCTGATCCCGACCTTCATGGGCATCTGGCTGCTAGGGCATTTCGAGCGGGCTCGTGAGTTCATGCGTAAGCCATGGGTAATCGCGGAATACCTCTACTCGAACGGAGTGAGGAAGGACGAAGTCCGCTTCCTGCAAAGCGAGGGGATGCTCAAGCACGCCACCTATGTGAAACACCACACCGTCACTCCTGAAAACCACATCGAGGCGGGCAAGGACGTGTTCATGATTTCCTGTTCGCGCTGCCACAGCACCACCGGCATCAATAGCGTGCTGGACAAGTTCACCCGCATGTATGGCCCCGGTGAGTGGAACGCCGGTGGTATGGTTTCCTTCCTCGGCACCATGCACAAGACCAGCACCTTCATGCCGCCGTTCCCCGGCAACCGGGCGGAAAAGGAAGCGCTCGTCTCCTACATCCTCGATCTCCGCAAGACCCGCGAGCCGCTCTCCGGCGCGCAGGCAACCGGCATCCGCCTTTCCGATACCACCTCAGCATCCTCCAAGCCATGACTTCATTGTTGTTTCTCGCCAACACACCGGTTCCACGCGATCTCACGCTGCCGCTACCCTTGCCGGAGGGCCTGCTGAAGACGCTGCTCGTCGTTTTCTTCCTGATTCACATCCTGTTCGTGAATCTAACGGTTGGCGGTTCGCTGCTCATCGCCATCTTCGAGTTCCTCGGCTTCAAAAACAAAAAATACGATGCGCTCGCCCTGGAAATCGCGAAGACCGTCACCGTCAACAAGAGCCTGGCTGTCGTCATGGGCATCGGACCGCTGCTCTGCATCAACCTTGTTTATACGGTGCAGTGGTATGGGGCGAACGCGCTCACGGGCCATGCCTGGCTGTTGATTATTCCACTCATCATCGCCGCGTTCCTGCTGGCCTACCTGCACAAATACACCTGGCATCGCTGGGAAACCAGAATCGCGAAGAGGTTTCACTGGGGACTCGTGATCACATCCACATTGCTGTTTCTCGCCATCCCCTTCGTGTTTCTCGCAAACGTGAACCTCATGCTCTTCCCCAGCGAATGGGAAAAGGTGAAGGGCTTTTTCTCCTCCCTAAAAGTCGGCAACGTATTTCCCCGCTATTTCCATTTCCTCCTCGCCTCCCTCGCACTAACAGGCCTTGCGGGTGCCGGATGGTTCTGGCGGCGGATTGTTGTCGATCATCTCGACAACGGAATGTCCCGCGAGGAACTGCGACGGCTTTTCTATCAGATCGCGGCCCTGGCCACCGGGCTGCAATTCATCGCCGGACCGCTGCTGCTCTTCACCCTGCCAGCCGTGGGCGTCACGCCACTGCTCTACAAAATCATTCTGCCATCTGCCGCTCTCGGTTTGGTGCTTTTCATCGTGCTTTTGAAAAAGGCGAAAGGACCGGAAGAAAACCTGGGATATGGCTATATCAGGCTTTGCATGTTCTTTTCCGTCGTCGTGCTCGGCATGGGCAGCGGGCGGCACGCCTATCGGGAAGCGTCGCTCGCCACCCACCAACAGCAGGTCCGCGAACGCACGACGAACTATCAGAACGCGCTAACTGCGTGGAACGAAGCAAACCCTCCGTCGGAAGAAGCCGAGGAAACGCCCGAACAACTTTTCGCCACCTGCGCGGCCTGCCACGCACCGGACAGCAAACTAGTCGGACCTCCACTGCGTGAAATTGCCGCGATCTACGCGGAAAACCCCGACGGCATCGTCACCTGGGCGATGGCACCTGGGAAAAAGCGCCCGGATTTCCCACCGATGCCGCCATTTTCCCACCTCGGGCCGGACAAGCTCCGGGTGATCGCCGAATACATTCTGGCAACTGCGCCGAAGTGAGCGCGGTGGCTTATCCGGTTAAGTTCAGAACTGGGGCTTCAGCAGCCCCGGCATCCACAAGGTGCGGATCAAGGCTTCCGCATTCATCGGGCCGGGCCAGACGTATCTCACGGGATTAAGCGCCGTTCACACGCTCACCTTCGCCATCGGCCCCTTCGCCCAGTGGCAGGCAACCCATTTCGACAACACGGAACTGGATGCCCTACCCATCTCCGGTCCGGCTGCGGACCCCGATCACGACGGAGTGAAAAACCTCATTGAATTCGCCTTCGGGTTCGATTCGAAAAACGGCGCTGCGATTCCCGGGAGCAGCGGACTCGGCTTGCCGAAACTCTCTCTCATTGAGGAAAGAGGGACGTTTTACGAAGTGCTGGAATACCCGGGCCGTCGTGCCGGAGCGCAGCTTGCGCCATTGCTGTATCTCCCGCAGTTTTCCTCGGACTTGAAATGGCAAGCCGACGGGATCACCACCACGACAACTGATTTTCCTGCGGAAATGAACGAGCTCAACGCGCTATGGGAAAAGGCCAGCTCACGCCGCCCGGCAGGGCCGGCTCGCCCCGCACGCGGGTTCGGACGGGTGGCGGTGGGC
>CANHPN010000092.1 GCA_947462535.1 Akkermansiaceae bacterium | reverse complement strand
TCGGTGAGCTTTTCAAATGCTTCCATGCCGGGAGGAAACCCTCCGGCATACTCTTCATTACGGGTCTTCTTGCAAGCCATCCGGCCCGCTTAAATCAAACGGTCGTTTCGTACAAGTGCGGATTGTACCAAAATGAGGTAGCCCTGGGATTTGTCGGTGGAGGCGAGGGCACAAAACAGTGATCCAACCTTTTTGCGCGGCCAGGCAATCCGGGATTCCAAATTTGGATGGCGTCCGACAGGGCGATCAGTGCCCCGAGAAGTGGTCCCAGCCGCCGGTCAATGATTGGCCCGCTCCGCTCTCGACGAGCGCGCCGATGCGCGTGAGCGGAAGATCCGGAAAAACGGCTTGCCATGCGGCGAGCAAGCCGGGGACGCGGGCGGGTTCGATGGCGAAGAGGATTTCAAAATCCTCGCCGTCGCCCAGGGCTTGCGCCGGAGTGCTGCCCGGAGTGAGCGGCAGCGCGGTGCGATCGATCACGAATCCGCAACCGGAAGCGGTGGCGAGGCGCGGGAGGTCTTTCGCCAGACCGTCGGAAATATCCATCATCGCTGTCGGCTTGTATTCAGATACCAACCAGTTTGTTTCAGAGAGGCGGGGGGTGAAATCGAGGTGCTTGCCCTGCAGCGAGCCGCCGAGCCTGCCGGTGACGAGAAGGGCGTCGCCGGGTTTCGCAGTGGAGCGGAGGACGACCTGCTCGCGGCGGACGCAGCCGGTGGCGGCGATGGAAATGACGGCTGCGGAACCCGGAGGGACGCTGGAACTTTCGCCGCCGGCGAGGACGCCGCCGAATTTTTCCAGACAATCGCCGATGCCGCGGTAGAGGTCTTCCGCCCACGCGACGGTGGTTTCCGGGGGGAGCGCGAGGGTGACGAGGAAGTGCGCGGGACGCCCGCCCATCGCGGCGAAATCCGAGACCACGCGGGCAGCGGCCTTCCAGCCGACGGCGCGGGGCGGCGTGCGTGGCAGGAAATGGATGTGCTCGACGAGGGCGTCGGTTTTGAGAAGCAGAAGGGTGGGTGAATGGGGGTCGGGATCGATCACGGCGCAGTCGTCGCCCGGCCCGGCGGCGGGGTTCGGATCCTGCGGGACCAGGCCGACGAGGCGATCGATGAGGGCGTCCTCGCCGATGTCACGGAGCGTTTTCAAAGCGGGGCATCGAGCGGAAGATGGTAGTAACGGGCGATCATCTGGATGAGCACGGTCGCGGCATTGAAGCAGAAATGCACGGCGACGGGTGCCCAGAGCGATCCGGTTTTTTCGTAAACGAAGACGAGCAGGCAGCCGAAAACGAACAGCGGAAGCAGGGCGGCGAGGCTGCCATGAGCGGCGGCGAAAACGAGGGCCGAGCAAACCCCGGCAGCCCACGGGCCGACGAATTTTTTCGCAACGGGGTAGAGATAGCCGCGGAAGACGATTTCCTCGCAAAGCGGGGCGGCGATGACGGCAGCGATGACCATCAGCCCGAGGATCGCCGGATCGGTGGATGTTTGCAGGAGTTTGACGGTGTCCTGCACGGCTTCCACGCCGAGGGACTCTATCCATTCCATGAAGCCGGAAAGCTGAAGTCCTCCGAAAAACATCCACATGGAGAAGACCGAGCAGGGGGCGATGACGAAGGTCCAGCGCCACGCCGGCCACCGCAAGCCCAGCCATTCCACCGGCCGGATGCGGGGGATCACGAAAAACGTGACGATGCTCGCGCTGACGAACTGGAACGCGATGGACGCCACCATCCCGCTGGCATCCATCACCAGCCCGGCCTCGGAGGAGGCTCTGACGGACGCCATGACGAGGCCGAAAAACAGCACGAAAATGAAGCCGATCCCGAGCAAATCGAGCGGTTGGTAAAACCAGATCGGCACTCGCCCGCTTGGGAGTTGTGGCGGCAGCGCGGGCGGCGTGGACGTGGACGTGGGTGACTGATACGGCGACCCGTCATCTGCTGGAAATGAAGCCGTCGGCGCGGGTCGGCGCGGTGGTTGATTTCCGCTCAATCTCCGAGCGGTGGCGGCCAGCAGGAAAATGCCGAGAGCCGCCATGAAAGTGGCGGTGATGACGAATTCGGTGGGGTCGGACATTTTGGAATGGCTTCGCTCAAACCCTGCGACGACCTGTGCAAACCCGCCAATGGAAAAATTCGAGGTTTTTCCTACTTCTGATGGTTCGGATGAAATGAAAGTCCGCCAGACGTTCTTCCGAGCCCTGCCAGTCCGCTGCGGGATACATCGGCCCGATGAGCTCGTCCGTCCGCACTTGCCTGTAAAATGCCGCCACCGTGCGGCGGATGCCATTCTCACCACAAATTTCCATCGCTCCAGCATCGCTCATGCGGCGATCTGATCCCGGCTTATCGACCCCCAGGCAAGCTTCGTTTCGCCGAATAGTCCGATCATTAGTCTTGAAATCAAATCATTACGAAGCGTAGCCTCCAGCGCGAAGCTCCCAAATTGCTACTCCTCCGCTCATGACCGACTCTCACGACCCTGCCGGCTTCATCGCTCCGGAACCAGCAGACCTCGCGCCGCTTTTCCCCGGTTATGAAATTCAGAGTCTTATCGCCACTGGCGGCATGGGCGCGGTCTATTGTGCGGTGCAAAAGTCTTTGGATCGGACGGTCGCGCTGAAAATCCTGCCCATGGAATTCAGCAATGACGCTGCATTCTGCAAGGGTTTCGAGACCGAGGCCAAGGCCATGGCTCGCCTCAATCACCCCAACCTCATCGGCGTCTATGACTTCGGTGAAGTCAACGGGATGCTCTACATCGTGATGGAGTTCGTGCCGGGCAAGTCGATCTATCACTCGGCCCATGGCCAGGCGATCGACCCGGCGGAAGTGATCCGCCTGATCTCCTCCATCTGCGGCGGGCTCGCCCACGCCCACGAAAACGGCATCATCCACCGCGACATCAAGCCGTCCAACATCCTCCTCGATCTCAACGCACAGCCGAAGATCGGCGATTTCGGGCTCGCCCGCCCCATCGAGCGCAAAGTCGAAGAGGGCGAGGAAATTTTCGGCACGCCTCATTACACCGCTCCCGAGGTGGTCAATTCCCCGCACTCCGTGGACTACCGCGCGGACATTTTCTCAGTCGGCGTGATGCTTCACGAACTCCTCACAGGGAAGCTTCCGGCTGACGATCCACGGCCAGCCTCGCTGATTGCCCGCTGCGACGTCCGCTTCGACGCTATCATCCGGCGGGCGACCCAGCCGTCGCCCGCCGCCCGCTACGCCAGTGCTAACGAGATGGTAAAAGACCTGCAGGCCATCGCCAAGTCTTCCGTGTCGACGCCTCGCGGAGCCGCGGGACCACCGCAGCCGAAGATGCGCAGGGCGGGACATGTCGCCGCCCGCAAAAAGCCCTCCAGTTTTCCGGGAATCCTGATCTTTCTGCTAGCCATTGGAATCGTTGGCTACAGTTTAAATCATTTTCTGAAGAATAGATCCACCCAACTCATCATCATCAAGCAACCTGCTCCTGAGCCGCCCAAAAATCCTGATCCGACGCCCGAACCGGAGCCGACCCGAACACCCGATCCCGGCCCGGGCACGGCTCCAGAAATTCCTCTGATGCCAAATCCTCCAGTGCCGGAGCCTGCACCCGACACCTCGGACGTCTCCGAACCACCCAGATTCGACGTCCCCGGATTCTTCCAGCGCGCCCGCAAAATCATGCTCGACCGCGCAGCTCCATCCATTGCCAGGTATCGCAGCAGCTTGAAAGACAACTTATGGGGCTTTGAGAAGGCGCTACTCCTCTGCGCAAGCAGGGCCTCGCCTAACCGCGGTGAGGGCGCTGCCGGGATCAAACAGGCCGTCGATGCCCTGAGGGCAGAGGGCGGGCGCATTCCTGAGACTCTGGAAATCTCGGTCACCGACGTTACAGGAATCGAGACCTGCCATATCGAAGCACTTGAAAAGCAGAAAAACATCGACTTCAAGCTCAGTCAGTCGCTCTCCCAACTCTCTTCGACTTACATTCTCGGCCTCGAAAAACAAATCGAGCGACTCAAGCCGGACAATGACACCGGCGCGATCCACCTCATCGAAGGCGAAATCGAACTCACCAAGGAAACCCCCGAGTATTTCTACGGGTTGATGATGGGCTCCTCTCCGGCTGCCGAGTGATCTGAATTTTTCACCCGCCCGACACACACTTCCACTGGCGGCCCGATTTTTCCTGCTTAACCTGCGGCGTGCCCGAAGCAGACAGGAAATCCACACCACGCCGCCCCGAGTCCGCCATCACCCTCCGCGGCTGCCGCCAGCATAATCTGCAGGGCTTCGACCTCGATATCCCGCTCGGAAAACTCACCGTCGTCACCGGACCATCCGGCTCCGGCAAGTCCTCGCTCGCCTTCCACACCCTCTACGCCGAGGGCCAGCGCCGCTACGTCGAAACGTTCTCGCCCTACGTCCGGCAGTTCTTCGACCGCATGGACAAGCCCGCCGTTGATCACATCGAGGGCATCCCGCCCGCCATCGCCATCGAGCAGCAAAACCACGTTCGCACCACCCGCTCCACCGTCGGCACACTCACCGAGATCAACGACTACCTCAAGCTCCTCTTCGCCCGTCTCGCCATCGGCTATGACCCGCTCACCGGCGAAACCATCCAACCCGACTCCCCCGAATCCGCCGCCGCATGGGCCACCAAAAACCTAGCGGGAAAGCCCGTGTTAGTCACCTTTCCCATCCCCACCCCCCCCGACTCGAAAGCCGGGGAAATCCTCCCCCTCCTCAACGCCCAAGGCTACCTCCGCATCCTCCTCGACGGCCAAATCATCCGCACCGACGAAAACTGGAGCGCGGGATTCATCCCGCCCGTCATTCATATCGTCCAAGACCGCCTCACACTAACACCTGAGAACCACTCCCGCCTCCTCGAAGCCCTCGAAGCCGCCTTCACCCTCGGAAAAGGCCACGCCACCATCAGTGACACAGGCATTCCTGCCCGTTCTTCCTCTTTCTCCACCACCTGGACCAACCCCAAAACCGGCTTCACCCTCCGCAAACCCACCGCCGCCCTCTTCTCCTTCAACTCCCCGTTAGGTGCCTGCCCGAAATGCCGCGGCTTCGGCCGCATCATCGGCATCGACCTCGAAAAAGCCGTCCCCGACAAATCCCTCTCCATCGCCCAGGGAGCCATCAAACCCTTCCAAGGCGAGCGCGGCGACGAATGCCAGCACGATCTTGTTAGAAACTGCAAGGAGCGCGACATTGACATCAAATGCCCCTTCGAGAATCTATCTGAAGACGAGCAGGAATGGATCTACTACGGCGACCGCAAGACTGGAGACCTCACCCCGGACGAGCTCCAGGGCTACCTCATTTTGAAATGTTGAGTTTCAGAAGGGTTTCGAGTGTTTTCTCGCAAAGCGCGGCGCGGATGCGTTTGCCGCGCATGGTGTCTTTGATGGTCTGATCATGCCGGAGGAGGTTGAGGGTGAGTTTGCGCAGCAGGGC
>CANHPN010000091.1 GCA_947462535.1 Akkermansiaceae bacterium | reverse complement strand
TCCAGGGAAGCTGGGAGAGTCTCCTGTTTCCACGACATCAGCCGGGTTTGGATCGCACCGGCTCAACAAGATCCCAGACCGTCAACCCGCTTTCGGTGGGCAGTCGCCAAGAAACAGAAAGCAAGCGTGGTATCGGACGCCGAGCGGAACTCGGCCAATGTTTCTACGCCTTCGACCAGAAATCCCACCGCCTCTGCAAAGACCTGGTCCTGCGGAAATTGCAACCCGAGTTCTACCCCGGCCAGCACCTCGAATTCCTCGGCTCCGTTTCCAACAATGGTCAAACCTGGAGCGATCCCATCGCCAGTGGCCCCGGCACACTTGGCATTACCACCATCACCTCCCCCCCGCAGACCGCCCGATACCTGCGAATCGCCCAGACAGGCACCAATACCACGCATCACTGGTCCATTTACGAACTGGATGTCTTCTACAGCCAGTGACCGCAATTCCGCACCCCACGTGGCTTGCGTGACCTTTCTTGGATGCGGAGCCTTGGAAATCCCCCGGCTTGCCCTCCGTCATCGGCTCGCTAAGGTCTCGCCGCCCGATGTCAGATTCCTTCGTCCACCTCCACCTTCACACCGAGTTTTCGCTGCTCGACGGCATGATCCGCATCAAGGATCTGGCCAAACGCGCCAAGGAACTCGGCATGCCGGCGGTGGCGATGACCGACCACGGCAACCTCTACGGTGCAATCAAATTCTACCAGGAGTGCCACAAGGCCGGGGTGAAACCGATCCTCGGCTGCGAAATCTACCTCGCTCCGGGGAAGATGGAGGACAAGAAGGAGCTCGCCGGCCGCAAGCGCGCCACCCACATGACGCTGCTCGCCGAGAACAACGAGGGCTGGAACAACCTCAGCAAGCTTGTTTCCAAGGGAAATCTCGAAGGACTCTACTACGGCAAACCCCGCGTGGACCGCGACACGCTGCGGCAATATTCCAAGGGCATCATCTGCCTCACCGGCTGCATTTCCGGCCCTGTCAACGAGTGGCTGCGCGCCGGCGACGAGGAGAAGGCCCGCGAGACGCTCGCCGAGATCGTGGACATCTACGGCAAGGAAAACACCTACGTCGAGATCCACAACCACGGCCTCGAACCGCAGCGGCTGGTCACCCCTTCCCTGCTGAAATTCGCCAAGGAAATGGACCTCAAGGTCGTCGCCGCGAACGACGTGCACTTCCTCAACAAGTTCGATCACGAGGCGCACGACGTGATGATCTGCATCGGCACCGGAAACCTGGTGATCGATGAAAACCGGATGCACTACTCGCCGGAAGTCTATTTCAAGACCGCCGAGCAGATGCGCGAGATCTTCGCCGACGTGCCGGGGGCTTGCGACGCGACGCTGGAAATCGCCGAGCGCTGCAATGTCTCTATCAAGCTCGATTCCACCAGCTCGGAGAAATACCCGCAGTTCGGCACGCCCGACGGCAGCCCGCGCGAGGAATACCTGATGAAGGTCTGCCGCGACGGCTTGGTGAAACGCTACGGCGCGGAAAAAGCCGCGAGCGCGGAAATCGCCGACCGCTTGAAATACGAGGTCGATACGATCAACAAGTTAGGATTCGCCTCCTACTTCCTCATCACCGCCGACTTCATCCAGTGGGCGCGCGACAACGACATCCCGGTCGGCCCCGGCCGGGGCTCGGCGGCGGGCTCGCTGGCGTCGTATGCCATGGGCATCACCGACATCTGCCCGATGCGCTTCGGCCTGTTGTTCGAGCGGTTCCTCAACCCGGAACGCGTCAGCCCTCCCGACGTCGACATCGACTTCTGTCAGAGCCGCCGCGTCGAGGTCATCGCCTACGTGCGAAAGAAATACGGCGAGCGCAGCGTTTCACACATCATCACCTACGGCAAGTTAGGCGCAAAGAGCGTGCTGCGCGACGTCTGCCGCGTCATGGGAATTTCCTACGGCGAGGGCGACCGCATCGCCAAGATGATCGAGGCGAAACCCGACATCAAACTCAAGGACGAGTATGAATCGAAGCCCGAACTGAAAGAACTCATCGAGAGCAGCACCACCTACCAGCAGCTTTGGAGCTACGCGACCAAGCTCGAAGGTCTTGCTAGAAACGTCGGCGTCCACGCGGCCGGCGTCGTGATCGGTGATCGCCCGCTCGACGAACACGTCCCGCTCACCCGCGGAAACGAAGGGGAAGTCGTCACCCAGTATGACATGAAGGCCATCACCGATGTCGGCCTTCTCAAGATGGATTTCCTCGGGTTGAAGAACCTCACCGTCATCCAGGAAGCCGTGCAGCACATCCGCAAGCACACGCCGGATTTCGCGATCGAGACGGTTTCGCTGGAGGATTGGAAGACCTTCGAGCTCCTCAACCGCGGCGAGACGATGGGCGTGTTCCAGCTGGAATCCGGCGGCATGGTGGAAACCTGCCGCAAGTATGCCATCGAGAAGATCGACGACATCATCGACCTTCTCGCCGTCTACCGCCCGGGAGCCATGCAGTTCATCGACCAGATGCTGGACGTGAAAAAAGGCCGCACCCGCGCGATGTATGAGCATCCGCTGTTGGAAAGCGTCTGCGGCGACACCTTCGGCGTCATGATCTACCAGGAGCAGGTGCAGAACGCGGCCAAGGTGCTCGCCGGTTACTCGCTCGGCGGCGCCGACCTTCTGCGCCGCGCGATGGGCAAGAAGGACCCGGTCGAGATGGAGAAACAGCGGGCGAAATTCGTCGAAGGCGCGGAGAAGACCAACAACATCGGCAAGAAGCTCGCCGACCAGATCTTCGACAAGATCGCGATGTTCGCCGGTTACGGTTTCAACAAATCCCACTCCGCCTGCTACGGCCACATTTCCTACTGGACCGCCTATCTGAAGGCGAACCACCCGGTCGAATTCATGGCCGCGCTGCTCTCCAACGAGATTCACAACACCGACAAGATCGGCGTCTTCGTCTCCGAGTGCCACCGCATGGGCCTGGAAATCCTGCCGCCGGATCTCAACGCCTCGCAGCTCCGTTTCTCTCCCGAGACCCTGCTCAACGGCTCCAAAGGCGTGCGCTACGGCCTCGCCGCCATCAAGAACTGCGGCGAGGGCGCGATGGCCATCGCCATCGAGGACCGCAACAAAAACGGCGCGTTCACCTCGCTCGACGACTTCGCCTCGCGTCTCGATTCCAAGGTCGTCAACAAGCGCATCCTCGAAAACCTCGCCAAAGCCGGAGCCCTCGACTGGACCGGGGAAACCCGCGCCGGCATGTGCGCCCGGCTCGAACAAGTCGTCGCCTCCGCCTCGTCCGCCCAGCGCGACCGCGCGTCCGGCCAGGTTTCGATGTTCGACTCCATGGAGTTTTCCGCCCCGGCGAAAACGAAATCCAAGCGCTCCTCCGTGCCCACCGTCGAGGAATGGAGCAAGGACGAGCGCCTCGCCCACGAGAAGGAACTGCTAGGTTTCTACGTCACCGGCCATCCGCTCGACAAGTTCCGCAGCGTCATCGACTCCAACAAATACCGCAGGCTCGGACTCATCGACGACCTCGATCTTTCCAATCCCCGCGAGCGCTTCCCGTTCGCCGGGATGGTCCGCTCGCTCGATGCGAAAATGACCAAGACCGGCAAGCCCTTCGGCGTGCTCATCCTGGAGGATTTCACCGGCAGCTGCGAGATCATGCTGTGGGGGGAAACCTTCGTCCCCGCCCGCGACGCCGGGTTGCTGGACCCCGGCAAAATCATCCGGCTGAAAGGCAACATTCAAGTGGACGACCGCACCGGCGGCCGCCGCATCACCGGTTACGAGCTCTCCGAGCTCAAGCCCAAGCGCGCCGCGGCGAACCACCAAGGCCCGCTCGAACTCATGCTTTGGACGACCCGCCACAGCGAGCGCGACCTCATCGAGATCAAGCTCGCCCTGGCTAACAACCCTGGAGCCACGCCGGTGCTACTGCATTTCCAAAACAGCGCCGGCCGCCGCGTCACCGTCGCCGCCAGCGAGGCGTTCAACGTCAAACGGACCGACGAGTTAGAGGAATCGCTCGGCCGCTGGCTGGAAGAGTAACCACTTATTTAATGCTCTGATCCAAGGCCGCGAAAGCCTCATCTGTGAGCACGGGCCGCGCGGTTTCCCTCCAGTCGGCCGGCGGCTCGGGGAGATTCACCCAGCTGCGGCAGCCGCCGTATTTCGCCTCGTAGGGAAATTCCCAAGGCGTGGCGAGCTCACGGGCGCGAACCAACGCGAGATGGATACTACCGGAGGCCATGCCCTTGCCCTCCCAGTTGAAGCGGTCGCGCACGGTTTGCTCCGAGTAAATATGCAGCGGCTCCAAGGCGGCGACCTTTTCCCTATCAGTCAGAGTAACCGCCCGAAGCGCCTCGGCGTGATGGGTGATCCGGATCACATCGCCCGGCTGCCACTCGGGCAGGACTTTCACCTCACCTTCACGGACTTGGTCGGCCAAGGAGTGGAAGCGGGTGGGAAAGAGGAAAAACGATTCGTGAGCGAAAGAAAATCCCTGGCGTCCTTCGTGGATGCCGCCCTTGCGCAGGAGAATCGACTGCCGGCCCGATGCCAAGGCCTCGCAAACCACTTGCCACTCTTTGAATCCGATAGGCGCGCTCATTTGAAATCAGCCCAAATCATCGGCCGTGACCGAGGTTTGCTCCCTTGATCCGAGAATCCTGGCCTGGAGAATCACCCGCTGGGGCGAAGCGTCGAAGCGGTAGCTGTGGCAGTTCGGGCAGAGCGCGGCTCCACTTCCGACGATCGAATCACAGCCCTCGCAGACTTTGTAGCCCGCGGGATTTGCGGCGATTTTCGCGGCGGCGGCCGCACGGTTCGGTGGAGGAGAATCGGACATGGTATCTATGAAAAAAGCGGCACCGGTGACCCGGTCCGCTTGTTTCGTTGATTTGAATGAAACCGGCTGACGGGTCGGTCAAGCAATACCTGCGAGGGCCTTCGCGGTCTTGCTCTTCAAGTTGGCAGCCTTGTTCGGGTGAATCAAGTTGCGCTTGGCGGCCTTGTCCACGACGGAGGAAAATGCGGAACTTGCTTCGGCGGCAGCACTTTTATCGCCGGAAGCGATCGCGGTGAGGGCTTTCTTGCGGAGCGTCTTCATGCGGCTCTTTTCAGCGCGGTTACGCTCGGTCCGGACGACGGTTTGACGTGCGCGCTTGATTGAAGATTTGTGGTTGGCCATGGTCGTATTGTAAAAAAGTGGGTCGCTTGGAGGCGGGCGGGGGAAAATAGGAATTTGAGCGCAGGTGTCAAGCTCGTGTTTCAGAGTTTCCACAAAACCCAAAATTTCATGGCTCGTCATCCTTGATTGAACCGCACAAGGTGCCCCCGTCACCCGTCCAAGCGGGCGGAAATCACCAGAAAACACGACGTTGAAGACTTTCAAAGAACTCGGCATTCCCGCCAACCTGATGCAAGGGCTACAGGAGCTCGGCATCATCCATCCCACGGAAATCCAGGACAAGGCGATCCCTTTCCTGCTCGAAAACGGAGGCGACCTGATCGCCCAGGCCCAGACCGGCACCGGCAAGACCGCCGCTTTCGGCCTGCCGCTGCTGATGAAGGTGAACCCGAAATCGCGGGACATCCAAGGCCTCGTCATCGCGCCCACCCGGGAGCTGGCGAAGCAGATCGGCAAGCAGCTTTTCCGCTACACCAAGTTTTCCGAGAAGATCTTCGTCGAGGTGCTTTGCGGCGGCGACGACTTCGACAAGCAGGTCGCCTCGCTGCAACGGCCGACCCACATCGTCGTCGCCACGCCCGGGCGGTTGCTCGATTTGTTCCAGAAAAAGGCGCTGACATTGATCCACGTGAAGCACCTCATCCTCGACGAGGCGGACGAAATGCTGAGCATGGGCTTCAAGAAGGAGCTGGTGAAAATTTTTGGTCTCACCCGCGCCCGCAAGAGCACTTGGTTGTTTTCCGCGACCATCCCGGACGCCATCCACGGACTGATCAAGGACTGCATGTCGGAAAAACCGCAC
>CANHPN010000090.1 GCA_947462535.1 Akkermansiaceae bacterium | reverse complement strand
CGAAGTCTCTGTGTCCGTGCTTCGCTCAATTTACCCCCGAGAAAAAGTGCCCGTATTTGCAGGCGCGCTTCCAGATCGGCCAGCGCCGGCACCGCCACGGAATTTTCGGCGAGAACCGCCGTCCTCGTGGCTTCCGATTGAAGATCAGGTAGAACGAGTTTCAGCAAACTGCTCGTGTCGATGTAAATCATTGCAGCGGGAACACCATCAGCGCGACGGGCGGGAAAACGCCTGGATGAGTTGCATGGCCTCCGGGAAATCCGGGCGCAGCTGGAGGGCGCGGGTGGCGGCGGATAGAGCCTCGTTGCGCTGGCCGAGGCGGGCGTGGATGGTCGCGCGGGCGTAGGGAATCGCGGAGTCGTTAGGATCGGCGGCCTCGCCCTGGAGCAGCGCGGCGATGGCTTCCCGCGGCTGGTTCATGCCGTTGCGGGCGAGGCCGAGGTTATACCAGGCACGGGCGTATCCGGGATCGAGCTTCACGGTTTTTTCCAACTCGGCGATGGTTTCCGCCGTCGTGCCGGTTTCGCTCAGGGCAAGCGCGAGCTTGTAATGGTATTCGGGATTTTCCGGGTCGAGGCGGATGGCTTCCCTGAGCGCTTTGACCGCGCCGGCGGAGTCGCCGGTGATGCTGAGCAGGATGGCGAGGTCGTGATGGAAGGGCGGGGAGCTCGGGTCCCATTCGATGGCCTTGCGCATCTGGCGGATAGCCCCGGCGTTGTCGCCGCGCAGCATGGTGAACTGGCTGAGCTGCATCCGGCCGGTCGGTTGGTCGGCGTTGATGTCGAGCATGTGGACCAGCTCGCGGCCGGCGCGCGAGGTGAGGTCGAGCGTGTCGCAAAGCGCCCACGCGGCGGCGATGCGGACGGAGCGGATCGGGTCTTCCAGCAGCGGCTGGATGGCGCCGCGGACGCTGGCGTTGTCAGCCCTGACCTGCTGGCCGAGCGTGCGGACGGCTGCCGCGCGGACGAGCGGGCTCGCGTGGGAAAGCTGGCCTAGCAGTGCCTGGTTGGCGGCGGGGTCCATCACCCAGCGTTCCAACAGGTGGCAGGCGGTGGCTCTCCAGGCGGGGATTTCCTCGCTTACGAGCATCTTGATGAGCTGCTCGCGGGCGGCGGGATCTCCCCGGCGGGCGTTGGCCACGGTCAGCGCGCGGGTGCGCGTGGGGCGGTCGGGTTTGTCGCCGTAGAATTTCCTGCTAGCCTCGATCGCCCAGTCGGCGTCCTTGTCGGTGTGGCATTGGTTGCAGGCGTTAGGGGCGCCGAACTCCTTGGTCAGCTTGGGATCGGGGATGCTGAAGCTGTGGTCATGGCGCGGGTGGCGCTGCATGTAGGTGGTGACCGGCATGTGGCAGGAGACGCACTGGTTGCCGGTGCTGTCCGCGCCGTGGTGGCTGTGGGCGGTCGGATCGATGACGGGAGCGGTGGGGTAGTCCGCCCGCGGCGCGGTGTGGCAGTTCATGCAGAGCTGGTTGCCCTTCACGATGTTCTTGTTGGAGTGGGGATCGTGGCAATCGACGCAACGAACGCCGGCGTGGTGCATGCGGCTGGAGAGGAACGAGGCGAACTCGAAGTTTTCATCCCGCACCTGGCCGTCGGGGTGATAGGTGTCGGTCCCGTCGGTGACGGTGAGGCTGAAATGATCGTAAAACGACTCGCCGGGAATGAGGTCGCCGGTGAGTTCCGCGCGGCGGGCGTGGCAGGCGGCGCAGGTTTCCATGACCTGGTCGCGGCTGAACTTGGAAATAGTCGGGTCCTTTTTGGCGTCGAGCGGCGGCTTTTTCTGCCACTCGACGTGATTCTTCATCGGGCCATGGCAGGATTCGCAGCCCACGCTCATCTCGGCCATGGTGGTGTGATAGCTGTTGGTTGGCGGTTCGTAGTTTTTCCGCAGGCGGGTGTTGTGGCAGGCGGCGCACATCGCGTTCCAGTTCATGCCCTTGCCGGTCCAGTGCCCCCAGTCGCCGGGAGCGCGCTCGTCTTCATCGCCGTAAACGTCGAACCATTCGTTCCTGGCCGGGTCGAGGGCGACGTCGCAAGTCTGCATCCGGCCGCCGGGCGCGGGGATGAGGAACTGGCGCAGCGGGTTGTTGCCGATGACCCGCACGACCGCATAGGCGTGGCGTTTCTTGTCGAGGCCCTGCGTGAGGATTTTCGCGAGTCCGTCGGCATCGACGAAGGCCTCGGACGTGTCCTTGCCGTGGGTGAGGGTTTGTTTCGGCTCGAAGGCTTTGTAGTCCTCTTCCTTGCTGACCACGCGCTCGGCGCGGCCGTGGTTGGAGTCGTGCCATTTTTCAAACGCCGCAGCGTGGCAATCGCGGCAGGTTTCGGAACCGGCATAACGGGCGTGGACCTCTTCTTCCGGCGCGAGGATCGGTGCTTCCGCGAGTGAAGGGGCGACCGCAGTCGAGACTACGGGGCGGGATGTGAAATGCCAAACTGCCCAACCCGTCGCGGCGACCGAGAGACCGGCGAGAACCAGGCGGGTGGAGGGCTTTTTCAAAATTTGCATCTCGTTCAATCCCTCCCGCCAGTCAACCGGCGTGGCGATGGAACGTCAACCCGCGATCCCGCGTGATTCAACAGCATCCCCCCCTCGCCCCCCGATTTTTCTCCTCTTTTCGCTTCCCAGAACCCCGCTTTCCAGCCTTCACTCTTACACGAGAAAGGCCGCCGACCCTTGCGGACCGGTGACCCTCTTGATACCGCGATGCGGCGTTGCTTGATCCATCTTTAGACGGTCAGATCAAGCAACGGCCGTGTTCGGCGGCGGATCTGCGGGAGCTGTCACCTCCGGTCTTTTCCGCGCGACTTTGCCTGTCTTCCGCTCGCTTTTGGGAATAAATCCCAGCGAACGATAGAGCTCACAGTCCTGGCCAAACTCCGGGGTGCCCCGGATCGAATTGGCGATCAGAATCAACTTCTCGTTGAGCATGTCGTCGGCCTTGGCGCGGGTCAGCTGCAGACCCGCCAGTTTGGTTTGCGCCGCTCTCATCGTTTCACGGATTTGAATCGACTCCTTGGACCCCTCATCGAACTCGGCGAGGGTCAATCCGGCGAACGTCGCATCCGGAGCGAATTCCAGCCATGCGGCCAGGAATTTTTCGCGCCGGAACGACACATTTTTATTCTTATTATTAGCCATTGGCTTGTTTGGTGAACGTGCCGGGGAAACTGTGGCGATATCAGACACGCTGGACACTTCCTCGAACACGCTGTGCATCCTGCACTTTTATTGGATCGAGGCAAACCGATTATCAGCATGTGGTATCGAAAAATTATTCACAATACAAGATATAGCGCTTTTCAGAATAAATTTACCATGTAAAGAGTGATGATACCCTAGGGCTGCTGGTTGATTTGTTCAGACGTTATTCACATTTCTAGTAGCCAGGAAATTTTCGTCTTTCTGCTAGAAAAAGCCCTAAAGCCTGCAATTTCCAGAAATACAATGCCTCCCAGGGCCAAGTGACCGCTTCAAATCGCCCTCTGCCGCAAGCCCCTTGTTCCCGACATCTTTCTCCAAGGTTGCCGATCGTCATCGAAGATTCTAACACACGTTGGCAGCTTACACGTGCCCAGCCCCCGCGTTGGAAAAGCGCGTGCAACGCTTTTACCCGGACGGGGAAAGCTCTTCCCCCAGCGGGGAAAAGCTTTCCACCGGAGGGATAGGCTTTTCCCCCGGCGCGGAAAAGCTTTCCGCGGGCGGGATAGGCTCTTCCCCCGGCAGGGAAAAGCTTTCCACGGGCGGGGAAGGCTTTTGCTCCGGCGTGGAAAAAGCTTCCACCGCACCCGAACGTAGCTGGCGCGTCTCGCGCCAGACCGTGGCCGGAGCGTCTCGCTCCGAGTCCGATCCCCGCCGATCTCGCCAAAGAACATGCAGAAGAGGAATTCGTAGCATTCCGCCGAGAGAAAGATCGAACGCTCGAATCTGACTTCGACCAAGCCATTAAAAACCTACCGCCTCATGACTGAGATCGACCAAGTCCTCGAACACGGCGGCTGCCCGGGAGCGTTTGCGGGAGCACCAGTCGCCGGGGTCAGTCCCGACTAACCTGCATCAAGGACCATTTTGATTTGATTGAGATGACGAAGAATGCGTTTTTTTGATGGAATCGCAGTAAGCGTCGCAAATTCATCCTGTGGGGTTGGTCCCGCACGGGGGCGGGCGCGGTCGTTCAGGCGACTTCCTCTGCATCCGATCTGGCGCGGTGTTCGGCGGCGATGCGGGCGGCTTTGACGATGGAGACGGTTTAGCTACACGAACTTGAACCGCTGCCGATGATTCGTAAGGAATTCGGCATCTGGATAAATACCATCGGTGGGGAGGTCGAGTGGTTTCCCCTGATGGATCTCAAAGCTCGTCCGCACGGATTCCTGAGGGAGAAAGGTTTTGAGACGCGGGGAGAGCAACAAGGAGAGTTCATCATCAAAGCTGATCAGCCCTTGGTCAAAGGCCGCGTCGTGGAGGCGGTTGAGGCAGATGCCGTTGCGGACGTTGAGGCGCTGGCCTTCGTCGCCGCTCCACGGGAGGATGTGGGAGGCGATGAGAAGCTCACGGATGGGCAGGCCGGTGATGGCGCAGCGATTGCCATAGTTGTTGAGAACGATCTCGCGGAAATAGTCTTGCCCGCGGCGTTGTTTGGTGGGGCGGGTGATTTCGGTTTCGCCCGTGGGTGGGCGTTTGATCCGACGGATGCCAGTGCCGGGGATGACTTCGGTGGATTCATTTCCGGATTCGGTGAACAGCGCGTCGAAGCGCTCCTGACTGAGCGGGACGAGTTCGGCGGGGTTTTCGTGGAACTCCTCCCACATGGCGCGGTCGAGGTTGCTCGCTCCGGGCAGACCGACGATTCCGCGCAATTGCAAAGCCGGATCCAACGAGGCGAGGTTGTTCAGTTTCATCGCCACGCTGCCAGGAGTCCGGCCGAGGCGGTTCGCGAGGTCAATGATGACACGCTGGCGTGCATCGAACTGCCCGAAGCGGAGCTTGTGATAGAGATTCAGAAGGATGAGAAGCTGATCTCTCGTCCATCGGTTTCCGGCTGCCATGAATGAAACCTAGCAACCTTTGGGGTCCGAGCAAAAGCGGGAAATGGTAGAGATTGAGGACGATGAGGAGCTTTGCGGAGTGCGCGGGACATGTCCGCGCTTTCCCACTGGCCGACATGTCGGCCAGTGAAAAGCTCCGACATGTCGGAGCGGTCCAGACCGCCTCCCCGCCTCAAGAACCCATCGTCCCGGCTTTGCGTCCCTCGGGGACCTTTGCTCCGCGGTTCACTCTTCCATCTCGAACTGAGAGAATTCTTCGGCCCGTGATGGGAAACGCAAGTCTTTGGCGAGGGCGCCAAAGACAACACGCGAGGGCGCGTGTGCTCCCCAAGACTTCCCAACTCCAAAAAATTCCATCGTCCCGGCTTTGCGTCCCTTTGCGGCCTCCGCGGCTCTGCGGTTAGCATTTCTTGAATAGAGCCTCCGGCGGGAGAAGTGAAGTGGGCCGTTAGTCAAGCAGCTGCGGCAGGTTTTCGGTTAGCCAGCTCCTTGCCGCCGGGGTTTTGAGCGCGCATTCCCAGATGGTGACGACATGCCAGCCGGCGGAGGTGAGAGCGGATTCGTTGCGGAGGTCGCGGGCTTGGTTGCCTTCGATCTTGGTTTTCCAGAAGGCCCGGCGGGATTTCGGCAGGCGGAAAGCGGGACAGTTTTGGTGACCATGCCAGAAGCAGCCGTGGACGAAGATGACGGTGCGGTATTTCGGCAGGACAATGTCGGGTTTGCCGGGCAGTGATTTGTTTTTCGGCCCGTTCACCGTGAAGCGATAGCCGAGGCGGTGGAGCATGGAGCGCAGGGCGAGTTCCGGTTTCGTATCGCGGCCCCGGATGCGGGACATGAGCTCGGAGCGCTTTTCGGGAGTGAAGACGTCGGCCATGAGACGAATCAACAACCGGACAACCTCGGCTGCCACCGCCAAATCCGCCCCGAGGCGTCTTTGAAGGTCGCGGACCGGCTTTGAGGGGGGCTTTGCGTCAAGCGGATTTCGGAGGTAGAAAGGCTTCCTTGCGGTGAAGAATGGACGGATTGTGGTAGAGGTTGAGGACGATGAGGAGCTTTGCGGAGTGCGCGGGACATGTCCCCGCCTCAAGAACCCGTCGTCCCGGCTTTGCGTCCCTCGGGGACCTTTGCTCCGCGGTTCACTCTTCCATCTCGAACTGAGAGAATTCTTCGGCCCGTGATGGGAAACGCAAGTCTT
>CANHPN010000089.1 GCA_947462535.1 Akkermansiaceae bacterium | reverse complement strand
CTGGCAGACTCGATTGAAAACGTGGTCGGCCCGCTGCATCGAGCGACGGTCAAGATTCTCGTCTCGTCACCCACCGACAACCGGACCCAGCACGCCGCACTCGCCCATGCGGTGAAGGGCATCATGGAAGGCGCATTGCCTCCGGCGAGTGGATTCACGGTCGGCGGATTCCGGACGAAAGCCCACGCCACCGCCGTGACGGACGACGACCGCTGGCTCACCACTATCGAGGGGATTCTCGGGGTGGATTGGACGCCGGTTGACAACCCGCCGTAAGAGTCATGCCCGCCACCTTCGGAGTCACCAACCTGCACGGAATCGCACCCGCCACCGGCCACGCCCAGGAAGCGTCTGCCGACGCATCCATCGAAGTGGCTACCCTGCGGGACTCGCTCGGCATCACCGTGGTGGCCAAGCCGAAAAAGCTCATCACTCGCAGCATCACGCTGTCCGGCAAAGGCACCGTGAATTTTGGCGATGTCGCCGCCGGTGCGATCACCAAGGGCGCGGCGTTCGTGACCTCCGTCAAGGTGACGGAAAGCAACGACGATTTCCCATCCTTCGAGATTCAGGCAACCGCCTACGACGACATCTAACTTTTCATCATTCCCATGCCCGCAGCATTCAATGAAATCGGAGTCAAGTGCGTCACCGCCGCCCTAGTGGAGAGCGTGGACGTGCAGAAGCAGCTTGAACACAAGATCATCAAAAAGAGCGATGGCGCGTTCGAGACGGGCAACCGCTATGACCCGTCATTCAGTTTCAGCGTCAAGGGCCGGGGTGTCGCTGATGAATCCCTGCTGGGTGGAGCCTCCGCCGCCTACGTGCCTGAACAGATCACAGGTGGAACCACCATCATCACCACCGTCAAGAACTCCCAGACCAACGAGGATTACAACTCGTTCGAGCTTTCGGGAGTGAACCATCCCGCCGCAGGCGCGGTATGACGCATCCATTTTCAAAGATCACCTGAAAATCACCCATGAAAGAAGGAACCACCATCAGCGTCGTGCGCGATCACGACACGAAACCCACCGAAAGCCGCAACACCCGGTTTGTCGCTGCGGCACTCTCCAGCGGCGGCATGTTCGCCACCGAAGCCGCCTATTCCGACACGGTCGAACAGACGCCCAACGGCGCGAAACGCACCGTCACCTGGCTGATGGACGGCGCGGCCAAACTCAGCTTCGAGCCCATCGAGGTTGCGGAAAGCATCACCTTCGACGAGTTCCGCAAGCGCTATGAATCACTCGACTGGTGCGAAGCCAACGCCAACCACCCCATTGCCTATCTGCGGGCGATGAATGACCAGCACAACCGGCTGCTCGACAAGGTGAAGACGATGCGCCCGATGCTGCTGATCCGCAAAGGCAAGCGCATTGCCATTGTCCCGAGCGGTTCCGACGAAGCCTCGAAAGCCACCCGCGAGCAAATCCTTTCCGAATTCTGACATCATGAACGACCGCGAACTACAACTGGCCACTGGCATGATCGACAGCGGGGAACGCCGAATCGGCAACCTCAAGCTGCGTCCCTACACCATGGGCTCGATGCAACTGGCCTATCTGCTCAAGCTCACCATGTTTACTCGTGGCAAGGATGATCCACCGTTGGAGCTTGATGATTTGGAAGAGCAGCGGCAGATCATGGCCTTTGCATGGATGCAGTCGGCGGATGAAGATGACATCGCGGACGCCGTTCGTGACGACACCGTGGACCGCTGCGTGCTCAAGTTCTCTCTCAACGTCACCTTCGACATGCTCCCGGGACTGATGGCGGAAATCAACCGGATCAACGCGATGCTTGCAGCATCTAGCGTCCGCGTCGAAAGCAAGTATCCGTCCAGCAATGACGATGCGCCGGGAAAGTCCTGAACCCCGGCTGGCTGGCGAGCGCGGTGTTCACCATCGCCAAGGACACCGGTTGGAGCGAGGACTTCATCATCTGGCAGCTGCCGATGGCGCGTGCCCTCCAGTATTACCACTGCTCGCTCCAAGCGGCCAATCTCTGGACGCTTGAACCACCCACCGAAGAGACGATGCAGGCACTCGCACCGGACGCGTTGATCGGACTCATCGACCGCATGATTGACGAAACCGAAAGTGACGATGGCTGATGAGGTTAAATTCAAGCTGCATGTCGATGAGTTCCAGCGGGCCGCCGACCGGCTCGCCCATTATTCGAAGCGCGACGGCGAGACCTTCATGAAGGAACAGATTCGTGGCTTCATCCGTCACCTGTTGGATTTCACTCCGCCGAGCCGGGGCAGCACACGCGGGGTGAAGGCAAAGAAGCTGGGTGAACAGGCGATCACCGGCGACATCCGCGCCGTGTTCCGCGGGGTGTCTGACCCGAAGCGGGCGGATGTCGATTCGGTCGCCCAAATGCGCTCGGTCCTCAAATCGCGGCGGAAGAGCGGGACCATGCGCGTGGCCAAGGGCGGCACCAAGCTCAAGGCACCGAAGGCGCTGATTGCCGAGCTGATCAAGGCGAAGAAGGCGCGGGTCGGTTATCTCGCATCGGCGTGGGCCACGGCGGCGCAGAGCGTTGGAAAAATCCGCGTGCCCGCGTGGGTGTCCCGCCACGCCGCCCCCGGTAGCACCGACATCAAGGTGAGTGACGGGGAGATCAGTGCGTCGATCACCAATGCCGTCGAGTGGGCCGCGAAGGTCAATGGCCTGCGGGCGCGGGTGAATGCCGCGCTCCGGGTGCAGACACGTTCCATGGAAAAACGGCTGCTCTATTTCTTCGCCAACGTGAAGGGGAAGTCCGGCTTCGATTGACAAGTCATCCAGTGCCAGATGGCCAAGCTCACCGCACTGCTGACACTCAACACGGCTGGATTCCAGTCCGCGTTGAAGAGTGCCAAGTCGGAAACCGGCGGCTTGAAAAACTCGATGGCCGGCATGTCGTCGGACGCATCCAAGGGCTGTTTTGGGAAATCAGCGACGGCGGCGCAGCAGTGCCAATGCTCCAAAAGCACCAAGCAGTGTCGTTGTCGGCTCCGGGATGACTTGGAAGGTATAAAGTCCGGATGCGCTCTGGAAATCGTCATCGACGTGGTTGCCGGAAATTTCGAACTCCAGCTCGTAGATTCCTTTTTCCGTGAAACCCCAGTTGTAGTGCGTGTGGGAACCTGCGGCGAGGGTGAAGGAATCTCCTGCGGAATCGAAAAACATGTTGGCTCCGCCGAATCCATCGTCCTGCCACAGAAGGAAGTCGCCGGGGCCGCTGATGCTCAGCAGTTTCAAACTCACCGTCCCGCCAACCCAATCACCAGGGGCCAACTCTTCAATGCCGATACCAAGGAACGGCGTGCCATTTTCCGATGCATACTGTTCCGTTTCCGGCAGCAAGTAGTAGCTGACCGAACCCAAAGTGGTCACCGAAAGCTCTGGCACGACAATCGTGACGTCGCCAGGTTCATATTCCGACGGGACCGTTTCTCGGACGCCATCGATGATCGCGCCGTCCGCTCCACCTTCATTGTGAAGATGCGGCTCGAAGCCCTGATTGAGCAGCGGATTCGCCACGACGTCGGCATTCGACACGTAGCCGAATGCCGGGCCGTCCATGTGGCCACCGGTGAGGAGCGAGGCCGCTTGCGCGGAAATGGGAAGGATCAATCCAAGGGTCAGTAGTGATTTTAGTTTCATGGTAGTGTGGACGCCGAAACGAATTCCACATAATGCAAATCATATGCAAGAAAAACTTTATTTATCTTGCACTTAATTTGCTATTGAAAAAAATGGACGCATGCCTGCAACGTCCATCCTACCTCCTGTGATCCTGAACGACGCCGCCCGCGGTATCGCGCAGCAGATGGTGTTCTGGGGGCATGATGTCCGCCATCCCCAAGGGAATCTGCTGGTGCACTTCGGTCTGAAACGCAGCCCGTCGCCCGGGCTGACCGGCACAAGTTGCTACTCGAAGCCATGGGAAAGCGGCTTGATCGAACTCCACGGGGCCGTCGCCTCATGGGCCCCGCCGCCGGGCGTGACCGGCAGCGTGTTCTGCCGCGACCGCGGTCGAATCGAGCTCTGGAGTGGCTCGCAGTCTCCCGTTCCCGGTCGCGAACATGGGGAGGCTGGAACGGTAGAGGAGCGCTGGCAGGCATTCCTCCCGTTCCTCCGCTGGCTGATCGCCTACGAGCAATGGATTTTCGAAACCCACGGTGCCGAATGGCGCTACGGCTGCTGGCGTGCCCTCAAGCGCCTGCCAAAAGGCAAACCCTGGCTGCCACCCACTCTCGCGCTGAAGTGGTGGGAACTTGCCGCTGTCGGCAATCCTCCACGTCCGAATGATCTCCTGAAACTGCGGAATTCCAGATGAGTGATCTAGCAAAAGAACGGGCTTCTTGCGGCTTCACTCTCGTCGAGTTGCTGGTGGTCATCGCAATCATCGGCACGCTCGGCACCCTGGGCATGTTCGGATACCGCAGTGCCCTCACCTCCGCACGCCAGTCTGCCTGCATGGGCAACATGAAAAACATCGGCCTTGCCCTGCATCTGTATGCCTCGGATCACGATGGCAAGTTTCCCGAAACCACCCACTCGACCGATCTCGACGGCGCATGGGTCTATGCGCTGGAAGCCTATCTCGGGGATTTCCAGAATACTCGGGTCTGCCCGGAAGATCCGAAGAAGAAGGAACGCCTCAAGGCGAAAGGCACGAGCTACATCCTCAACAGTTACATCTTCGTGCCGGAAACCGACCCCTTCGGCGAGCCCACCGGCCCGGCCTTGAACCGTGTGTCCGCCATTCCCGAACCGTCGCGCACGATCATCGCATTCATCTGTTCGGATACCACCGGCACGGGACCGGGCAATGATCACACCCACTCGAACCAATGGTCGTCGTGGGCTTCGCTGGCGGGGGATATTTCTCCCGGCCGCTTCGGCGGCAGCAAGACCGACAGCACCAAGGGCCGCTCGAACTACCTCTATGTCGATGGCCGTGTTGAATCCATTTCCGCCATGGAAGTGAAACGTAAGATCGACGCCGGAATGAACATCGCCAAACCACCGGGAGTCGCGGGATTACAATGAAAACAACCACTCTCACTCTCATCATCGCCGCCTCATCGCAACTTCACGCGGGACTCATTCCCATGGCGGAACATGTGGACATTCGCTGGCGCTGGGAAAAGTCCGGTGTCTGGACCTGCCAGGCAGTCACCAAAAGCAACGGCGATGTCGCTCATGAAACACCGGACGTGTCATTCCCGCTTTCCGACAAGCCCTACATCGCCGGAAACCCGGCAAACTCTGGTGCCAGGCTCACACAACCGGTATCTGCCGCGTTTGCGTTTACCGGAGTGCCTGTGGGTCAACCGCTCTGGACCGCCGTGCAGGGCACTCCCGGAATCGGCGAGTCGTGGCCGGGATTGGAAAACAACCAGAACGACGGCACCTTCGGGAGCTATATTCCAAGCGATTTCAGGGTTTCACAAACCACCGCCCGTCCATGGATCAAGATCTCGCTCGATGGCTACACGCCGCCGGCCGGAATGGTCTCGCATTTCTCCCTGTGGACCACTTCCACCGGCTCCCCGCCCAAAGTCTGGATGTCCACTTATGACACGGGTGTCGTGAACGATTACTACTACGCCGAAGCCACCCACACCCACATGAACTGGGGCTTCAGCAAACCCGGCATTCACAGGGTGCGGATTAAGGCGTCCGCATTCATCGGGCCGGGCCAAACGAATCCCACGGGCTTCAGCGCCGTCCACTCGCTCACCTTCGCCATCGGCCCCTTCGCCCAATGGCAGGCCAGTCATTTCACTGCCAGCGAGCTGGATGCCTCCGCCATTTCCGGCCCGGAGGCGGACCCCGATCACGACGGCATGAAAAACCTCGTCGAATTCGCCTTCGGGTTCGATCCGAAAAACGGCGCTGCGGTTCCCGTGAGCACCGGACTCGGCTTGCCGAAGCTCTCACTCATTGAGGAAAGCGGGACGTTTTACGAAGTGCTGGAATACCCGCGCCGCCGGGCCGCAGCGCAGCTTGCGCCATTGCTGTATCTCCCGCAGTTTTCTTCGGACCTGAATTGGCAAACCAACACCATCACCACCACGACAACTGATTTTCCTGCGGAAATGAACGAGCTCAACGCGCTATGGGAAAAGGCCAGCTCACGCCGCCCGGCAGGGCCGGCTCGCCCCGCACGCGGGTTCGGACGGGTGGCGGTGGGCTTCGGCGAATGACTGCACACGTCGCTTACTGATTCGGCGGATATTTCTG
>CANHPN010000088.1 GCA_947462535.1 Akkermansiaceae bacterium | reverse complement strand
GCGGCGGTCATGGTGATGCTGGAGGAATTGCTGGCGGCGGGCGGGGCCGCCCAGGTCATCGGATTAGGAGTTGGAGGTGTCGAGTCAGGCGCCGCAGTGGTGGCGGATGCCGGGTCGGGCATGATTAGCACGCCCAGCGCGAAGGCGGAACCTGCGAGGATGCGATGGAACAAATTGCGGGGTTTCATGGACTTGGGGTGTTGGTTACGGGGATTAATCTCGAAATTGGTGTGTGCGGAATGGGTGGTGCTTGATAGGACGGGAAATGGGAAACGACAGGATTGGGAGTGGTTTGGGCTGGCAGGAGAGATGCTGGATGAAGGGCGGGGGCTTGCTGAAGCTCGGCAGGACGGTGGACCACGAATTTCGTGGTCGCCAGAAGTGCGAGTTCTGCGGGCTCGAGCAAGAAAAAATCCCAGAAAAAAATCCTCTGCAGAAAAAACCTACAGGCACCGCTAGCGGCTCAGGAAATGCTGGCGCGGGCGAGCACGTGGTGGTTCCGAAGTTTTTCCGTTCTATCGGCGGGGCAGTCCCGGCTAACCTGTATCAAAGACCATTTTGATTTGATCCTAAATCCCGCAGTTGAAAACTCTCGTGGCGCGGTCTCGGACCATTTTTTCATCACGGATGACAGGCATGTAGTCACGGATAAAGAGGATGAGAGATTTCAGTTGGAGACGCGTTTGACCTGAGGCCTGGCATGTTTGAAATTGAGGAGAAGACCGGTTTTCAGGGGCACGCACGGTTCGGAGGGGGGAGCGGGGCAACTCAATGTCCCGTTCCTACCTCTATCCTCTATCTTTGATCTTAAACGCGGCTCAAGTGTGTGCCATTCGCACCGGCCCCTTAAGGTTTCGGCGCTTCGATGTGCTTGAAGAGGCGAAACAGGTCGCTGTTGGAGGTGAAGATGGTGGTGGTGTCCTTGCTGAGCGTCTTCTGATAGGTATCCAGGGTCTTGACGAACTGGTAGAAGTCCGCGGCGGAGGGGCTTGAGTTGTAGGCAGCAGCGTAAATGCCGGTGGCGGTGGCGTCGGCCTTGCCCTTGATTTCCTGCTCCTTGCGGTAGGCTTCGGATTGGATAGATAACAAATCGCGCTCCTTGCGACCGAGGATTTTCGCGGCCTCGCCGGCACCTTCCGAGCGGAAGCGCTCGGCGATCTGCTCGCGCTCCGAGGACATCCGCTTGTAGATCTTGTCGATCACGCCGGGTTTGTAATTGATACGCTTGAAGCGGACGTCGAGCAGCTCGATGCCCCAGGAGCGCACTTTCGGTTGGGCGGCCCTGAGGATTTGCTCGTCGAGGAGGTTCCGGCCGAAGCGGATCGGTGGCAGCTGGCCGAGGTTGGAATCGGCGGCGACCAGTGATTCGTCGCGGGCGGGCTTGCGGCTCTTGTCGCTGCGGATGACTTCGATCAGGTCGTGCGAGGCGATGACGTTGCGGGTCTCGCTGCCGATGATGTCGTCGAGCCGGGAAAGGGCGCTGCGCTCGTCGCGGAGTTTTTCGAAATAGGTCTTTGGGTCGGAGATCCGCCAGCGGGCGAAGTTGTCCACGGCGATGTAGAGCTTGTCGCGGGTGGGCATTTCGGTGGCGGGGCCGTCCCATTCGAGCATCCGCTTTTCGATGCGGTTGACCTGCTGGATGAAGGGCTTTTTCCAATGCAGGCCGGCCTCGTTTTTCGCGGGATCGGCGTTGATCGGATTTCCAACGGGTTTGCCGAACTCGGTGATGAAGACCTGCTCGGTCTGGTTCACGGTGTAGGCGCTGCTGGCGATGATGATGACGCCGGCAAGGGCGATGATGAGAAGGGAAATGGTTTTCATGGAATCGGAGAGTTAGAAGCGGATTACTTGAGGTTCATGAGCGGGAGGAACTGCTTGGCGTCCTCGTCGATGATGATCTTTGAGCCGAGTTTGGGAAGCACCTCGTTCATGGTTTCTAGATAGAGACGCTGCTTGGTGATGGCCGGGGCCTTGTCGTATTGGACGAGGAGTTCCTTGAAGCGGGCAACGTCGCCCTCCGCCTCGTTGACGCGCTGGACGGCGAAGCCCTCGGCTCCGGAGATGCGCTGGTCGGCGAGTCCCCTAGCGCGCGGGATGACTTTGTTATATTCGCCGTTGGCCTCGTTGATCATCTGCTCGCGCTCCTGCTGGGCTCGGTTGACCTCGTCGAACGAGCGCTGGACCTGGGCGGGCGGGTGGACGTTCTTGAGTTGGATCTGCTCGACGGCGACTCCCATGTTGAGCTTTTCCAACAAGACTTTGAGGCGGATGAGCGCTTCGGTTTCGATCTCTGTGCGGCCGATGGTGAGCACCTCGTCCACGGTGCGGTCGCCGATGACTTCGGACATCACGCCCTCGGTGAGGTCGCGCAGGGTGCCGCCCGGTCGGCGCACCTGGAAGAGGTAGTCCTGAGGCGAGGAGATACTATATTGGATGATCCACTCGACCTGGGCGGCGTTCAGGTCGCCGGTGACCATGTCGCGCTCGCGGTCCGGGGATTCGCTGCCTTGGTCCGGATTGGTCAAGGCGTTGGTGGCGAATCCGAACTCGAGTTTCAGCTGGCGGCGGACCGGGACGATGGTGGCGGTGTCGATGCCGTAAGGCAGCTTGAAGTGCAGGCCGGGCTTGGCGATTTCCTTGAATTTCCCGAAGCGCTGGACGACGGCTTCGGACTCGGGGCTGACGGTGAAATAACAGGAAAAAAGTCCAATCAGTAGAAAGACGGCGAGCGGCGCGAGCATTAGCCACTTGGGAGAGAAGTTCAGCTTCGGGCGCGGGAAATCGATGGTGTTGTTGAGTGGAGGTGGCTTCATGGTTGGTCTTGGAAGGGTCGAAGGCGTAGCTTAAGGACAGAACAAACAATTAGGAACCTTGAAAATTCATTGATGTTTGTAACCGGCCGGATTCAAGCTGGGCCCGGAGAGCGGAATTTATTCCACACTTCCTGATGATTCGCTTTGACGGATTATGACAAGCGTCATAGAAAAATCTGTCGTTGTCGTCTATGAAGTGCCCCCGTTGTGTCCAGCGAATCCACCGAGCTGCGGCGTCTTGCCCGCATTGCGGGTTCACGCTCGCCGATGCGGACGCGTGCTTCGGCGAGGAGGAGGTAAGAATCCGCAGCCTTACTGACAGCGCGGGCATACTGCGCCGTGGCGACCGCGAGAAGGTGGAGCTGGCGATGGAGAGAATCAGCCGCCGCTTCCCGCAGGTGTTCGTGGCGATCTATACCGGGTCGCTGGGCGAGGTGGCCAACATCCGGCAGTTCGGTTTCTGGCTCTTGAACCGCTCGGCCTTCGAGGACGTGCCGGTGGAAAAACCCAACGAGGTCGGCATCCTCATCACCATCGATCCCGAGTCCAAGGCGGCGGGGATGGTTTTCGGCTATCTGCTCGATCCGTTCCTCGAAGAGTCGGACACCTTCGAGTGCCTTTCCCGCGCGCATGCCTACTGGCTTGAGGGGCGCTACGCGGAGGGGATTTTACGGGTGCTCAAACACCTCGACGGGATCCTGCGCAAGCGCAGCCGCCAAGCCCGTCGCGATCCGGAACATTTCGAGCGCAAGGTCACGCCACCCGCGCAGATGGGCGATCTGGTCCGCCGCATCCGGGCGGGTCACCGCGCGGTCATCCAACAGGACGAGACTGTGGAGGTCGTGCCGTGAGGTTTTTGCCGGTCATCGTCACGGCCGTTTTCACCGCCACGTCGCACGCTCTCGTCGAGCCGGCGCTTCCCGTCTGGAACCTCAAGGAGCGCGCCGAGCTTGAAGCCGTCGGCTGGATTCCCGGGGCTATCTTCCTAACCGACACCCCGGTGCCCGACGAGCCGCTCCAGGTCGAGCAACCCAAGCCGGAGGAAATCGTAGACGACCTCAAGGCTTCCCCTGAGATCGCCGAGAAATTTCTGCCCGCCTACTTCGCCGAGCGTCCCAAAACTTTCCTCGTCGATCCCCAGGGCCTACTTTCTCCCGCCGACTACCGGGACCGCCTGAGCTTCCTCAATTACCATGCCAGTGACTCTTCCATCGACCTGTTCGTCTATGTGATGGGGGGCGAACAGGAGATCCCCAGCGATGTCCGCGAGGAGGAAGTGATCGAGCGCTTTTTCTCGGAGGGGCGCCCCGCCGTGGTGGTTTATTACTATCTCGGCGCCCCGCAGCGCTCGGTCATCTATCTGAGCCCGTCGATCACCGATTCAATCTCCGCCGCCGAGCAACACCGCGCGCTCGAAAGCTCGGTCATGCAGGCGTTTGAAAAAATTAGGCCCTCCGAGCAGATCGAGAAATTCCTCGTCCAGATTTCCATCCGGATCTACTGGATGGAGCGTATGTTAGCCGGCGGGCCGGCGGCGGGCGACGCGGATCCGTCTGCCAGGGCCGCTGTTGTGAGGCCGGCCGTCGCCGGGTCCGCGCAATTGATCTGGCTCCAGGAGCTCGCGCTCAAGTTCGCGTTTCCCGCCGCTCTCACAGTGAGCGGCGTGCTGTTGGTTTTCGCGTTGGGTTTCTGGCGGCGGGTCAGCGCGCGCTACCGGTTTCCGGATTTAGAGGTCGAGCCCCGGCTCGGCGGTGCGCACGCGGCCGGAGTCGGAGCCGTGATTTCCTTCGCCAGCGCCGCCCTGCCGCCCGCCTCGCAGCGGGACCAAGTGCCGGATTACCTGCGACGGGCCTGAGGTGCGACGTGATATCCACCGCACGATTCCGATCCTCTGTCCAACATCACTCTGAAAAAGCAGGCTTCTATCAGATCAACGCGCTTGATGTTTATCGACGCCCTGCGCGGGGTGGCGTCGCAATGGATTGTGCTACATCACCTCGCGTTTTACGGCCCGATGTCCGACTTTGCGGAACCGCTCGCGCCCCGGTTGATTTCTTGGCTGAGCCGGGACGCCCGGATCGCGGTGCAGGTGTTTTTCGTGATTGGAGGCTTTCTTGCAGCGAAAAGCCTTACCCCCGGCGGTCGCCTAGCTGCGGGGGCACCGCTGAAACTGCTGGGCCGGCGTTACTTGATTCTCGGGATTCCTTATCTGGCGGCCGTGTTGCTGAGCCTTCCAAGTGCGGCCGTGGCGCGGGTATTGATGACGCACGATTCAATTCCAGATGCGCCATCCCTGGCGCAAATCCTGGCTCACGCGTTGTTACTGCAAAACATTCTCGGCTTCGACGGCTTGTCCGCAGGGTGCTGGTACGTGCCGATTGATTTTCAATTGTTCTCCTTGTTGCTGGGCTGCCTCTGGCTGGCAGGAAGCATGGGCGATGGAATCGAGCGGGGGAAAGCGACCGGTCTTTTTCTCGTGGTCTTGCTGGCTCTCTCATCATTATTCTACTTTAACCGGGATTCGGCTTGGGATGTCTGGGCGCTCTATTTCTTCGGGGCTTACGCCCTTGGTGTGCTCGCTTATTGGGTGGCCGGGCGGAAGAGGGCGTGCTTGTGGTTCCTGGGCATCGCCGTGGTGGTCGGGGCGGGCTTGTGGCTTGAATGGCGTTCCCGCATCGCTGTCGCGCTGCTGACTTCGCTGGCACTCGGGCTGGGACAAAAATATGATTTGCTGAGCCGCTGGCCACGATCACGCCTGATCGGCTGGCTTGGAGAAATCTCTTACTCGGTCTTCCTCGTACATTTTTCAGTTTGCCTGGTGATCAACGGCCTGTTCGCCCGCTTTGCCGGTCATGGCCCGTCAGTCAATGCGGTGGGCATGTTTGTCGCCTGGGGTGCCAGTATCGCTGGGGGCGCGCTTTTTTATCACTGCGTCGAAAAGCGGGTCCGCTTGATGCTAAAAAAAGAAAATCGAAGGTAGCTGTAGACCGCGGGAAATGGGGACAGGGGTGCAATCACTCCGGCCCCAGCGAGTTTTGGAGCAGGGAGAATTTCTCTTTGGATTTGAGGGCCTTTGTCGGCGAGGGCGTTGCTTTCGACTGAGACAGTCGGAACGCATTCCGGCCGCAAGGCGCTTGCATGGCGGCGTTTATCGGGGAAGGTTTCGGCATGACCGATTGGGAAAACCGTTATCAGGCGGGTGACATGCCGTGGGAAAAAGGGCAGCCGTCGCCGCCTTTGCTGGAGCTGCTGGGGAAGTTTCAGGATTGGGGAGGCGGGCCGGTGCTGGTGCCGGGCTGCGGGTTCGGGCACGACGTGCGGGCGTTGGCGACCCTCGGGATTCCGGTGGTGGGGCTGGATCTGGCACCGACGGCGGTGAAGCGGGCGCGGGAATTTCCGGCAACCGGGTTGGAGAGTTACGAGCTGGGAAATTTCCTCGATCCGGAATGGCGGGTGGGGCGGGGGTTCTCTGCGATCTGGGAGCATACGTGCTTTTGCGCGATCG
>CANHPN010000087.1 GCA_947462535.1 Akkermansiaceae bacterium | reverse complement strand
TCGACCAGCCCATGAGCTGGAGCAGCTTCTCAATGCCCAATTACTATGTGGACGATGTCGGCGGGAAAATCACCTCCGGCAGCGCGTCTGGCAACATCGTCACCCTCCAGTTGTCCAGCGCCGCTGCCGCCAACGCCACCTTGGATTACTTGAAAGATAGGTTCTGGAGTCTGGGTGAGAGCGTTTCATCGCTGCTCTACGGTGCCAACAGCATCCCCGCACTCACCTTCGCCGATGTGCCCATCAGCACGCTGAATCCCTAGGAGGCTGTCTTAAAAATACTAATTTTCAGATTTTTAATCTATACTATTTTTGTCAGGTATTTGAGAAACTCGGCATGGCCAGTTATCCAAGCAGCATGACAGATTCCGAATGGGAGATTCTTGAAACCCTCTTGCCACCCAAACCCGACACCCTGCGTGGGCGTCCGCAGGAGCATTCAAGGCGCGAGATTATCGACAGCATCCTCTACATTCCTGCGGACGGGCGGGGCATGGCGCATGATGCCCAACGACCTGCCTCACTGGAAAACCTGCTATCAATACTTCCGGCTCTGGGCCAAACTCGGGCATTGGGAGCGGATCCACACCGCGCTCAGAGACATGGCGCGGCTCACAACCGGTAAAAAAAGCCCCGACCGCTGCGATTATCGATAGTCAAAGCGTTCGGACAGCTAGCCAACCCGGAGTTCGTGGTTATGATGCGGGTAAGAAGATTACAGGAAGAAAGCGACACATACTGGTAGACACGCTGGGCAACATCCTCGCGTTGAAAGTGACCACGGCGGACGTGTAGGACCGGGATGGAGCGCAACTGCTGCTCAATATTTTGACCGTGGCATTCGGCTGCTGTATAGGTTTCTCATGCTCTTCTCCTCAATTTCAAACATGCCAGGCATCAGATCAAACGCGTCTCCAACTGAAACCTCCCATCCTCTTTATCCTGGAATCCGTAGTTAAACTGGCGATTCTGCGTTTTTTCTATCACGGATTAACGGATCAAGACGGATTTCACGGAGAAGATGAGCGATTTGAAAACAACTCAGGTTTCACCCAGTAGGCGAGAAAATACAAATCCATAACTCTTTCAAAAACAGTGCAATCCGTGCTAACAAATCGCGACCGTCCCAGAGCGGCTTTCAATCGTTTTCCGCCTGCAAGGCGGTGCAAAGAATCAAGGACAGGACGACGGATGAAAACGGATGGCGCATGACGATCAGTGACGGATAGGCGTTGAACAAAAAATCCGCCAGCAGGACGGACCCGGTGGCGGATTTGAGAAGAACAGGCAGGAATGCCTGTGCCACTTTGTTAAATCAATGCTCGCGGCAGAACTGCTCGAAGCGGGTCAGTCCTTCATTGAGGATGTCGAGCGTAGTGCAGTAGCTGAGCCGGATGCCCTCGTCGTAACCGAAGGCGATGCCGGGGACCGCGGCCACCTTGTAGCGGGAAAGCAGCTTGTCGCAGAGGTTCATCGATTTCAGGCCGGTGTTGCCGGTGTAAACGAAGAAGTAGAACGCACCGAGCGGCTCGACCACGCGGATGTTGTTGATCGCCTTGAGGCGGGCGAACATGAACTGGCGCTTGACGTCGTATTCGCCGCGCATGTCGTCGATGAACGACTGTTCACCTTCAAGGGCGGCGAGCGCGCCGTATTGGGCGAAGCTGTTGGCGTTAGAGGTCGTGTGGTTCTGGATCTTCTCAATCGCGTCAGCCAAAGCCTTCGGTGCGGCGGTGTAGCCGAGACGCCAGCCGGTCATCGAGTAGGCTTTGGAGAAACCGTTGACAGTGATGGTGAGGTCGTAAAGTCCCTGGCTGAGCGAGGCGATGGAGACATGCTTGGATTCGCCGTAAACGAGCTTTTCGTAAATTTCGTCCGAAAGAATGATGATGTCTTCTTCGAGCGCGATTTCACCGAGGGCGAGGAGCTCTTCCTTGGTGTAAACGGCACCGGTCGGGTTGCCGGGGGTGTTGATGATGACCATCTTGGTCGCCGGAGTCATCGCTTCCTCGAATTGCTCGGGAGTCATTTTCCAACCGGTCGATTCCTTGGTTTCGACGATGACGGGGACACCGCCGGCGAGACGGACCATTTCCGGATAGGAAACCCAGAATGGCGACGGGATGATGACTTCGTCGCCTTCCTCGATGACGGCGAGGATGGCGTTGTAGCAGGCCATTTTGGCACCGCCGGTGACGCAGATCTGGCTCGGCGCGTAGTCGAGGTTGTTATCGACCTTGAACTTGTTCGAGAGCGCGGCGCGGAGTTCGGGGATGCCGCCGGCCGGGGTATATTTGGTTTTGCCGGACTGAAGGGCGGCAATGGCCGCGTCCTTGATGAACTGCGGGGTATCGACTTCCGGCTCACCACCGGCGAGCGCGTAAACTTCTTCGCCCTTGGCGATCATCGCTTTGGCCTGTGCGGTGACGGCAAGCGTGAGTGACGGGGAAACCTTGGCAATACGGGATGAGATGCTTTCCATTTGAGCGCGCGATTGAGGATTGGGCCGCCATCCCGGGCGGAGCAACAGAATGTGCGCGACCCCGGCATGGGCGGAGGGCTGTTTTGGGGCTTCGCCCATGCGGTGGCAAGCGAAATGGTGAGCCAATCCTGAGCCGAAAACTCCCCTTGTCGGCGTGTGACGAAATTGTCACCCTCTCCGCAGCGATCTCACTGGCGAAGTTGTTTGGAAGGTCGGACCGGTTCTTTGGACTCCTTGCCTCCAGTGCGAAATCGGCGCACCAGAGCATCGAAGCCCTCGCCCGGATGTTGAAGGAATCAAACGGAAACGTCTCGCTTGCCGAGCTGGCCGTGGCCCGCCGCAACGAGAAGAGGAACGCGGAAATCATCAGCGAGGAGCTGGTCAAGGTCTTCATCACCGCGCTCGACCGCGAGGACATCGAGGCGCTTTCCAGGGCGCTTTACCGGATTCCCAAGACGGTCGAGAAATTCGGCGAGCGCTACGCGATCATGGCAAGACGCTGCAAAATCCCCAAGCCACTCCCGACCAGTTGCGCGACGCCGCGGTCATCCTGGAAACCGAAAGCTCCCGCCTGAAACCCGGTGAATTCCGCGAAGCCTTCCAAATCCTTTCGAGCAAAGCCTACGCCGCCACCGGCGATGCAGCATCGTCCCAACGGCTCGCCGCGATGGCCGCCGCCACCCACCGCGAACTCCTCGCCGACGAAGACGCCCGCTTCATGCCGAAGCTGCCCGTCATAGGGAAAATGGTCGCCGGAAAATTCACAGACTGGGAGAAAGTCCTCGGCAAGGAAATGAAAGCCGCCGAAGCCGCAGGCAAGTCCCCTCTCGCCGCCGCCGCCAAAAAAGTCGGCGACCTGGCACCCGACGTGCCGATGTGGATCAAGATCATCTGCTCTCTCACCATGGCTGCGGGCACGATGGCCGGCGGCTGGCGGATCATCAAAACCCTCGGCCACAAGATGGTGAAGCTGCAACCCGTCCACGGCTTCGCCGCAGAAGCCACCGCCGCCACCTTGCTCGCGGTCACCGGCAGCCTCGGCATGACGGTTTCCACCACTCACAGCATCACCACCTCGATCATGGGCGTAGGCTGCGCCAAACGCTTCAGCGCCCTCAAATTCTCCCTGATCGGGCGCATCCTCTGGGCCTGGGTGCTCACCCTGCCCGCCGCCGGCGGAGTCGCCTATCTGCTCGTCAAAACCTTCCGCCTCTGCGGCTGGATTCCCTGATCGATTGTCGCTGGAAACTTGCGCCGGACGGTGACAGGGTCGGGCAATGCCACCAGCCACCCCCATTCTTGAGGCAGATCGTCTCGCCAAGGTCTTCGGCGAATTCACCGCCCTCGACGGCCTCTCGTTCACCGTGGCGGAGGGCGAGTCGCTCGGCCTGCTAGGCGTCAACGGCGCCGGCAAGACCACCGCCATGAACCTCCTGCTCGGCCTGACCACCCCGACATCCGGCACGGTCCGCATCTTCGGTCTCGACCTCTGGAAACACCGCATTGAAATCCTGCGGCAAGTCAATTTCTCCTCCGCCTACACCGCCCTGCCGTCCAACCTCCTCGTCTGGCAGAACCTGCTTGTCTTCGCAAAACTCTACCGGGTGCCGCGTCCCAAGCAACGCATCGACGAGCTGCTCGAACTTCTCGACATCACCCACCTCCGCAAGTCCGTCACCGGCACGCTCTCCGCCGGCGAGTCCACCCGCGTCAATCTCGCCAAGGCCCTGCTCAACCAACCGCGCCTACTCCTGCTAGACGAACCCACCGCCTCGCTCGATCCCGACATCGCCGACCGCGTGCGCAAACTGCTCCGCCACCTCCAACAGGAAACCGGCCTTTCCATCCTCTACACCTCACACAACATGCGCGACATCGAGGAAGTCTGCGACCGGCTCGTCTTCCTCCACGGCGGCAAGGTCCTTGCCGAAGGCACGCCAAGCGAGGTCAAGACGCGCTTCAACCAAGCGTCGCTGGAAGACTTCTTCATCGGCGTGGCCCGCGGCGAGATCGACGCCATCGGGCTCAAATAATTTCCCACATCACTCCCATGCCATTCTCCTTCCACACCGTCAGCGCGCTCGTCCTCCGCTACGTCTTCCTCTACACGCGCCACCCGGTGCGCTTCGTCGAACTGATCTTCTGGCCGCTGGTCGATCTGCTCGTCTGGGGATTTCTAACGATCTATCTCCAGAAAACCGCGGCGGCCGGATTCCCCGCCACCATCACCTTCCTCATCGGCGGGATGATCCTGTGGGACGTCCTGTTCCGCTCCCAGCAAGGCGTCGCCATTTCCTTCCTGGAGGACGTGTGGACGCGCAACCTGCTCAACGTCTTCGTCGCCCCGGTGCGGACCGTTGAATACGTGGCGGCGACCTGCCTGGTAGGCGTGCTGCGCGTCGGCGTGACGCTGGCCATCCTCACCGTGGTGGCGGCGCTGGCCTACGGATTCCAGCTTGCGGATCTCGGTCTCGCGCTGATTCCGTTCCTTGGAAACCTGATGCTTTTCGGCTGGTTCCTCGGCATGGTCTCGACCGCGCTGATCATGCGCTGGGGCCAAGCCGCCGAAAGCCTGGCATGGGCGGTGCCGTTCTTCATCCAACCGCTCGCCGCGGTTTTCTATCCGGTATCGGTGCTGCCCTGGTGGCTCCAGCCCGTCGCCAAAGCCCTGCCCTGCACGCCGATCTTCGAAGGCATGCGCGCCGTGCTATCAGGCCAAGCCACCCCGTGGGGCCAGCTCCAGTCCGCGTTCCTGCTCAACCTCGTCTGGGGAGGACTCGCCGCCTGGTTCTTCGCCGCCAACCTGCGCCACGTCCGCAAGACCGGCCTGCTGGTCAAAGTGGCCACGCAGTGAGGCGCGCGCTCAAAGTGGTGGCGAGCTCCATTCTTTCGGACTGCGCGGGACATGTCCCCGCTTTCCCACTGGCCGACATGTCGGAGCAGTCCACACCGTCGTGACACGCTATTCGGGGATGGCGTGTGTGCTGCGGCGGCCGCCGAAGCGGATCCATTTTTCAAACTCGACGATGCCGACCGCCGCGAGTGCCACGCCGACGATGCGCAGCCAGGACTCGGCACCGATGGGCGCACTGTGGAACAGCGTGTTCATCACCGGGGCATAGGTAAAGAGGAGTTGCGCGCCCAGCATCGCCAGCGCGCCTGCCACAGCCCATCGGTTAGTAAGCCAACCGATGGTGGAGATCGAGTGGTGGAGAGAGCGGCAACTGAATAGATAGGTAATCTCAACCACCACGATGACATTGATGACGGCGGTGCGCGCCGCGGCTTCGGTCTCGCCTTCGGTGTGCAACTCCCAGAAAAAAAGCCAGAAGGCGCCGGCCAGCATGATCAGCGAGATCAGTGCCGTGCGGGTGAGCAGGGAAACGGTGAGCAGCGGGCGCTTCGGATCGCGTGGCGGGCGGGTCATCAGATCCTTTTCCTTCGGCTCGAACACGAGCATCAGGCCGAGAAAAATGGCGGTGCTCATGTTGACCCATAACAGCTGCACGGGCAGCGCCGGTAGCACCGTGCCAAACAGAATCGCTACCAGCAGGATCATCGCTTCGCCCACGTTGGTGGGCAGTGTCCAGACGATGAATTTCACCAAGTTGTCAAACACGCCGCGCCCCTCCTCCACGGCGGCCTCGATGGAGGCGAAATTGTCATCCGTGAGAATCATCGCCGCGGCGGATTTCGCCACGTCGGTGCCGGTGATGCCCATCGCCACGCCGATGTCCGCCTGCTTGAGCGCGGGCGCGTCGTTCACCCCGTCGCCGGTCATCGCGACGATGTGGCCGGAGGCTTGCAACGCCTTGACGAGGCGGAGCTTTTGTTCCGGCGCGACCCGGGCGAAGACGGCGGTGCGTTCGGCAACTTCAGGAAGCTGCGCGTCGGAAATTTTCTCCAGCTCGCGGCCGGATAGAGTGACGAGCTTTCCATCATCCTCATTCCCCATCAACCCGATCTGCCGGGCGACGGCGCGGGCGGTGACGAGGTGGTCGCCGGTGATCATCTTCACCGCGATGCCGGCCTGCTGGCACCTGCGCACGGCGGCGATGGCCTCGGGCCGCGGCGGGTCCATCATCCCTTGCAGTCCGAGAAAAGTGAGGCTTTCGGCGACATGCGCGTGCTCAAGCGTGTCGTGCCCGGGGTCCATGTGC
>CANHPN010000086.1 GCA_947462535.1 Akkermansiaceae bacterium | reverse complement strand
TTCGGCGCGGTCGCCAGATAGACGGTGGCGTGCGCCAGCGGAATCCGGCCCTCGGGCATGCCGATGAACTCAAACGCCGCGTGCGCGTCCATCGCCACCCGCAGCGCGTTGGAATCCGCCAGACCGATGTCCTCCGAGGCGGAAATCACCAGCCGCCGCGAGATGAAACGCGGGTCCTCGCCGGCGTGCAGCATCTTCGCCAGCCAGTAGAGCGCGGCGTCCGGATCTGAGCCGCGGATCGACTTGATGAAGGCGGAAATCGTGTCGTGATGCGCGTCGCCGTGGGCATCGTAAACCACCGCCTTGCGCTGGATGGATTCCTCCGCCACCGCCAGGGTCAGACGCACCGCGCCGCCGTCATCGGGAGTGGTCAGGATTGCCAGTTCGAGGGCGCTCAGCGCCTTTCTAACGTCACCGTCGGATTTCTCCGAGAGGTGGTGAAGCGCTTCCGGATCGGCGACAACCTGATAAGCCCCCAAGCCCCGCTCTTCGTCTGCTAGAGCGCGTTCGAGGACGCCGGTGATGTCCTCTACGGGCACCGGCTCCAGCTGGAAAATCTGCGACCGCGAGACCAGCGGCGAGTTCACGTGGAAATACGGGTTGTGCGTCGTGGCGCCGATGAAACGAACGATTCCCCGCTCGATGTGCGGCAGCAGCACGTCCTGCTGGGCTTTGTTGAAACGGTGGATCTCGTCGATGAAAAGGATGGTCGTCTCACCGCGAAGGTCGCGCCAGGTCCGCGCCTGATCGATCTTCGCCCGGATCTCCGCGACGTTAGACTCCACGCCGTTGAGCGATTCGAAGCGCGAGCCGGTCGTCCGCGCGATCACGCTGGCGAGCGTGGTTTTCCCGGTGCCGGGCGGGCCGTAGAAAATCAGCGAGGTGAAGCGGTCCGACTCGATCGCGCGCCGCAACAATTTCCCCGGAGCGAGGATATGCTGCTGCCCGGCCACCTCTCCGAGCGAGCGCGGCCGCATCCGCGCCGCCAGCGGTTCGGCGGGGTTCGGCTTGCCCGTTAGGGCGGCGGGAGTGGTGAAAAGGTCGGACACGGCGGCTTTCCGGCACCATCGCCGCAGCACGCACGCCATTCCAGCCCATATTGCTCCCTTCGATTTCCGAATTTCCGAATTTCCTCAACCTCAACCCCCGATTTCGCCGCTTGTGGCCGGTTTTTGGACGAGATAATGCTTTCATTATCCTGATTTTCAGGCAATCTGAATTCGTTCTGAGGTGCTTCTGCACCACGGAGCTCTCAGCCAAGAAGCCGCGTCCACACAAGTTCGTTTTTGATTTCCGGGGGGACGTCAACCGAACGGGACAAAGCCGAGTGGCTCTGAAAAAAAGCGCGCGTTGTGAGATCCGGGGGGATATCCAACGCGCGCCTTTCTTTTCCGGCATGGCAGCGTGCACCGGTCGAGAGTGATCCCGAGCGACGCAATTCCGGATTGAGATCCTTGTTCTCCCGCATCTGCCGGGCCATTTCCGCGTGGCGCTTGCGGACCGCTTCAAGGACTTCCACGAAGCGCTCGATCGCCGGGTAAGCCGCCTCGTCGGGATCAGGCGGCGCGGCGAAAGCGACCGTGCTGATCCCGCAAAGCAGACAGGGGAATTTCATGGCCGCAGAGGTCACATTTGCACGACCGGGCGATAGAGAAAAATGCTCGGTCGCCGCCACCGGTTTTTTAAATAATTTCGGTTGCGGGAAAGCGCGCTCGCGGTAGTCTCCTCACGACTGCTGTGTACGACTATTTTGGTAGCTGGCCCGAACCGATATGATTGAACCGGGGTCATCTTCCGATGGACGATGTCACGCCTTTTCAGGAAGACGGAAAACCATTGGACGACCCCACTTATTGAGTTTACGGAACGTGGCTCACAGCGCCAAGGACGGCACAGCGGTCTTCTTCCCCCCTTCCAACGAAGGGGATCTTCGCAATTAGTCCAACCCTCCCGAGGAACCGAGGTCGTCCTTGCTTAGGTTTCCCGGAACCCGCATCGTCCGCGCGTGATGCGATTTGCAGTGCTGGGTAGCGGAAGCGGAGGAAATGCGGCGGTCGTCGAGTGCGGCGGGCTGCGGCTGATGATCGACGCGGGATTGAGCGCGAAGCAGTTGTCGCTGCGGCTCCAACAGGTGGGGATCGACCCCGCGTCGCTGGATGGAATTTTGCTCACCCACGAGCACGGCGACCACGTGCGCGGGCTGAAGGTTTTTCTCAAACAGAACCCGGTGCCGGTGTTCACCACGCCGGCCACCGCGAGGGTGGTGCGGGAGAGCGGGATCGAGGGCGGGACGTGGAAATTTTTCGAAGCGGGCCAAGTGTTCGCCATCGGCGGAATCGCGGTGGAGACCTTCGCGATCCAGCATGACGCGGTGGACCCGGTGGGTTTCGTGGTCGGGCACGACACGCGGCGGCTGGGATTCCTATCCGACGCGGGGTTCGTCACCCGCAGCATGACCGAGCGGCTGCGCGGGCTGGACGGGATTTTCGTGGAGGCCAACTACGACGAAGGCCTGCTGGAAGCCGACACCAAGCGGCCGTGGTCGATCAAACAACGGATCAGTTCGCGGCACGGGCATTTGTCCAACGGCCAAGTCGCCGAGTTGATCCGCGACATTTCCCACCCGGCACTCGGGCGGGTGGTGCTCGGGCACTTGAGCTCGGACTGCAACACGCCGGAGATCATTCTATCCATGCTCCGGAACTGCCTGGCCGATCTCGGTCACGGCCACGTCGGCCTGCACTGCGCGGGCCAGCACGAGCCGACGGCGTGGTTCTCGTTTTAATTTTTGGAGGCGGTCGAGCCTCACCTGCGCCACAGGACGAAACCCGCGGTGGTGAGCACTAGCAGCGCGAAAGACCGCCGCAGGGCCGATTCGGGAAGCCGGGACACCAGTTTTCCGCCGATGAGCACCCCCGCCGCGGCGATGACGGAGAAGACCGCTGCTAACAACCATGGAACCGGCACCTCCCCCAAATGACTGATGAATCCCGACGCCGAGTTCGCGGCGATGATCGCGAGCGAGGTGCCGGTCGCCACGCGCAGCGGCAGTCTGGCGAATTTCACCAGCGCGGGCAGCAGCAGGAAACCACCGCCCACGCCGAGAAAGCCGGTGAGCACGCCGACACCCGCGCCGGCCAAAAGGCAACGGACAGGGTGGCACTCCGGCTCGGGCTGAAGCGTGGTGTTTTTCACCAGAAGCATTCTGACAGCCACCACGATCATGAGAACGGCAAAGGAGATCATCAACATTGCGGGAGAAACCAGGCCTGTCAATTTCGCGCCGCAGATCGCACCCAGCATGCCGGCCCCCGCGAACGTGCCGGCGGCGGTGAAATGCACCTCCCCCGCCCTTGCGCGCTGCCAGGTGCCAACCAGCGCGGCGGATCCCACGATCAGCAGGCTCAGGCTGATCGCCTCGCGGGGCGCGACTCCCGCCAGATAAACGAGAACCGGCAGGGTGAGGATACTGCCACCCGCACCGGTTAGCCCGAGGGAAAGTCCGATGGCGACAGCACCTAGCAGCGCGAGCGGAGTCATGATTTCAAACCGGTTGGAATGTCCGCGAAGTCGCCATCAACATGCACGACATCATGGCCCTGGCTGGCCAGATAGGCGGCGGCGATGCCGGCCCGCAGGCCGCTGCCGCACTGGATGTAAAGCGGCCCGGCGGACGGCACCTCGCCAATTCTAGCAGCGAGACGGGTGTAGGCGATGTTCTTCGCTCCGGCGACGTGGCTGGCGGCGAATTCATCCGCTCCGCGCACGTCGAGCACCTGTTGGCCGGCCTGAAGTTCCCGTGTGGAAATTCTCGGATAGCCGGAAACGAGCCCGCTGGCGGATAGAGCTTCGTTTCCAGGAATCCACGCTTCCACCCGGTCCAGCCCGATGCGGACCAACTGGCGCACCGCGTCATCCAGCTGCGCTTCGTTTTCCACGACCAGCAGGATCCGGGCGGCTTCATCGACATAAGATCCGGCGGCGACGGGCAGCTTGCCGCCGGGCATCGGCGCGAAAAGCGAGCCGCGCACGTGCTTCTCCGCGAAGGCCGCGCGATCCGCCCGCAGGTCGAGAATGGCGCGCTCCTTTTGCCCGATCCACGAGCCGAGTTCGCCCGCGTCGATCCGGCCTGGGACCGGCAGCATGCCATCCGGTAAAAGCGCGGGGCCGAGGCGGTTGTCGCGCTTCATCCTGGCAAAATAACGCGGCGGCTCGGGCTGGCCGTGGAGGATGTGACTCACGAACTTGTCCTCGCCGGCGGTCAGCGCCTCGCGGAAGGCGGGGTTGAATTTCCTTTCGTAACCCAGAACGCTGTTAGTAATCGCGCCGAGCGCCTTGCCGCAAGCGCTGCCCGCACCGTGCGCGGGGAGGATCTGGAGGTGCGACGGCAAGTCCGCCGTCGCCCGCAGGCTGGCATAAAGCGTCCGCGCGCTGGGTTCCATGACTCCGGCCTGGCCGGCGGCGCTCTCCAACAGGTCCGGGCGGCCGACATCGCCGACGAAGATGAAATCCCCGGTCAGCAAGGCCATCGGCTCGTCCGCGCCGCCGCCGATGTCGGTGACGAGGAAGCTCATGTGCTCGGGCGTGTGGCCGGGAGTTAGAAGCGCCTTGAATTCGATGTTCCCGACGCGGAACACGTCGCCATGCTTGAGGAAACGGGCCTTGGCATGACCTTTCGCCCACTCGAACTGCCAGTCCGGCCCACCTTCCTCCGAGAGGTAAGCGGTCACCCCGTGGCGTTCCATCAGCTCGCGGGCCCCGCTCAGGTAATCGGCGTGGATGTGGGTGTCCGCGACGGCGGTGATCCTCAGGCCGTTTTCCTCAGCGACTCGGAAATAGCGGTCGAGATCACGCTCCGGATCAATGACGATCGCCTCGCCGGTGCGCTGGCAACCGATCAGATAGGCGTTTTGCGCGAGCGAGGAATCGGTGATTTGACGGAGGAACATGGCGGCGGGGGGGGTGGAAGTTAGATCGAGCACGAGTTGCCGACACACTTGGTGCCGGAGCGTTGGTTCCAGGGCATTTTCGCCAGCACCATCGCCATGCCGCACCAGTCGGTGACGCCGGCGAAGATCAGCCCCGCACCGACGAACGCACTGAGGCCGTAGAATCCGGGATGCACCCAGGTGCCGAGAATCACGCCGAGAAGCACCAGCGAGCCGGCGGCGATCCGCACCTGGCGCTCTAGCGAAACCGCCGTGGCACCCCGCTCCACCGGCAGGCCGGCGCTTTCCCAAGCGGCCACGCCGCCATCGAGAATCACAAGATTCCCGCAACCGGCGGCCTCAAGTTTTTGGCAGGCCTGCTCGGCGCGTTTTCCGCTGCGGCAGACAATCACGCATTCCCGGTCTTGCGCCGCGGCAGACTTCACCGCCTCCGCGTCGAGACGGTCCAGCGGCATCAGGACGGATCCCGGGATGTGGACCTCGCCGTATTCCGCAGGCGTGCGGACATCGATGATGTTGACGGACTTGCCGGATTGGAGGTCGGTGTTGAGTTGTTCGGGTTGTATTTTCATAAAGTTGCCTGCGACAAGCTGAACCGGGACGCCGCGAAACCCGCTGATCTGAAATTCTAGTCCTTGAACACCGGAAAACCCGCCGACGGACGGAGTTTCAAAGGCGGCTCGATCTGAAAAGATTCCGAACCCCCGATCTGGTAGGATCCGTAGGCGATGGGGATGACGGTCAGCAGCAGCGCGGGTTCGTCCTCGTGGATGATCTTGGAAATGTGGACGACGGCCGCGCAATTCGGACTCTTTTTGACACCCAAGATGTCGCCGGATTTGAAGGAGCCCGCGACCTCGGCCTGATGAGTCGGGAAGACGTATTCGATGAAAACCGGATACGGCAGCGGCTTGGTGAAGTCGTCGGGTTTCACCAGGGCTTGCGCTCGAATGACGATGCCCGGATCAAAGAAATCCTGCGGGTTCAATTTCCTGATCTGCCGGATCTGATAGTCGCCCTCGATGTAGTTCAACAGGAGCGGCCGGTCGAAATTCGTGAGGTAATTCCTCATCAGCAGCGAATTCGCCCGGACGCGTTCTTCCTCGGTGTAACCGAAATACCGCTTGTAGAGTTCCTTGGGTGCCAACGCGTTGCCATTGGGAACATCGAGCACAGTGTAGCGCTTCAGAACAGGCGAACGACCAACTTTGCCGAGAATCTCGTAGTTTCTCGGAATTTCCGGATGGCCGAACACATGCAGGCAGACCGCCCAGCTGACGATCGCGAAACAAAGCGCGAGGGCGTTCGCCAACAACCACCAGAAATAGGCGGGACGCGACGGCGGCAGCTCTTCGACAGTGCGGGTCACGACGGCTTGAGAGGATCAGGGTGTGCCGCAAGCCTCGCCGTCCGGCACCGCGTGGGCACCCGCAGGCTCGTCGGATGCTTCGAACGAGGTGCCGCAGCCGCATGAGCGCGCGGCGCGGGGGTTATGGATCTTGAAACCGGCGTCGGTCAGGTCATCGGAGTAGTCGATTTCACATCCCCGCAAGCGGTCGAAGCTGTCAGCGGCCACGATCACGCGGGCGGCGCCGGATTCGACGACCTCGTCGCCGGGCTCCGGATCGGCCACATTCATCTCGTATTGCCAGCCGGCGCAACCGCCCCGGCGGACCGCGAGACGCAGGCCGGATTGGGGCGACCTGGCCTTGCTCGCGAGGAGGTTGCCGAGTTCTTCGATGGCTTTGGGGGTGACGGTGATCATATTCGGTGGTGCAACCTAATTGCTTCCCGGCGATTTGAAACCGGAAATCCGCACAAGCTCAACTAAGATCACTTCTGTACCAGGGCTACCTCATTTTGGTACAATCCGCACTTGTACGAAACGACCGTTTGATTTAAGCGGGCCGGATGGCTTGCAAGAAGACCCGTAATGAAGAGTATGCCGGAGGGTTTCCTCCCGGCATGGAAGCATTTGAAAAGCTCACCGATC
>CANHPN010000085.1 GCA_947462535.1 Akkermansiaceae bacterium | reverse complement strand
TGTCCGCTGTCCGCTGTCCGCTGTCCGCTGTCCGCTGTCCGCTGTCCGCTGTCCGCTGTCCGCTGTCCGCTGTCCGCTGTCCGCTGTCCGCTGTCCGCTGTCCGCTGTCCGCTGTCCGGGCATGGATGTTAGGTGGCGGTGCATGGGTTGCGGAAGAAAAGAGGAAGTGGCAAGATTGCGTTTGGCACTGTGCACAAGTGTGCTAATCCATGAAGAGACTACCCGGAAGTGGCGGACAGGGAAGGAAAAAATTCATGTTTTTTCGGCGGGGTCCCGCAGGGTCCCTTCATTAGGGAAATAGAGAGGATTTTTGACCACTGATTGCTCTGATTTTTCAGAAAAGAATTTGGAAATCATCACTGGCGAACAAGTCTCAACTCAAGAATTCCTGAGTTTTTCATCCTAAATCAATCTGTGAAATCAGTGGTCCCTCTCTCCGTTTCGGAACCAAATCTCCCTGATGTCGGGACCCTGGGGGGAGCTCCTTCTCAGCACTCCCTGCGCCGGGTGGCGCGATCGGGCTCTGACGGTGATCTGGCTGGGATCGATGGCGCTGCCACTGAGGTTTTTCGAATCTAGCGGACGCCACAAGTTTTTCATTTCTTCCGGAGTATGGGTCGAAGCTCTCGAGGCTATCGCGTGATTCGGACCGCCTACCCCACCGCTGTCCCTCGGCTTCAAGCGCCGTCGCCAAGGCAAATCGTCACGGCTTGCCGGTCCCGAAACGGCGGTCCAGCTCCTTCATGCCAAATTCCGTGAGCGTCGGCCGGCCGTCGGCCGCGCAATAAGGCAGCTCGCAGGCGAAAAGCTCCGCAAGCAGCGGCACGGTCTCGGCCAACTTCGGCATCACCGGGGCGGAGGCCTTTTTCGCCAACACCCGTGCCAGGCGGTCGATGGCGAATCTCGCGCCCGGAGCCGGATCGTGGAGCAACTCGTCCATCAAGGCCCCGAGAAACGGCCGCGGATCTTCCACCGTCAGACAGGCGGGCAAGCTGCGGATTTGCAGCGTGTTCCCGCCGAACGCCTCGACCTCGATGCCGGCCTCCTGCAAGGCCATCCGCTCGCGCAGCACGAGGTCGAGGTCGCGAGGGTCGAGCTCCAGCAGAACCGGCACGAGCAAGCCCTGCGTCTCCAAAACGCCGTCGCCGTGATTCAGGAGCTTTTCAAAATAAATCCGCTCTTTGGCCGCTTTGGGATCGAACAGCACCAGCCCGTCCTCGCTCTCCAACAGCACGAAGCGCTGATGCAAGATCCCAACCAGCCGGAAATCCGGCGCTCCTCCGGCGACTGGCAAAGGCGCGGTTTCTACCACCAGCTCCGGCAAAACCGGCTGCGGCGCGTGAAAAACAGCAGCCACCGGCGCGATCTCCACCGCGTCGTCTGAAAACACCGGGAGCGCCGCCCGCTCGATCCGCGGCGGCAGCACCGGCGCGGGCGGCCGCAAGCCGACCGCCACCGCTTCCAAAATCGCGTCCCGCACGTCCACCGGCCGATGAAACCGCACCTCGCGCTTCGCCGGATGCACGTTCACATCCACCAACGTCGGCTCCAGATCAATCCACAACCACGCCGCCGGATACATGCCGTCGGAAATCGCGCTGCGGAATCCTTCCGCCAGCGCCCTCGAAATCACCGCATCCTCGACCGGCCGTCCGTTGAGAAACACAAACTGGTGCCGCCTCCCCTTCCGCGCGTAGCTGGCCGGCAGGACATAGCCTTGCACGGAAACCCCGTTGCCATGCGTCAGCGGCAGCGCGAGCAGCTCCCGCGACAAATCCGTGCCCAGCAACTTTCGCACCCGGTCCACCGCCTTCGCCGCCGGCGGCAAATCAAACACCTCGCGGTCGTCCCGCCGCAGCCTAAAACGGACGTGCGGCGCGGCCAGCGCGTGCAGCCGCAACTGGTGCTCGACGTGCGCCGCCTCAGTCGTTTCCGCCCGCAGAAATTTCCGCCGCGCCGGGATGTTGTAAAAAAGCGCCTTCGCCTCGATCACCGTGCCCGGTGCGCACCCCGCGTCCCGCACATCGCGGACTTTCCCGCCGTCCACCACGATTTCCGTGCCTGCGACTGCGTCCCTCTCCCGCGTCACCAGCCGAAACCGCGACACACTGGCGATGCTCGGCACCGCTTCGCCGCGGAATCCCAGCGTCATGATCGCCGCCAAATCCCCCGCCGTCCGCAGCTTGCTCGTCGCGTGGCGTTCCAGCGAGAGCAGCGCGTCCTCGCGCGACATGCCGCAGCCGTCGTCGCTCACCCGGATCAACGCCGTGCCGCCGTGATCGATGTCCACGCGGATTTCCCGCGCCCCGGCGTCGATGCTGTTTTCCACCAGCTCCTTGACCACCGAAGCCGGGCGCTCGACCACCTCGCCCGCAGCCACCTGGCTGGCGAGAATGTCGGGGAGCACTCGGATCTTGGGCATCGGCCCCGGAACGCTATTCACTTCCAGGCGATCCGCAATCCTCTTGCACTGCCGAGTTCTCCAAACCCGGTTAAAACATTGCATCCGAGACAGTTGAAACTAAGTTTTGACGTCGATGCGTTGGCGCCATCACCCACTCGCGCTGTTTCTGACTTTGGCACTCGCCAGCCCGGCGACCGCCCAGGAACGGCTTGCCGACATTCTATCCGATCCCGCGATCCAGCTTTCCCGGCCGGCCGACCGCGCCCGCGTGGTCGCGCGGATGGCGGCGAGCGAAAACACCCGCCGCCAGAACGCCCGCGCCCGCGCCACCCTGCTAGGTTTGTCGTTGCGCACCGAATCACCCACCGGCCGGGTGCAGGAAATCGCGGATTTCGATGGAGACAAACCGGTCTATTTCACCACCCACAACGCCAACGCCGCCATCTCCACCGGTGCCAACCTGCTCCGGACCTCCCCATACTCACTAACGGGGTCTGGCGTCACCATCGGCCTCTGGGACGGCGGCTCGGCCCGCAGCACCCATCAGGAATTCGGCAATCGCGTCACGGTCATGGACGGCGCTGCCAGCGTCGACCACGCCTCCCACGTCGGCGGCACCCTCATCGCCTCCGGCGTCGATGTGAATGCGCGCGGCATGGCCGCCAGCGCCACGGTTCATTCCTACGACTGGACCAACGACGTCTCCGAAATGACCTCACGCGGTGCCACCACCGCCGGCGACCCCGGCAAAATCAATCTATCCAATCACAGTTACGGCTACGTCGGCGGCTGGAACTATGTGAACGGCGGATCGCCCTACCGCTTGTGGGAATGGTATGGCGCAGGCACCACATCAACTTCTTTCGAAAGCGACTTCGGCCTCTATAACAGCTATGCACGCGACGGCGACGCCCTGGCTTTCAACGCTCCTTATTACCTGATATTCCGCAGCGCCGGCAACGACAACGGCGACAACCCGGCCAGCGGCAGCACCGTCGCCCTGTCGCCGGGCGGCAGCTCGGTCGTCAGCTACAGCTCCGCCAGCCATCCCGGCGGCGACTCCATTTACCGCGGCGGTTTCGAGACAATCAGCTTTGACGCCGTGGCGAAAAACGTCATCACCGTTGGCTCCGTGGCGGATGCGGTCACCGGCGGAGTCCGAGACCCATCGAAAGCCGTGATCAGTTACTTCTCCTCATGCGGACCCACCGACGACGGCCGCATCAAGCCAGACGTGGTCGCTAACGGCGACGCCCTCTACTCGTCACTCGGTGGCAGCAATACCAGCTACGGCACGTATAGCGGCACCAGCATGGCCACTCCGAACGCGGCCGGTTCCTCCTCGCTCCTGATCCAGCAATACTCCGGGTTTTTCCCCGGCCAGGCGATGCGCGCCAGCACCCTCAAGGGCCTGCTCATCCACACCGCCGACGACCGCGGCAACCCCGGCCCCGACTACAAATACGGTTGGGGCTTGGTCAACGTGCAGGCCGCCGCCGACTTGATCCGCGATCACTACGCCTTCCCCGCGAAACAACGCGTCACCGAAAGCCAGCTCACCACTTCCACCATCACGCGGACCCAGTCCTTTGTCTGGGACGGCGTTTCGCCCGTATCGGCCACGCTCTGCTGGACCGATCCGGCGGCCGCCGCACTCACCACCTCGGATTCCCGCAGCGCACGTCTGGTCAACAACCTCAACCTGAAAATCATCGCTCCCAATGGCTCCCAGTTCTCCCCCTACGTGATGCCCTTCGTCGGCACCTGGACCCAGGCGTCGATGGACTTGCCCGCCACCACAGGAGTCAACAACACCGACAACATCGAACAAGTCCGCATCGCCGCTCCGCCCGCCGCCGGCACCTATCAGGCCGTTGTCACGTTTTCCGGCACGCTCACCAACAGCAGCCAGAACTACTCGCTGCTCATCTCCGGATCAACGGCCGACACACCGCCGCCGCCGTCCCTCGCGCTCGCCTCGGTCTCCCCGAACAGCGGCCTCTCCGGCACTGTCACGCTCGATCTCACCGGCACGAGCTTGCGGGCCGACACCGCCGTCAAGCTCGCCCGCTCGGGCCAGCCCGACATCATCGCCACCTCGATTCAATTGATCGGGGAAACGCTGCGCTGCCAGGTCAATCTGACCGGGGCCGCCGCCGGCGCGTGGGATGTAGTCGCCACCAATCCGAATTTGCAAACCGCCACCCTTCCCGCCGCCTTCACCGTGATCGACGCCATCTGGAGCGAGAATTTCGACGGCACCGTCACCGGCTGGACCTCGCAGGCCACCACCGGTTCCAACGGCTGGTCGCTCGTGACGACTCAAAGCCAGTCCCCGACCAAATCCTATTTCGCCGCCGCCCCCCCGACCAAATCCACCACCAACCTCACCTCTCCCTCCATCGCCATTCCCGCCGGCGCAAACAGCCTCCAACTCAAGTTCTGGCAGAACTGCAGCCTGCAAAGCGGCAAGGACGCGGGCAAACTGGAATTCTCCATCGACAACGGCAGCACATGGTACGACGTGGAAGCGTCAGGCTCCGGTGCCGCATTTGCCAGCAACGGCTACAACGCCACCGTCAGTTCAGGAGGCCAGCCTACCACCCGCAACGAATTCGCCGGCCAGCGCGCCTGGTCCGGCAATACCAACGGCTTTGTCGAAACCATCGTCAACCTCACCGACACCGCCAAATACGCCGGCAAAAACCTCCGCATCCGCTGGCTCATCGCCACCGACGCCAGCACCGCCAGCACCGGATGGTATGTCGACAGCATCGCGCTGCTCGGCGGCGGCGACCTCTCGAACCAAGCCCCCGTCATCACCACCGCCGCGTCTTCCTCCTCCACGGAAACCGTCACCGATCCGGACAGCTCCGTCTATCAAATCGTCCGCGCCACCTCCACGAACCTGTCCGTCGCCGCCAATGACAACGGCGGTGAGCCTTCCCTGACTTACACCTGGACCGTCACCAACAGCCCTGCGCACCCGGTTTTTTTCACGGCCAACGCCACCAACGCCGCGAAAGCCACCACGGCGGAATTCGAAGGGACCGGCGACTATCAGATCAGCGTTTCGGCCCTTGACTCACAGGGCATCGCCGTCACCAGCGAGGTGAACGTGCGCGTGCTTCAAGCGGCCTCCGGCATCATCGTCAGTCCGGCTGTAACCACCGTTCCCGTCGGGTCGAACCAAACCTTCAGCGCCTCCCTGCTCGATCAATTCAGCGTTCCCATGGCCACACAACCCTCTTCGTTCACCTGGTCGAAAAGCGGTGGCGGCACGATCAGCGCCACCGGAGTCTTCACCGCCGCCACCGTCGGAGGACCCTACCTGATCACTGCGGCGAGCGGTGGATTTTCTAACGAGTCAAGCGTCTCCGTCACCCCCGCGCCCGCCTCCGTGGCTCTCAGTAACCTGAGCCAAACCTACAATGGTGGCCTTAAACCCGTCACCGTCACGACCACTCCCCAAAATTTAAACACGGCAGTCACTTATCACGGTTCTTCCGTCGTTCCCATCGACGCCGGCAGTTATGCGGTGGAGGCGAACATCACCGACCCCAATTACCAAGGCTCGGCCTCCGCCACGCTCGTCATCCAAAAAGCCACCGCCACCGTCACGCTTGCGGGGCTCACCGCCACCCACGACGGCAATCCGAAGCCCGTCACCGCCAGCACCACTCCGGTGGTCCAATCCGTTTCGATCACTTATAACGGCTCCCCGGACGCTCCGACGGCCGCCGGCACCTACGCCGTCGTCGCCACCGTGAACGATCCTAACTACCAGGGCGGCGCGACCGGCTCACTCGTCATCGCGCCGGGCAATGATTTCACCTCGTGGCAAAATCTGAATTTCTCCCAAGCCGAGCGAACCGACGGCATGGCGGCTGAAAACGCCGACCCGGATTCCGACAGCATGCCGAATCTAGCCGAGTATGCCCTGGGCACCGACCCCCGCCAATTCACACCGCCGCTTGTCGGCACGCGTGACAGGAACGGATTCTCGCTCGTCTTCACGCGCCCTGCCGGATTGCCGGGCGTCACCTACGAGGCGGAATCCTCGGAAGATCTCGGCGCGTGGTCGCCCGTCCCCATTGAGTTGCTGACACCCGGCACCACCGAAACCCTGCGCGCCCGCGATCCGCTCGACACCGGGGATCCGTTCCGCCGCTTCCTGCGGCTGCGGTTCGGGCGGCAATAGGGCCCGTTCAATCCCATTGACCCGCCACTTCCCGCAGCTAGTCTCGCCGCGCACCCATGGCTGGCTTTTTCAAATCCCTGTTCAACAAGATCACCAATCGCGCGGAAATCGATTGGGACGACCTCGAAGCCGACCTCATCAGCTCCGACCTCGGAGTCCGCATGAGCACCTCGATCATCGACGAACTCCGCGACCTCGGCCGCGAGGTTTCCGCCGAAGACGTCGTGGAAACCACCCGCCGCCAGATCGCCAAACGCCTACCGGAAAACTTCCCGCCACCCGCGCCGCGGACGGATGGCAAACCATTCGTGATCCTCGTCGTCGGCGTGAACGGCACCGGCAAAACGACCTCCTCCGCCAAGCTCGGCTTGTGGCTCCACCAGCGCGGCCATTCCGTGATCCTCGCCGCCGCCGACACCTTCCGCGCCGCCGCCGTCGAGCAGCTCCAGCGCTGGGGCGAGCGCCTAAAGCTCCCGGTCGTGACGGGAAACCCGAACGCCGACCCCTCGTCCGTCTGTTTCCACGCCCATCAGAAAGCCATCGCCGACAAGACGCAGTTCCTCATCTGCGACACCGCCGGCCGCATCCACACCCGCCACAACCTGATGGAAGAGCTCGGGAAAATCCGCCGCACGCTCGCCAAACAGGACGAAACCGCGCCGCATCTCACGCTGCTGGTCGTGGACGCCACCACCGGATCTAACGCACTCAACCAAGCAAAGGAGTTCCACAAGGCCAGCCCGCTCGACGGACTGATCGTCACCAAGCTCGACGGCTCGGGAAAAGGCGGAATCGCCGTGACCATCCACGACCAGCTCGGCATCCCGCCGCGCTTCCTCGGCACCGGCGAGGAACCCGGGGCGTTCTCGATTTTCGAGAAGGAGAAATTC
>CANHPN010000084.1 GCA_947462535.1 Akkermansiaceae bacterium | reverse complement strand
TTTGAAAATCGACAAGGCGCACGTCGTCAACCGCGACATCGACCACCAGTTCAAGATTTGCAGCCGCGACGAGAAGACCGAGTTCATCGCCAGTTTTCTCAAAAAACAGCAGGCCAACCGCGGCGTGATTTTCTGCCGCACCAAGGCGGGCGCGATCATCCTCGGCAAGCAACTTACCACTAAGGGATTTCCGGTCGATGTCCTGCAAGGCGACCTAACCCAAAAGGAGCGCGACACGGTGATGCGGTCCTTCAAAAAGGAGCGCATCCAGTTCCTCATTGCCACCGACGTCGCCGCCCGCGGGATCGACGTGGAGGGGCTGTCCTTCGTCATCCACCACCAGCTCCCCGAGCAGATCGAATATTTCACCCACCGCAGCGGCCGGACGGCGCGGGCCGGGAAAAAGGGAGTTTCCCTCGCCCTGATCGAGCCTCGCGAACGGCCGAAAATCACCAAGCTGGAAACCGATCTCGGGCTCTCCTTCAGCGAGGTCCACTAGGTGACCCCGGGAAAAATGAAACGCAGACTTGTTTCGCCGAGGCTTCAGGGCATGATCCGCAGCGATGAATATAAAACTCCTACTTTGTTTGCCGACGGTGATGTTGTTTGGCTCGTGCGCCCAAGACAGCCTGACCGGAGACACCTATTCGCGGAACGAGGCCGGCCAGGCCCAAGACGTCAAAACCGGGCGCATCACCGCGATTCGACCTGTTAAAATCGAGGGCGGCAGCACCGCCGGGACCGTGGCGGGTAGCCTCGCCGGTGGGTTCCTCGGCAGTAACCTCGGCAGCGGCAGGGCTGCGAACACCGCGGGAGCAGTCGGCGGAGCCTTGCTGGGCGGAGCCGTTGGCTCCCACGCCGGACAAGCTATGGGCTCTCGCAACGGCTTCGAAATCACGGTCCGCCTGAACGAAGGCGGTTCCCTCGCGGTCGTGCAGGAAGTCAGCCCCAACGAGCAATTCAGCGTGGGTGACCGTGTTCGCGTCCTATCCAACGGCGGTCGCACCCGAGTGGCCTTCTGACCGGCTGGCCTGTATTTGACTTTGGAAAACACCTTGATCCGCTTGGGTGGAGGTGTTTTTTGCGATCCGGTCCGGCAACTTCCGGCTGGAAATTGCGTCTTGAATCCCGGCTCCGTTTCAAACCATGATCCCCACAGACCATGCCGAAAGCCGGAGCCGAGCAAGAAACCATTTACGAGGGAATCCCAGCCTCTCCCGGTATCGCCATCGCTCCCGTCCACGTCGTCGCACGCGGGTTTTCGGCTCCGGAGGTCTATGAAATCCCCGAGTCCGAGGTGGAGCGCGAGCAGGAGCGCTTCCGCGAGGCGCTGGAAATCACCAAGCGCCAGCTGATCGAGCTGCAGAGCCGGTTGGAGGATCTATCCGGCAACAACGAGAGCGGGATTTTCGAGGCGCACGTGATGATTCTCGAGGATCGCTCCGTGGTGGACCGGGTGCTACTCGCCATTTCCAACCGCCAGCAGAACGCAGAATACGCGTTCTACGCGGTGATGCAGAATTTCCTCGAAGCGATGCGGCGGATTCCGGACCCCTATCTGCGGGAACGCACCGCGGACATCGAAGACGTCGCCCAACGGGTCTTGAGGAATTTCAGCACCGAGGGCGATACCCGCCCGCAAGGCCCGGAAGACCAGCACGTGCTAGTCGCTTACGACCTCGCACCTTCCGACACCGCGTCGATGAACCGCCGGCACGTGTTAGGATTCGCCACCGAACAAGGCAGCGTGAACTCGCACACGGCGATTCTCGCGCGCGCCTTCGGCATTCCCGCGGTCGTCGGTCTCGACGGCGCGGTGATCGACATCATTGCGTTGACGCCGTCGATTCTCGATGGCTACACCGGCAAGCTCATCCTGCATCCCGCCCCGGAAACCCTGGAGCGCTACAAGCGGCTGATGCTCGCGAAGGAAAAAGTCCGCAGCTCGCTGGACGCGATGCGCGGCGCGGCCACGCAAACCGTCGATGGACGGCCTCTCACAGTTTCCGCGAATATCGAACTGGTCGATGAATTGTCGCTGGTGAAACGCAGCGGAGCGAAGGGAATCGGCCTCTATCGGACTGAGTTTCTGCTGCTCAACGGCGAGGAAATGCCGGATGAGAAATCGCAGGCGGAAGTCTATTCGAAAGTGGCCCGCGAGATGGCCCCGCACACGGTGATCATCCGGACCCTCGATGCCGGCGGCGACAAGCTGCCGGTGGAACCGCTGACAGATATCGAGCCTAACCCTTTCCTCGGCTGGCGCGGCATTCGCGTTTCCCTGGCACGTCCGGCAATGTTCCGCGAGCAGATCCGGGCGATCCTGAAAGCCAGTGCCTACGGCAAAGTCGCAGTGATGTTCCCGATGATTTCCGGGCTTTCCGAAGTCTGGCGCAGCAAGGACATGGTGCGCCGCTGCATGGACGAGTTAGAAAAAGAAGGCGTTCCTTTCGACCGCGACATGCCCGTCGGGATCATGATCGAAGTTCCCGCCGCGGCGCTTTGCGCGGACCTGCTCGCCCCGGAAGTGGATTTCTTCTCGATCGGCACCAATGACTTGATCCAATACACGGTCGCCGCCGACCGGGTGAATCCCCACGTCGCCGATCTCTATCGACCCACCCATCCCGCAGTCATCCGCTTGATCAAGCGCACCATCGACGCCGCCACCGACAACGGCATCTGGACCGGAGTCTGCGGGGAAATGGCCGGCGACGTCCGCCTCACGCCTCTACTGTTAGGCCTGGGCGTCGAGGAGCTTTCCGTCGGGCCGCAGCAAGTGCCGCGGGTCGGCCAGGCGATCCGCTCGCTCAGCCACGCCGCGTGCTCCGCGATGGCGGACGAGGCGCTCCGCCACAGCCGTAGCCAGGGAGTTCTCGATCTTTCGATGTCGCTCGCCCGCAAACATTACCCGGAGCTGCTGGATTGATGCTCTCGGTTTCCGCATGCTGAGACTGACAAGAAGGCATTGGGCGGATGAATTTTTTTCCTTTACGATCAGGGCATGACGACGAACCCCAAGCTGAAGATCCGCCGCGCCGCAGAGCGCGGCCATGCAAAACATGGCTGGCTCGACAGCTGGCACACGTTCTCCTTCGCCGACTACTACGACCCGGCGCAAATGGGCTTCCGCTCGCTCCGCGTCATCAACGACGACCGGATCGCCGCGGGTCGCGGCTTCCCTGCGCATCCTCACCGCGACATGGAGATTTTTTCCTATCTGCTCGCCGGCAACCTAGCCCACAAGGACTCAATGGGAAACAGCCGGGTTCTCAAGCCCGGTGAAATTCAAATGATGCGGGCGGGAACCGGCGTCCAGCATTCCGAGTTCAACCCCTCCTCCACCGAGCCGGCGCATTTGTTGCAAATCTGGATCACCCCCGACACCCGCGGCCTCCCCCCGGCCTACACCGAGTGGACGCCCGCGCCCGGTCACGAGAACGACGTGAAAACGCTGGTGATTTCCTCCGACGGGCGGGACGGATCGGCGACCATCGCCCAGGACGCCTCGATCTATCTGCTAAAACTTCGGCCGGGCACCCGCACCCGCCACCAGCTCGCCGCCGGGCGCGGACTCTGGCTCCACATCGCCAAAGGCACCGTCATCCTCAGCGGCGTCACTCTTTCCGCTGGTGACGCCGTCTCTCTCGAAGAGCCGGGGGAAATCGAAATCACCTCCATCGACAGCACCGCCGAGGCGATACTGTTCGACCTCAAGTAAATCTCCAATAGAACATATCCCGATGACAGACCCAATTTTTCAACCGCTCCAAGCCGGGGCGCTCCACCTCGCTAACCGCATCTTGATGGCGCCGCTCACCCGTTGCCGCGCGTCGGCCGGGCGCGTGCCAAACGCGATGATGGCGGAATACTATGCCCAGCGCGCCTCCTTCGGCATGATCCTGTCCGAGGCCACCTCGATCTCCCCGCAGGGCGTCGGCTATCCGAACACGCCCGGCATCTGGTCCGACGAGCAGGTGGAAGGATGGAAGCTAGTCACCAACGCCGTCCATCAGGCAGGCGGCACGATCCTGCTTCAGCTCTGGCACGTCGGCCGGATTTCAGATCCTGTCTATCTGGATGGTGCTAGTCCCGTCGCGCCAAGCGCCATCGCGGCCGCCGGGCACGTCAGCTTGATCCGCCCGGAGAAGGAGTTCGTCACTCCCCGCGCCCTGGATCTCGCGGAAATTCCCGGCATCATCGAGGACTACCGCCGTGCAGCGGAGAACGCGACGGCGGCGGGTTTCGACGGCGTCGAGATCCACGGGGCCAACGGTTATTTAATCGACCAATTCCTCCAGGACTCCACTAACAAGCGCAGCGATAAATACGGCGGGCCGATTGAAAACCGCGCGCGCTTACTGTTAGAAGTCACCGATGCGGTCGTCTCCGTCTGGGGCGCGGACCGGGTGGGAGTCCACCTCGCCCCCCGCGGCGATGCCCATGACATGGGAGATTCCGATCTCTCCGCAGTATTCCATTACGCCGCCCGCGAGCTCGGGAAACGCAAACTCGCTTTCCTTTGCGCCCGCGAATCCCACGACCAGCCGGCGCTCGGGCCATCGCTCAAGCAAGCCTTCGGCGGCGTCTTCATCGCCAACGAAGGCTTCACCGCCGAAACCGCGCGCGAGGCGATCCGCTCAGGCGCGGCCGACGCCGTCGCTTTCGGGAAAACCGCCATCGCCAATCCCGACCTCGTCGAGCGCTTCCGCACGGGAGCGCCGCTCAACCCGCCCGACCCGTCCACGTTTTACGGCGATGGCCCCGTGGGTTACACTGACTATCCATTCCTCGAAACCGCACGCGTCCAACCCTCATGAAAAAACCACGCATCCTCGCCTTCGGCGGCAGTCTCCGCGCCGAATCGTTCAACCAGAAACTCGCCGCCATCGCCGCCCAAGGCGCGCGCGCGGCCGGAGCGGAAGTCACCCTCATCGCCCTCCGGGATTTCCGCATGCCGCTCTTCGACGAGGACCTCGAAGCCGCTGAAGGCATGCCCGAAGCCGCGCGGAAATTGAAAGCGCTTTTCGCGGAGCACGACGGCCTGATCATCGCCTCACCGGAATATAACAGCACGATCACCGCCGCCCTCAAGAACGCCATCGACTGGGTTTCCCGCGCGACCACGCCGGACGAGCCGCCGCTTTCCGTGTTGAGCGGGAAGACCGCAGCCATCCTCGCGGCGTCGCCCGGCGGCTATGGCGGCTCGCGCGGCCTGGCCCAGCTACGGCCGTTTTTGGTGAACATCGGCATCACCGTGCTGCCGGACCAAGTGACGATTCCAAAGGCACACGAGGCCTTCGACGCGGCTGGGAATCTGACAGATCCTGTCCAGACGACCGCGGTCAAAGGACTCGGAACAAGCCTTGCCGCGAAACTCGCCTGATCCGGGCATGAATTTTCATGGCGGAATTCTCAAGACAGCAGCATGGTTTCCGGATGAATGAATCCAATCCAGACACCCACAGCAAAACCATCGGCTACCTTTTGTGGATCTTCGGATTCACCGGAGCGCACCGCTTTTACTATGGCAAGCCGATCACCGGAGCGATCTGGTTTTTCACCGCAGGTCTGCTGGGCGTGGGCTGGCTCATCGACCTGTTCCTGATCCCGGGTATGGACCGGCAGGCGAGTCGGCGCTTCACCGCTGGACGATATGACTACTCGGTCGCGTGGATCCTCCAGACCTTTCTCGGCGCCTTCGGCATCCACCGTTTTTACATGGGCAAGATCTGGACCGGGCTGATCTGGCTGCTCACCGGCGGCTTGTTTCTCGTCGGCTGGCTCTACGATTTCTGCACGCTCAACGAGCAGGTGGACGAACTGAATCGGTAGCCGTTTCCGCGTCGATCCGTACCTCCGGCAGCCCCGCTTAAAAATAAGCGCACTATTTTAAATTAAAGACTTGAAAAATATTCTTGATGGGGTGAGATAAGTTGGGTTTTTTTTAATTCGCTTTTGTCACAAAAGGGAGTAGGATCATCTCGTTATGGCAATTACCACGAAACGTACCCGATTCTCCCGTCGCCTTCCTGACCATGTCACCGATGAGCTTTGTAATGTCCTTTCTGAAAAAAAGGTGTTCGGCTTCAACGATCTTTTCGAGCGCGTTTTCGCAAATCTCAAAGTGCGCAACGCCGTGAGCGGTGGCGAGGAAATGCTTCGTCTGCGTGCTTACGAAAAACTCCAAAACCTCGTGACCCGTGGCTTGGTTGAAAAGCTCGGCAAGGAATACAAGGGAACCGCCCGCGTGCATGAAGCATCGAGCGCCTATGCAGCAGCACAGGAAGCAGCAGCGCAGGAGGAGGCTTGATCGCCGCCGGTTCTTTTGAAAAAACCCGCGCCTTCATCAGGCGCGGGTTTTTTTCTACCTATTTCTGGTATCGTACCCTAGAACCTCCGCGTCAGCCCCTTGATTCATGCCACAAGACTATATTCCCGTTCTTTTCCAAGTCCTGATCGCACTCGGTTTTGCCGTCTCGACGCTCTCGCTGAGCATCGTTTTCGGCCGTTCCGGAAAACGCAATGCCACCAAGGACAGCGCCTACGAGTGCGGCATGTTGCCGATCGGCGAGGGAGCGCCGAGATTCTCGGTGAAATTCTATCTGGTGGCGATGCTGTTCGTGATTTTTGATATCGAAGTCGTGTTCATGTATCCATGGGCCGTCCAGTTCCGCGATCTCGCGGCCCAAGGTCCCACCGCTCTCGCGAGCATGGCGGGATTCGCCGGAATCCTGGTCTTCGCATACGTGTATGCACTGAAAAAAGGCGCGCTAAACTGGAAGTCCTGAGTTGCGACCGCTGATTCCGATCTTCGGATTCCTCCCCCGAAATTCGGGAAAACTCCCGAGGGGAATCCTGCGCAATTGGCATGAAACGGGCTTGGAGCCCCCTGCCGCCGCACCCAGTTTTCCGTCGCGCGGGCACGGCCGATTATTTTCAGAGCTATGGTTTTTCCGATTCAGATTCCCAACGACGCCCCGTTCGACGCGGAGCAACGCGCGTGGCTTAACGATTTCCTATCAAAGGCGCTTGCCCAGAGAAATCAGGAAGTATGTCGGCGACTGAGCAAAACTGGATTTAATTGTCTGAGTAAAAGTGGACAGGGATTCCTGATCTTCAAGGCGGCTCAAAGACGGTATTCCGCGAGGATGTCGGGCCATTGCGGTGATTGGGGTGTCGGTGGCTGCGCGATGACACGGAAGCTCCCCGGCCGTTGGACGATGGTCACCTGCTTGGTTTCGCCGGGCGTGATCTCCCAGCGGCGGCCGAGGAAGCTGATCTCTCCCGCTTTCTGGACAACACGGGTGTGGTGAGTGGCGAGATGCAGATCGAGGAGTTCCGGTGGCGGTGCCGGACGCCAGCAGGTGCTTCCTTCGGAGATGCTTTGCTCGACTGCTTGGTGGGGTGTTAGTCCAGTGCTGCGGGAGGTGTGGTGTTTGTGATGCCAGTCGATTTGGGTGGCGAGTAGCTCGTTTGCCTGCGCCCTGTTACTGACCGATTCCATGGCGAAGAGAGCGGGAAGGCGTTTCTGCCAGAAGCCGAACTGGCGCTCAATCTTGCCTTT
>CANHPN010000083.1 GCA_947462535.1 Akkermansiaceae bacterium | reverse complement strand
TCATTACGGGTCTTCTTGCAAGCCATCCGGCCCGCTTAAATCAAACGGTCGTTTCGTACAAGTGCGGATTGTACCAAAATGAGGTAGCCCTGGAGGAACACGGATTCCCGCTTGACCTCGGGGCGGTGAGTGTTCACGTTGCTCCGTTCTCCTCGCGGGGGGAGCGCCTCACACTCCGTTTTCTCCAGACCTGACAGTGGTTAGTGGAGACTCTTCGTTTTTCTATCATTCTTTTATTTTCAACAATATCCATGTTCAAAAAGCTTTTTGGAAACCTGTTTTCTAATGATATCGGCATCGACCTAGGCACTGCGAATACCCTGATTAACGTCAAAGACCACGGCATCGTTTTACGCGAACCGTCGGTCGTCGCAGTCAAAGCGGGCACCAACGAGGTGCTCGCCGTGGGGGACGACGCGAAACGCATGCTCGGCCGAACGCCGGGCAATATCGTCGCGATCCGGCCGTTGAAAGACGGTGTGATCGCGGATTTCGAAGTCACCGAGGCAATGCTCCGCCACTTCATCCGCAAGGTGAACAAGGGCCGCCGCTCGAATCCACGGGTGCTCATCGCCATCCCGTCCGGAATCACCGAAGTCGAGCGCCGCGCCGTCCGCGAATCGGCCGAACAGGCGGGAGCGCGCGAGGTTTACCTGATCGAGGAGCCGATGGCGGCGGCGATCGGCGTGGGACTTCCGGTCCAGGAAGCGGCCGGAAACATGATCGTCGACATCGGCGGTGGCACCACCGAGGTGGCGCTCATTTCCCTTTCCGGCATCGTTTACGCCCGCAGCGTCCGCACCGCCGGCGACGAATTGGACGAGGCGATCATCCAATACATGAAGCGCGCCTACAACTTGATGATCGGCGAGCGCACCTCGGAGGACATCAAGATCCGTCTCGGCTCGGCAGCTCCGCTGCCCAAGGAAATGACCATGGAGGTCAAGGGCCGCGACCTCGTTGCAGGCCTTCCCAAAACCATCACCATCACCTCGCAGGAAATCCGCGAGGCCATGGCAGACCCGCTCAGCACCATCGTTGACGCCGTCCGCACCACTCTCGAACGCTGCCCGCCGGAACTCGCCGCCGATCTTGTCGATCGCGGCATCGTCCTAGCCGGCGGCGGTGCCTTGCTCAAGGGGCTTGACCGTCTCCTGCGCGAGGAAACCGGGTTGCCCGTCCACATCGCCGAGGACCCCCTCAGCGCCGTGGCCGAAGGCACAGGCAAGGCGCTTCAGGAACTTGCACTCCTGAAGCGGGTCACCAACTCCGACCGCTAAGCGGAAACCGCCAGGCCCATTCCGGCCATGAAGCCGCTCAATCTCACCGCGCTGCTGCTCTTCCTCGGAGGAGCCGTCTGGCTGTTTACCCAAAGCGAACGCGCCGTGCGCGAGGTGCAGGACCTTTACTTTTCGGCAATGTCGCCGTTCTTGAAATCCGGCTCGAAAATGGAAACCCAGGCCCGCGCGTTTCTCCACGAAACCCGTCATTCGAAGGAACTCGAAGTCGAGCTGGAAACCGTCCGCGGCGAGCTCGGACGCCTGCGGATCATCGAGTCGCGTTATCGCGAGCTCGAACTCGAAAACGAGCGCTTCCGGCACGCCCTCGATTACAAAAAAGCCACCCACTTCGACGTGGTCCCCGCCCAGGTGATCCGCCGCCAACCCACCACCTGGTGGCAGACCGTGGACATCGACGCCGGCCAGGAGCGCGGCATCGGCACCCAGCTCGCGGTGCTCTCTAACGAAGGACTCGTCGGCAAGATCGACCGCATCTACAAGGACCAGAACCGCTCTTCCGTGCTCCTGCTCACCGACGAGAAATGCCAGGTCTCCGCCCGCGTCGAGGGCTCGCCGGAAGTCGGCATCCTCAGCGGCCAGCGCGGCCGCTTCGACGGCAACCCGCTGCTGCGACTCAGATTTCTATCCATCGACGCCGCGCTCCGCCCGGGGCTCCGCGTCTTCACTACCGGCCGGGGAGGAATCTTCCAGCCTAACATCTTACTTGGAACCATCGATTCCGTCGAAAAAGGCGCGCTGGATTCCGAAGCTCTCGTCCGGCCCTCGGTGAACTTCGCGGATCTTGGCACGGTTTTCGTCGTGCTCTCCGCCGATCCCTGAACCGTTCGTGATCCGTTACTCGTTCATTACGATTCTGCTACTGCTCGCCTCCTTTGTGGTGCAGCAGTTCCTGCCCGCGTTCACGGGCATGCACCAGTCGCGCATCATGCTCATCCAGCTGGTGTTCCTCTGCTCGGCCGTCACCGTCGGCCCGCCGACGATGCTGCTGCTCGCCTTCATCGGTGGGTTCTTCTGGGACGCCCACTGCGCCCTCGGCCCACATGGCGGAGCCCCGGAAGTTTATACCCAGCAGGTTGAATCCCTGCGCTTCGGTTACTCGATCCTTCTCTTCGGCGCGATGGGCTTTCTGATGCAGGGCATCCAGCCGCTCTTCAAGCAAGGGAAATGGCAATTCTCCGCCTTCTTGTCCGGCATCGCCATCTTCCTCTATCTGGCGGCCGAGTACGCCATCATCAACTTCATCCGCGGGGATTTCATGCTCTCCAAGGCCACAGTCATGCAGATGCTTTTCACCTCGCTGCTGACCATGCTGTTTTCCCCGCTGGTTTTCTGGCTGCTGTTCCACATCGCGAAAACCTGCGACCACTCGATCAACCCCGACGCCCGCCGGAAACGCCGCCTCGCCCGCTGAAGCCATGGAACCCAGCTACCGATTCCGGCTCTATCTGCTGACGACCCTCGTGCTCGTCGCCTTCGGCGCGCTGCTTTCCCGCCTGTATGAATTCCAGATCGTCCGCCGGGACGATTTCCTCCAACTCGTCCCCGGGAACCGGACCGTCACCGTCCGCGAGCCCGGCATCCGCGGCGAGATCACCGACCGCAACGGCATCACCCTCGCCCGCAACCTCCGCAACTACGAGGTCTCCTTCAACCTCGATGAAATCCGCCAGGCCTACCTATCACAACACGTCGAGGACCCGACCATCCAGCGCCTGACCAAGGAAGACGGCCTGCCCCGCAAGCGCGCGGAAAAAGACATCGTCGCCATCGTCCGGGACGGCCCCATCCGCGTGCTCGGCGACCCGAGCCTCAACCTCGCCCGCCCCTACAAGGCCGGCGACCTCCGCACCCACTTCCTCACACACGGCGGCCTCATCCCCTTCAGCTACCGCTCCGATCTCAGCTACAATGAATTCGCCAAATTCGCCGAGCACAACCTCGAACTGCCCGGAGTCTATCCGAGCGTCCGCCCGCAGCGGCACTATCCGTACGGTGCCCTCGCCAGCCACGTCCTCGGCTATTTGAAACAGTGGGAAAAAGGCGACGTCCCGGAAAGCGCAACCCGTAAATTCAACCACTACATTGGCGATGAAAAAGGCATCGCCGGCGTGGAAGCCTCCATGGATGAATTCCTCCGCGGGCCGGAAGGACAGAAGACCATCGTCAAAGACGAGAAGGGCCGCACCATCCGGATGTCGGACTACACCAAGCCCGGTATCGGCGCCAAACTCCGGCTCACCATCGACGCCCGCGCCCAGTATCTGTTGGAAAACACCCTGCGTCTCGCAGGCCGCTCCGCCGGCGTCGTGATGAACGTCAACACCGGCGAGGTCCTCGCCATGGCCTCCGTGCCCGACTACAACCCCAACGACTTCATCCCCAGCATTTCCCAGAAGAACTGGGACGCCTACCGGGCCAACATGCAGCTCGCACCGTTCACCAACCGCGCGATTTCCGAGTTCACTCCGGGCTCCACCATGAAGATCCCCACCGCCATCGCCGGGGCCCTGGCCGGGAGCGCCACCCGCCAGTTCTCCTGCGACGGCTTCGTCACCTACGGCAACAAAAAGGTCGGCTGCTGGATCTGGAACCTCCACAAGGGCAGTCACGGCGGCCAGGACCTCGCCGAGGCCATCCAGCATTCCTGCAATCCCTATTTCAACAAACTCGCTAACACCATCGGCTGGAAGGCGATGGTTGAGGGCTGCCAACTCGTCGGCATGGGCAAGCGCACCGGCATCGAGCTACCCAAGGAAGACGCCGGCATCCTGCCCGGAAGCAGGGCGTGGCGCAGCGCCAACCCCTCCCTGACGATGACGCCCGCACTCAACGCCTTTCTTTCTATCGGTCAGGGAGACACCCTAGCCACACCACTCCAGCTGTGTGCCCTCACCGCATGCGTTGCTAACGGCGGCAAATACTACAAGCCCCGGCTGGTGAAACAGGCGGTGGCCGAGAACGGAAAAATCATCATCCCGGACATCCCAAGACTCGAAGTCGATCTCACCCAGTCGGGCATCAAAGCCAGCGACATCGAGCTCATCCGCAAAGGCATGCGGATGTCCACCAACAACCCCGGAGGAACCTCGGGGAAAGCTAAACTAACGAACATTGTCGTCGCCTCCAAGAGCGGCACCGCCCAGACCTCCGACAACGGCAAAAAATCCAACAACTCGTGGGTCATGAGTTTCGCGCCCTACGAGAACCCGAAATACGCCATCTGCATTCTCGTTCAGAACGGCGGCTCCGGCGGCGGCGTTTGCGGCCCGCTGGTCAATCTTGTCCTCCGCGGCCTTTTCGCCAGCGACACCGGCGTGAAACTCCCGCTCAAGCCCATCACCAGGATTCTCGGAAACACCGACCGCATCGAGAAGGCCATTGAGATCTCCCCGGAAATGATCGCCGCCGTCGAGGCTGGCGCGGTCATGCCCACACCCGCAACCGTCGCGACTGATCCGGGTCTTCCGGCGGAAGAACCCGCCGGCGAGACCGGCGAGGAAGCCGGCGAGGTCGCATCCGCCATCAAGCCCCCTCCCTCCACCACCGTCACCCCCACTCCGACCATCACCCCCGAGGTGGACGCCGAAGGCTCGGTCATCCCCAGAGCCGTTCCCGTCGCCGAACCCTGATTTCCCCAACACAAAAACAACAGAATCTCTAACCAACATACTCCTATCAAAATGATCCAACATATCAAAAGACTCCTCGGCATCGGAAAACCCAACCCCGCCCGCGGTAACAGCATCATCGTCAACGTCGAGAAACTCGAACGCCGCGTCGCACTCCTTGAGGACGGCGTGCTCGAGGAATACACCGTCGAGCGCGAAGGCGACCAGAACATCGTCGGCGGCATCTTCAAGGGCCGCGTCAAAAACATCGAGGGCGGCCTCAAGGCCATGTTCGTGGACATCGGCCTCGACAAGAACGCCTTCCTCCATTTCTGGGACGCCATCCCCGCCGCGCTCGACGCCGGCCTCGAGGAAATCCAGCGCGAGGGCAAAAAGAAGCAACAGAAGAAAATCACCTCCAAGGACATTCCCGACATCTATCCGATCGGCTCGGAGATCGTCATCCAGGTTTCCAAGGGCCCCATCGGCACCAAGGGCCCGCGCGTCACAACTAACATCTCGCTCGCAGGACGCTACCTCGTCCTCATGCCCTTCACCGAGCAGTTCGGCATCTCCCGCAAGATCGAGGACCCCAAGGAACGCCAGCGCCTCCGCATCATCACCCAGAAGCTCCAGGTCCCCGAGGGCATGGGCATCATCATGCGCACCGCCGCAAGCGGCATCCGCCGCCGCCACCTCGTCCGCGACCTCCACATGCTGCTAGAGCAGTGGGACGAGATCGAAGCCCGCCGCGCCAACAACCCAGCCCCCGCCTGCATCTTCCAGGAGCCCGGCCTGATCGAGCGCACCGCCCGCGATTTCCTCACCGAAGAAATCGACCAGGTCATGTGCGACGACGCCGAGACCACCGAGATGATCCGCGAAATCGCCGGGAAAATCTCCCGCCGCGCCAAGCGCCGCATCCACTACATGACACCCGCCGCCGGCCAGCCGATCTTCGAACGCGTCGGCATCCAGAAACAGATCGACGAGGCGTTCTCCCGCCAGGTCTGGCTGCCCTGCGGCGGCTATATCGTCATCGATGAAACCGAGGCGCTCATCGCCATCGACGTCAACACCGGCCGCAACCGCGGCTCCAAGGACGTGGACAAGATGATCCTCGAAACCAATGTCGAGGCCGCCGTCGAAGTCGCCCGCCAGCTCCGCCTCCGTAACATCGGCGGACTGGTCGTAATCGACCTCATCGACATGCGCCACCGCAAGGACCAGCAGACGGTTTACAAGGCGATCAAGGAGCGCCTCAAGAAAGACAAGGCCAAGACCCAGGTCCTCCAGATCTCCCCCGTCGGCCTGATGGAAATGACCCGCCAGCGGCTCAACGAATCGCTGCGGGATTCCATGTACGAACCCTGCCCGTATTGCCAGGGCCGCGCCCGCGTCAAAACCCCGATGACCATGTCCATCGAGATCCAGCGCCGCTTGCACACCGTCATCCAGAAACGCCACGACACCGTCGGCGACATCATCGTCATCGTGAACAGCGACGTCCTCAACCGCTTCAAAAGCGATGATGCGAAGCTCCTCGTCGAGCTCGAGCGCTCGCATTCCGGCCGCCTCATCTTCCGCTCGGACCCGACCATGAACCGCGAGAAATTCCTCATCATCGACGCCTCCACCGAGAAGACCATCGACCAGAGCTAAAGCCCCAAAGTGTCCCGACTCTCTCAGTCGGGGCGCACCCCTCCAGCTATCAGCTTCTACCTGTTTCCGTGGATTACTCCTCACTCATCGCCAAACGCCGCGACCGCTTCTCCGAGCTGGAGGAAGCGGTGGGCGATCCCGAGCTTTTCGCCGATCCCAAGCGCGCCACTGAGATCCTCCGCGAGCACGGCAAGCTCAAGCAGACCCTCGAACTTTGGGACAAGCTCGAAGCCGCCAAACGCCACCTCGCCGACAACCAGGAACTCGCCAAGTCCGACGACCCCGAGTTCTCCGCCATGGCCGCCGAGGAAATCCCGGGGCTTGAAAAGGAGATTGAAAAGCTCGGCAGCGAGCTCCAATACGCGCTGCTCCCCGCCGATCCCAACGAGGACCGCGACGCGCTGATAGAAATCCGCGCCGGGGCCGGCGGCGATGAAGCCTCGCTCTTCGCCGCCGAGCTGATGCGGATGTATCAACGCTACGCCGACCTCCGAGGCTGGAAATGCGAGCACTTGGAAAGCAGCCCGTCCGAAGTCGGCGGCTTCAAGGAAGTGATCCTGAAAGTCACCGGCCAGGAAGTGTTCCGTTATTTGAAATACGAATCCGGCGTTCACCGCGTCCAGCGAGTGCCCGCCACCGAGACGCAAGGCCGCGTCCACACCTCCACCGTCACCGTCGCCGTCCTGCCGGAAGCCGAGGAGGTCGATGTGGAGTTGAAACCCGAAGACCTCCGCATCGAAGTCTGCCGCGCCGGCGGAGCGGGCGGCCAGCACGTCAACCGCACCGAGTCCGCCGTCCAGATCTTCCACCTTCCCACCGGGCTTTACGTCCGTTGCGAAGACGGCCGCTCGCAGATCAAGAACAAGGAAATGGCACTCCAAATCCTCCGTTCCAAACTCTACGAACAGAAACTCCGCGACCAACAGGAAGCCTACTCCAGCCACCGCCGCTCGCTCATCGGCTCCGGCGACCGCTCGGAAAAAATCCGCACCTACAATTTCCCACAAAGCCGCATTACCGACCACCGCATCGGCTTCACCTCGCACAACCTGACAGGCGTCCTCGCCGGCGACCTCACCGAGTTCACCAACGAGCTCCAGAAAACCGAGATGGACGAGCGCCTGGCGGAAGCCGGGCTTTGACCTAAGGCGCGGGGGCATTCCACCCTCACCCCGGAAACCTCGCTTAATGATAGAGGAATCAACCAGGGCTTGGTTACGCCACGCCTTGATACAGGTATTTCTGGAACCCGGTGAACGCCTCGCCGATGTCTTCTCCCAGATCGGCCACGGCGTCGTTGATCGAGTTGTGGTAGCGGAGCTTGAGCAACGGAGCCAGTTTCTTTTGGTCCAGCTCCTCCACGCCCACGCTCACGTAGTGGGACAGCACGAAGTCCAGAAACACCTGCTGCTTGCTGTTGAAGTGGGTGCTGATCTCCACCTTCGCCTTCACCGCCCGTTGTTCGCGGCTCAGTGTGGGCAGGGCATAGGCCACGTGGGCTAGTACATCGAAAAGATCGCTGTTCTCGGCATCGATAACCTTCTGCATCTCCGCCAGTTGATCGGGGCCGAATCCCTTTTCCTCCAGACCTTCCAACAGCTTGGCGCGGGTGCAGTGCTGC
>CANHPN010000082.1 GCA_947462535.1 Akkermansiaceae bacterium | reverse complement strand
TGGGCAGCGTGTTGTCATAACTCTTGCTCATCTTGCGGCCGTCCACCCCTAACACCAAAGCGGTGTCCTCGCGGATGATCGGCTCCGGCAGGACGACGGTGCCCTCGCCGTAGGTCTCGTTGAATTTCACGGCGAGGTCGCGGGTGACTTCGAGGTGCTGTTTCTGGTCCTTACCGACGGGCACCTTGTTGGAGTCGTAAAGCAGAATGTCCGCCGCCATCAGCACCGGATAGGCGAACAGGGCGTGGTTCGCGGCGATGCCTTGCGCGGTCTTGTCCTTGTAGGAGTGGCACTTGGCCAGCAGGCTCATCGGGCAGACTGTCGAGAGCAGCCAGGCGAGCTCGTTGACTTCCGGCACGGCACTCTGGCGGAAGAACACGGCGCGCGCGGGATCCAGTCCGCAGGCCAGGAAATCCACCGCGAGCTCGCGGACGTTTTCGCGCAGCGCGGCGGGATTCCGGGAGGAAGTCATCGCATGATAGTCCGCGATGAAATAAAACGCCTCGCCCTCGTCCTGAAGTCGGACCGCAGGCTCCATCGCGCCGAAGAAATTCCCGACGTGAAGTTTTCCGCTGGGCTGGAGACCGGTAAGGATTCGCATGGCGCGGAGCATGGATTCCGCGCGGGGAATCGGTCAAGCGGCGAGGTGATTCCGGGCACGTCTGGCCATTGATGAGGATGGGGAGCAAATGGCGGTCCCCTGTGAGCAGAAAACCAACTGCGGGTGACACGTTTACGTCAGACGAAGCAGGGCGTGGCCGAGGTCGATGACGGGTTCTCCGGAAACGAGGTAATGGGGCTCATTTCTCGCCGAGCACCTCTGTCAGCAAGCCGATCATCGCCTGCGCGGCTTGTTTGCCGGTTTCCAAAACCTCGTGATGATCCAGGGTCGCGGCGGTGATGCCCGCAGCCCAGTTAGTCAGGCAGGAAAACCCCGCCACGGGCAAGCCGAGCGAGCGGGCCTGGATGGTTTCGAGCACGGTGCTCATGCCCACCGCGTCCGCGCCGATGGTGCGCAGCATCCGGATTTCCGCGGGCGTCTCATACTGCGGGCCGTGCAGCCCGGCGTAGACGCCTTCATGGAGAACCATCCCGGTGGACGCCGCCCCGGCACGGAACTCGGCACGCCAGGCGGCGTCGTAGGCGACGGATAGATCGACGAAATCCGCGCCCTCCAGCGGCGAGGCGCGGGTGAGGTTGATGTGGTCGCTGAGCATCATCCAGCTTCCGGGCGCGAAATCAGGGTTCAAGGTGCCGGCCGCGTTGGTGAGGATGATTTTCCCGATCCCCTGCCCCGCCATCCAGCGCACGCCCGCGGTGACGAGACGCGGCCCGTGGCCTTCGTAAAGATGCACCCGCCCCTTCATCAGGACCACGGGAGTGCCGCCCAGTTTCCCGAGGACGAATTTCCCCGCATGCCCCGGCACCGAGGAGGCCGGCAAGCCCGCCTCTGCGAATGAAACCTCGCGCCCGACGGCCACCGCTTCGGCTAACAACCCCAACCCGGATCCCAGGACGATTCCAATCATGCCGGGATGGTAGTGAGTTCCGGGAAGGATGGAACTGGAAAGAAACGAGCTCGCCGCCCTCTCCTCACGCCGCTGCGCGCGCCTTGCCACTTCCCTCGATGGCGCGGGCGATGACGCCGAAGACGAGGATGGCAAGGATCACGATGTAGAACTGCCAGATGGTGCCTTTTCCGGCGGTGAACCCGTAGTTGTGCAGGCCGACGCCGAGGAAATTCACGTGCCACCATGAAAAGGTGACGACGGCTCCGGTGAAGACGGCGGCGAAATGCATGCCCCATTCCTTGATGTAGCCGCCGAGGCGGGCGTGGAGGATGGAGAGGGTCCACAGCACGATGAGAAGCGCGCCGTTTTCCTTGGGATCCCAGCCCCAGAAGCGGCCCCAAGAGTCGTTCGCCCAGACGCCGCCGAGCACGGTGCCGATGAGTGATAGAAAAAGGGTGAGGCAGATCATCCCGTAAACCGCACGGGTCAGTGAGCGGCGGATGTCCTTGTCCCCGTCGTCGAGACCAAGGCCGCGCATAAGCAGATAGATGAAGGACATGAAGGCGCTTAGCAGTCCGGCGGAGTAGCCGAGAGTGATGGTAAGCACGTGGATGGTGAGCCAGTAGTTGGAGTTCAGCACGGCCACGAGCGGATCCATGTTGTCATTGGCATCGCCTAGCTCGAAGCGGCGGGCGAGGATGATGAGCAGCGTGCCAAGGATGGGCGCAACGCCGAGGGCAAAACGGCGGCGGGTCATCCACTCCATGATGAGCGCGATGAGCACGGAGGTGGCGGCGATGAAGATGATGGTGTCGTAGAGATTTCCAACAGGCGGGCGCTGCATGATGATGCAGCGTTTCACGATGGGAATGATACAGTAAACCAACCCGGCGGCGGTGGTGGCGAGGGTGGTCCAGTAAAGGATGAGGGCGGCCTTCCCCTGACCTGCGGTGCACATCGCGAGCGCGGTGATGGTGCCGAAGACGAAGAAGACGAGCGCATAGAGAAACCAGTTTTTCTGATAGTAACTGGCCTCGAGCGGCACGTGGCGGTATTCGCCGCGGGCTTCGGCGCGCTTGGCGAGGCGGTCGCGGAGGGTGACGAGTTCCTTGTTGAAAGCGCCTTCATCACTGACAGCGCGGGCGGTGGATTCAAGGACCTTGATGTCGGCGATGGCGAGCTGCGGATCTATTTTTGTTTCCGTGATCGGAACCATGATCGCGTTGCCCGCGCTGAGCCAGATGGGATCCTTGGGGTCGGCGGGCGGCAGAATGAACAGGCCGTACTTGGCGAAATTCGCGGCATCGAACACCTGCTGCATCAGGCTCTGGAGATGGGAATCCATCGGCTGGCCCTGTGCCTGGGTCTGCGCGATTTGCTGGCGGATTTGCGGTGCGGTCGCCATCACCGCGCTGATGTCGGCGTGTTGGTCGGGCACATCTTTCTTGCCGGAGCCGTGGAGGGTGACGCCGAAACGGGCGAAGCCGAAATAACCGATCAAGCTCTCATAATTGCGGAGATTGTAGGCGAGATCGATGGTCTGGGCCTGGACCGGATCGCGCTTGTCCTTCTCGATGGCCTCGTAGGTTTTTGCGAGCTCGACGAGTTTCTCGCGGCCCGGCTCGATGTCGGCGTAACTGTAGCGGTCGCGCTTGCCGCGGGGTTTCACGCCGATGGCTTCGAGCACTGCGGAATTGTCGATGCGGAAGGTCGGCAGCTTGATGGCGAGCTGCGGGCGGAACAGCGAGTCCATCAGCCAGGCGGTTGGCTTGATTCTAACTACCTTGCCGCCGCTACCTTCGACTTCCATCGAGCGCGCGCCGTGCAGGCCGAGCATCGTGAATCCGGCGAAAGTCGAAAGCGGCTTGATCCGGCCGCCGTTCTGGACAGGCAGCATCTCGGCGATCCTGAGCGTTTCCTCGGACCACGGGGTGTAGCCCTCGACTTGGCGGACCTCGCCCTTCGGCATGTTGTCGATGACGAGGTTGGTGAAAATCGCGGCGAGCACGAGCAGGGCGAGCACGGCGGCAATCCAGCGCCCGGCTTTGGAAGATGAGTTAGACATGGCGTTTCTTGCGTGAGCCGGTGGCGAGGAAGGAACCGAGTTTGATCAGGAAGGTGACCGCCATGCCGAAGGCGACGATCCAAAGGCTGTATTCCGGCCACTTGTCGGCGGGGTTTCTGACGATTTCAAAAACGGAATACATTCTCTCGCCAGGACCGGCACCGGGTGGGCCGTAGCTGGCTTGGAAGAAGGTGAGGCCCTCGTAGCGCATCGGCTCGTTCATCTGGATGGTGACCTTGGCCTCGCCGCCGTTCTCGATGCGGGTGACCTCGCTGACGAACTTGGCGGGCCGCATGGTGCCGGGGTGGAAGGCGGCGGTGAACTTGTCGAGCTTGAGCGTGAACGGCATCACCCACAGCCGCTTGCGCATGTCCACGGTGAAGACGCGGTCCTGATAGCGATAGGAAAACGGGCGGAAGCTGGCACCGGCGAGAATGAACGGCTCGGACTTGGTGCCGTCGCGGTGGAGGATGCGGGCGTAGCAGCCGGCGGTGAATCGCTCGGCCTCCTCCGCTTTCGCGAGCTTGGGTTTTTCCATCAGGAAATAACCGTCGGTGATGAGTTGCTGGCGGTCGGGCGCGCGCTCGTTGGCGGAGACGGGCACCGCATTTTTCAAATAACCGGTGAGCTGGAGGTCGAAGGGCAGCTCGGGGAGCCGGAAGGTGCGGAGCTTCGCGTCCTGGAGATCGTCGATGTCCTTGCCGCGGATGACGTGGATTTTCCCGGCCTTGCCGTCCTTGATCTCGGTCGCCTCGACGACGTATTCGAAGTAGTCCTCCGCCGCGTTAGAAGACTCCCCTTCCCCGACGGCCATGTTTCCGCGCTCGGAGAAATGATGAGCCACGCCGCCGCCGGCGAGCATGAGGATGATGCCGAAGTGGGCGATTAGATTTCCATAGTGCCGCCAACCTTTGCGAATCCGGACGATGCCGCCGAGGATGAGGTTGAGTAACAGCACGGCACAGACCCAGTAGCCGCCGGGCAGGGGCAGCGGAACCATCTTGCCGTTGATTTCCGGAAGCAGGAAAAACGACTTCCAGTCGAAATACTTGGTGAGCGTCGGATAAAGACCGTTGTCGATCTGCTCCAGCGTGGCGAACCATGTCAGCAGGCCGAGCAGCAGCATGGTGATGGTGGCGAGCCCGAAGCCGGAGAGCACGTCGTAGATTTTCCCCGGGATGGAACGGGGTGCTTTGCTGAGCGGGGGCGTGTCGGAGATTTCCATGATCAAATAGGCGGGTCTCGATACGAAATTTCAGCGGGCAATCATTCAGCCATTTTCAGGCTTTTGGCGAAACTTTCGAGTACCGGCCTGGCGACTTCGACCTCGGCCTTGGGGCCCACCATCTTCACGGTGAGGATCTGGCCGTTGACGGAGGCGACCACGCCGGCGAGGGCGAATCCGGGTTTCGTCGGAGAGCCCATGCCGGACGCGTAATCGCCCTCGGCGGTGACCAGGACGCCAGAGAATCCTGCGATGGCGGCGGCGGGAAGCTTCTCCAACGCGGGGGCATCGACCGGGGTCGCACCGAATTGATTGAACCAGCGGTTCACGTTGTCGAGGACCGAGCCGGATGCGAGGGAAACCCAGACCTCGCCCATCCCGCTCTCGCCGAAGCGGTAGTTGAGCAGGCGGAACTGCGATGCGGGCAGCGCCAGCCAGCCTTGCGGCGTCTCGCCCTTGACCGGGCTCGGCTTGGCGTCGCGGAAACGCTCGTCGCTGGAGGCGAAAAGCTTGGGTGCCGCGTCACGAGTAGTCGCCGCACGGGTTTCGGTGACGGTGATTTCCTTTTTCTCCCGGCAGGAGGAAAGGATCACAACGCTGGCAAGCAGGCAGGCGGCGCGGAAGTTCATGCCAGCGGCGATAAGCCCGCCCCCTGCCCCGCGCAAGTGGAAACAAGAACCGCGTGGCCTTCCTAGAAGCCTGCAAGCTGCTGGCTGCCGCTCCCGATGAAGATGCTGATAACGAAGAAGCCAAGCGACTCGCCTTCCAGTTCGCCCCCAAAATGCCGGAACCGGCAGACCGCAAGAAGGCCGAGCAGATGCGGGACATCATTGTGAAACTGTGCGCGCAGTCGGAAAAGCCACGATAGACGCACCCTGCCACCTTCCGGAGGAAAGCGTGTGTGAGGCGGCGGGGTGAACACGCCGGATAGTCGCGGAAATTTTAGATGCCCTCATGAAGGCTTTACTCCCGCGCGACGCGGGGCGATTTTTCCGAGCAGCCGATGGAACCCAGCAGCGATCAATTCATCCGCTATCTTGCGACTGAGCGCGGGCTATCCGATGCCTATCAGCTCTCGGTGCGCCAGACGCTCGACGCGCTGGCCCACTGGGTGAAAGCGCGGACCACCTCCCTGCCCGACCTCGGGACCGACGAGCTCGCGGCATTTCTCAGCCAACGGAAGAAGGACGGCCTGAACGCGGCCTCACTGCGGATCACCACGGTGCATCTCAAGATTTTTTTCCGCTGGCTGGTGATCAAGGGCAAGCTGGAGAGGGACCCGGCCGAGCCGCTGCTGGCCCCGCGGCCGGACCAGACGCTGCCGGAAACCCTGCATGCCTCCGAGCTGGTGAAGCTAATGGAATCCATCGATCCGTCACTGCCGCTCGGCCGGCGGGACCTGGCGATTATCGAGCTGTTCTACTCGTCCGGCCTGCGGCTTTCCGAGCTGTGCAAGGCGCGGCTGGAGATGATGGATTTCGAGGAAGGCTTTCTGCGGGTCACGGGAAAGGGCGGAAAAACCCGGATCGTCCGTGTCGGCAACAAGGCACGCGAGGCGATTTCCAACTACCTGGCCAACGAGCGCCCGGGCCTCGTCGGAAAGAAAACCGTGTCGCACATTTTCATCAGCGTCCGGGGCACCGCGCTCTCGCCCGACCGCGTCCGCCAGATCGTCAAGGAGCGCGCGGCCCTGGCGGGCATCGACCAGAACGTCTATCCGCACCTGCTGCGCCACTCATTCGCGACCCACCTGTTGGAAGGCGGCGCGGACCTGCGAGTGATCCAGGAACTGCTGGGCCACGCCGACATTTCCACCACCCAGATCTATACCCACGTGGACCGCCACCACTTGAAGTCGGTGCACAAGCAGTTTCACCCGCGCGGGTGAGGCTGGATCTATCAGGTATATTATTTGCAATTTCAGCACCCCAAAACCCGAGCAACCCTGATTTTTAAAATATCTTTACATTCAACAAAATGTTTGAGACTGGCCTTTCAGCTTTGTCCCAGCATGAAAACACCTCTCTCGATGAAAGTGATCGCCGTCGTTTGCGTTGTCGGCCTGGCGTCTTGCGCGCCGCCACAGCAACCCACCAAGATGCACGTGTCGGCATCGGTCCGTACTGACCCCTCGCTCTCCGGGACGGTGTTCCAACGAGTCAACTCCTACCGCGGCGGCGTCGGCACGGCGGCCCGCGAGCGCTTCACCCGGTTCTGATCCCCGCGATGCCTGATTTATCCCTCGAAATCGCCCTGCAAGTCCGGGGCTTTTGCCGGATCGCGGGCATCGACGAGGCGGGTCGGGGGCCACTAGCAGGTCCGGTTGCGGCGGCTGCAGTGATTTTACCGAAAGGTTTCACCTGCCCCGGACTCGACGATTCCAAAAAAATCAGCGCTCCGAAACGCGAGCTCCTTTACAAGCAACTCACCACCGACCGTGAAATTCATTGGACTGTCGCCACAGCTGACCGCGAGGAAATCGACCGGCTCAACATCCTGCGGGCCACCCATCTGGCGATGCGACGCGCTGCCGAAGCGCTTCGCCCGGCACCGGACCATTGTTTGATCGACGGACTTCCGGTCAGGGATTTCCCGTTCGGCCACGACGGCGTCGTCAAAGGCGACGGGTTGTCTCTATCCATCGCTGCGGCGAGTATCATCGCGAAAGTCACCCGCGACCGGATCATGTGCGAGCTCGACCGGGAGTTCCCTCAATTCGGCTTTGCGAAACACCAGGGATATGGCACGAAAGGCCATCTTGAAGCGCTACGGATTCACGGCCCTTGTTGCCACCATCGTCGCTCGTTTCAGCCGGTCGCTCAAATCGCCCTGCCGTTTGACGGCGGCTGACGGTTTGGCGCGCGACCGGATCTGGGTGGGCAACTACGGCGAGCGGGTCGCCGCCGCCTGGCTACAATCCCAAGGCTGCAGGATCCTGGCGAAAAACTACCGCGGCCCGCGGCGCGGCGAGGTGGACATCATCGCGCGGGATCACAAACTGTTACTGTTTGTGGAAGTGAAGACCCGCCGCGAAGGCAGCAAAATCCGCGGTCTCGACGCGGTGGGGAAAGACAAGCAGGCGTTGATCGAGCGCGGCGCGAACTCGTGGCTCAAGCGCCTCGGAACGCGTGACTTGCCGTGGCGCTTCGATATCATCGAGGTCTATGTCGAGGACGGCGAGCGGCCCCGGATCAACCATGTGAAGGACGCGTTCTAACCTTCCAGCCGCTGCTGGTTCCTGAAAAAACCAAGCGTCGCGGCAAGGCCCTCTTCAAAGGAGTATCGCGGAGTCCAGCCGGCGGCGCGGAGTTTCTCAGCGCTGGCGCGGGAGTGCCTGACATCGCCCGCGCGCTCCGGCGCGTGAAGCACCCTCGACGACGAACCGGCGGCCGCGATGAGATTGTTAGCGAG
>CANHPN010000081.1 GCA_947462535.1 Akkermansiaceae bacterium | reverse complement strand
CTAGAATCTGCCGACAATGAAACCGTTCTCAAGGAACTTCGATTCGCGAGGATGTTGAGATGCCGCGTGCGCTATTTCACGGACGGTGCGGTGATCGGCAGCCGGGAATTTGTGAACGAGGCATTTGTGGCCGCGCGGGAGAGGTTCGGCCCGAAGCGCAAGAACGGCGCGAGGAAATTGAGAGGAGTGGGAAATCCAGCCGCGGAAACCCTGTGGAGCATGCGTGACCTGCGCCTCGGGATTTCTTGAGGGGATTTTTTGGGCGGAATTCGACTTTGTGGTCGGGTTCAGCCGGTTCTGCTAGGTGGTGAAAACCCCGGCCGCCACCAGCCCGCCGATGACTAGTCCGCGCGTGCTTCAATAGGTGCTGTCGTCGTCTGCCACTCGGCGTCACCGCAGCTGCCGCCGTCAGCGGGCGCAGACGTCCCGGCGGACGCGCGGTATTTCAACCCTTGTCTGGCGGCTCTATCGTTCAGAAAATGGCCGGTTTCCCGGGGAGTGTGGATAATCTTCAATCTCCCGCTTGCCAGAGACGGTGATCCACTTACCCTTGCCCCAGAATCTCACATGAAAATCTGGCTCGACGGTAAATTAATGGACGAATCTGAAGCGAAGGTGTCGGTCTTTGACCACGGACTTCTCTACGGGGACGGCGTTTTTGAAGGCATTCGTTTTTACAACGGACGTATCTTTCGGTTGGAGGAACACATCCGCCGGCTCTTCGATTCCGCCCGCGCGATCATTCTGGATCTGCCGTGGACGCAGGAGGAAGTCTGCAAGTTCACCTGCGAAACGGTGGCGGCGAACGGCCTGACCGACGGTTACATCCGCTTGGTCATCACCCGCGGCAAGGGTGGTCTCGGCCTGAATCCTTATCTCTGCCCCACGCCGTCGATGTTCATCATCGCCTCGACGATCCAGCTCTATCCGGCGGAGACATACGCCGACGGCCTTTCGATCATCACCTGCGCGACCCGCCGCCCGGCACCCGGCGCGCTGATGCCGCAGGTGAAATCGCTCAACTATCTGAACAACATCATGGCCAAGGTCGAGGCGATCCAGGCGAACGCGCTCGAAGCATTGATGCTCAACGAGCAGGGCTACGTGGCGGAGTGCACGGGGGACAATTTGTTCCTGCTCAAAAACGGCACGCTGCTCACGCCGCTGATCTGTGATGGCGCGCTCGATGGAATCACCCGCGCGGTGATCATCGAGATCGCGGAAAAACTTGGCGTGCCATTCAAGGAGTGCTCGCTCACGCGTTATGACATCTTCACTGCGGACGAATGTTTCCTGACAGGCACCGCCGCAGAGGTGATCCCGGTGGTGGCGCTCGACCGCCGCGTAATCGGCACCGGCAAGCCCGGACCGTTCACCGCGCGTTTCCTCGAAGCGTTCCACGGGCTCGCAATGAGCACCGGCACTCCTTTTGCTTAATTGCCAAGTCTTAAAAGCCATGAAGTGTGATTTCTGCGATCAAAAGGCCACCGTCTTCCTCACGCAACTCGTCGAGGGGCAGATGAAAAAAGTTTGCCTTTGCGACAGTTGCGCCAAGGAGCGCGGAGTCACCGACCCGACCGGGTTCTCGCTGGCGGACCTGTTACTCGGCGGCCTTCCCGGCGGTCCGGGCACGGCGGCGGGGGGGGGCTCGCCGGCCGCTCCTGGCAACGGCAGGAAATGCCCCACCTGCGGATTCACGCTCGACGATTTGAAAAGGGTCCGTCGTTTCGGATGCAGCGATTGCTACGCCACCTTCAGCGAGGAGGTCGGGCAGATGCTCCGGGGCATGCACAAGGGGACCTCGCACATCGGAAAAGTGCCGGAAGGCTTGATGGCGACCCAGTTCCGTAACCAACGGCTTGAGGAACTCCGCTCGCGTCTCGACCAGGCGATCACTTCCGAAAGCTACGAGGAGGCGGCCGGCATCCGCGACGAAATCCACAACCTTAGCGAAACCAAGCCATGATGCGTTTCAGCACTCTCATTAAGCATCCCGCCGATTGGATGACCGGCGGGCAGGGGGAGCATGGTGCCGTGCTGACTTCCCGGATCCGCCTTGCGCGGAACCTGCGCCGGCATCCGTTCCCGGGCTGGGCGAGGCGCGAGCAACGTGCCGCCGCCCTCGACCTGATGCGCCCGGCGGTGGAAGCCTTGCCGGCGATGAAAGGCGCTTTTTCCCACGAACTCGGCGACCTTACCTCGGTGCAAAAACAGGTCCTCGTCGAGCGCCACCTGATTTCCCGCGAACACGCGGCGCGCGGCGACGGCTCGGCTGCGGTCATCGAGCGCCGCCAGACTTTCAGCCTGATGCTCAACGAGGAGGATCATCTCCGAATGCAGGCGATCCGCCCCGGATTGCAGCTTTCCGCCGCTTTCACAGCGCTTTCCGAACTCGATACCGAGCTGGAAACCTCGCTCGAATTCGCTTTCGACCCGACGCTCGGCTACCTGACGACCTGCCCGACCAATCTCGGCACCGGCTTGCGGGCGTCCGCCATGTTACACCTTCCCGGCTTGGTGCTCAGCGACCAGATCAGCCAAGTTTTGCAGGCGGTCAACAAGATCGGCCTCGCCGTCCGCGGACTTTACGGGGAAGGGACCGAATCGCTCGGGAATCTTTACCAGATTTCCAACCAATCGACACTCGGCGAAAGCGAGGAAACCATCATCCGCCGCCTGGAGCGGGTGATTTCCCAAGTTGCGAACCACGAGCAAAACGCCCGCGAAAAGCTGCTGGAAGACGATCCGGAAATGGTCGCCGACAAGATCGGCCGCGCCTACGGAGTCCTGCGCTATTCCCACATCATCGATTCCAAGGAGGCGCTCAACCATCTCTCGCTGCTGCGCCTGGGCGGCACGCTGGGGTTTTTCGCCCCGCAAACGGTGATGGTTTGCGACTCCCTGCTAATGGATATCCAACCGGCGCACCTTCAGCTCCATTCGGGCCGGAAACTTTCCCCGGAAGAAAGAGACTCGATTCGTGCAGAAATCGTGCGCTCTCGTTTGCATTCTCTCGAATCACCTGATAACCGTATGTCATCGAAAGACGAAAAGAATTTACCCAACCCTTCTAATCCCGGCGACTCATGAACAACTTCACCCCACGCGCTCAACAAGTCCTCGCTCTTGCCCGCAAAGAGGCGGATCGATTCAACCACTCTTACGTCGGCACCGAACACTTGCTTCTCGGCCTGATCAAGCTCGGCCAAGGCGTCGCCGTCAACGTCCTCGAACGGATGGGCCTCGAACTCGAAGCCGTCCGCATGGAAGTCGAAAAAGAAGTCGGCTCAGGCCCGCCTCAGAAATCCGTGGGAAACATTCCCTACACTCCGCGGGTGAAGAAGGTTCTGGCGCTCGCTAACAAGGAGGCCAAGGCTCTCAACCATTCCTACGTCGGAACCGAACATCTTCTCCTCGGCCTGCTCCGCGAAGGGGAAGGCGTCGCCGCCCGCGTGCTCAAGCGCCTCGACGTCGATATCCAACGCACCCGCAACGAAATCCTAGCGGAAATCGACCCGAATTTTTCGCCCGACGATCAGGACGACGATGACGACGAAGATGACGATCTCGAAGAAGGCGAAGGTCCGTTCGAGGAGGAATCCCAATCCCAATCCCAATCCCAATCCCAAGCTCCGGCTGCGGGTGCTGAAGCAAAGTCCAAGACTCCGGCGCTCAAGGCGTTCGGCCGCGACCTCACCAAGGTGGCTCGTGAAGGCGGGCTTGATCCGGTGATCGGCCGCGAAAGCGAGATCGAGCGTGTCATCCAGATCCTTTGCCGCCGGACGAAAAACAACCCGGTGCTCATTGGTGAGGCCGGCGTCGGCAAGACCGCAATCGTCGAAGGACTCGCCCAGGAAATCGCCACCGGCAATGTTCCTGAAATCCTCCGCGACAAGAAAGTCATCACCCTCGACCTCGCGCTGATGGTCGCCGGCACGAAATACCGCGGCCAGTTCGAAGAGCGTATCAAGGCAGTCATGGACGAGATCCGCAGGGTGAAGAACGTCATTCTTTTCATCGACGAGCTCCACACCATCGTCGGTGCCGGTTCCGCAGAAGGCGCGATGGATGCTTCTAACATCATCAAGCCCGCGCTCAGCCGCGCCGAACTGCAATGCGTCGGTGCCACCACGCTCAACGAGTATCGCAAATACATCGAGAAGGACTCGGCGCTTGAGCGTCGTTTCCAACAGGTCAAGGTCGAGGAGCCGTCCATCGGTGACGCGATCAAAATCCTCCGGGGTCTTCAGGAGAAATATGAATCCCACCACAAGGCGAAGTTCACTCCGGAAGCCATCGAAGCCGCCGTCAAGCTGACCGCGCGCTATCTAACATCCCGCTTCCTGCCGGACAAGGCGATCGACGTTCTCGACGAGGCCGGTGCCCGCGCGCGCATCGGCACGATGACCCGTCCGCCGTCGATCAAGGAGCTCGAAGCCGCGATCGTGCAGATCAACCGCGACAAGGTGGCGGCCATCGCCGAGCAGAATTTTGAAAAAGCCGCCTCACTCCGCGACGACGAAAAGCACGCCAAGAAAAGCCTCGAAGACGCCCTGAAAAGCTGGCGTTCCTCCTCGGAAGAAACTGTCGTCACCGTCACCGATGACGACATCATGGCCGTCGTTTCCAAGTGGACCGGAGTTCCTCTCCGCCGCATGGAAGAGAAGGAAACCGAGAAACTTCTCAAGATGGAGGACGAGCTCAAGAGCCGCGTCATCGGCCAGAATGAAGCGGTGATTGCCATTTCCAAGGCCCTGCGCCGTTCCCGCGCCGACCTGAAGGACCCTCGCCGCCCGATCGGTTCGTTCCTGTTTCTCGGACCCACCGGTGTCGGCAAGACCTATCTCGCCCGCAATCTCGCAGAATTCATGTTCGGCGACGCGGACGCGTTGATCCAGATCGACATGTCGGAATACATGGAGAAGTTCACCGCCAGCCGTCTGATCGGTTCGCCCCCGGGCTACGTCGGCTACGAGGAGGGCGGCCAGCTTTCCGAAGCCGTCCGTCGTCGGCCTTACTCAGTTGTCCTTTTCGACGAGGTCGAGAAGGCCCACCCGGACGTCATGAACCTGCTGCTCCAAATCCTGGAGGAAGGTACCGTGACCGACTCGCTCGGCCGCAAGATCGACTTCCGCAACACCATTATCATCATGACCTCCAACGTCGGAGCATCCACTATCAAGCGCCAAACCACGCTCGGTTTTGGTGCTATGAGCGCGGACGAGGCCGACCACGACGGCATGAAGGACAAGATCATCGAGGAATCGAAGCGCTACTTCAAACCGGAGTTCCTCAACCGCCTCGACAGCCTTGTCGTCTTTCACCTGCTGGAAAAAGCCGATCTCAACCAGATAGTCGATCTCGAGGTCAGCAAGCTGGTCAAGCGCCTCAAGGACAAGGACATCGCCCTCACGCTCACCGAGGAAGCCCGCGATCTGCTGGCCGTCAAGGGCTTCGATCCCGCCTACGGTGCGCGGCCGATGCGCCGCGCTGTCGAGCGCTTCCTGGAAGATCCGCTCGCCGAGTCGCTCCTTCGCGGCGACGTGAAACCGGGAGATGCCGTCAACGTCGTCAAAAAAGCCGATTCCGAGGAACTTGATTTTGTTTCCACCCGGCCTGAGCCGGAGCAGGAAGTCAGCGAAGCCGGCGTCTAGCCCGGTCAGACAGACGATCGTCGGATTACAAGTGGAGCGGGTCTTGCTCACGCTCCACTTTGCTTTTCCGCAGGGCTTGTTTCTCCGGGCCTTGCTCCGGCAGCTTTCAGGGTTGCAGCAGGAATTCCTTGATCGCCGCTTTCCCGTGATAAAGGCTGCTGCCGCGCATAGCCTGGGTAATAGAGTTTATCGCTCCAATAACCCGACAATTTGCAAGATCCGCCCGATTAGCCCGCATGGGTTAGCCTGATTTTAAACTCAAAAATAACAAACCTGTGACCTGTATTCGCTCCTCGTTTCTTCTCATTTCGGCATGCAGCACCATTATGGCTGCTGAGCCTTGGACTGACCTTTTCAACGGCAAAGACCTCGACGACTGGGTCAAGCGCGGCGGCAAGGCCGAATACAAGATCGAAGACGGTGCCATCGTCGGCACTTCGACGTTGAATACCCCGAACACCTTCCTCTGCACCGGTCGTGATTATTCAAATTTCATCCTGGAGTATGAATTCAAGGTGGACCCGCTGCTCAACTCCGGCGTGCAGATCCGCAGTAACAGCTTCGATGAGAAGACCGAGCTGACCTGGCAAGGCAAGAAAATCACCATCGAGGCCGGCCGCGTCCACGGCTATCAAATCGAAATCGACCCCGATCCGAAAAAGGACCGCTGGTGGAGCGCCGGAATCTTCGACGAAGCGCGCCGCGGCTGGCTCTACCCTGGCGCGCTCGGCGGCGATGCTAAGCAATTCACCGATCAGGGCCGCAAGGTTTTCAAACAGGGCGACTGGAACAAGGTCCGCGTCGAAGCCATCGGTGATTCTATCAAAACGACTCTCAACGGCAGTGCTCGCGCATCGATCAAGGATTCCTTGACGAAGTCGGGATTCATCGGACTGCAAGTCCACTCGATCGGCAAGGAAAAGGACAAGGACGGCACACAGGTCCGCTGGCGTAATCTGCGCATCCAGGAAGTGGCCGCGCCCGCCGCCAACACCCTTTCCGCCGAGGAAAAAGCGGAGGGCTGGAGCCTGCTTTGGGATGGCAAAACCAGCGAAGGCTGGCGTAGCGTCCGTGGCCCTGATTTCCCCACCAAGGGCTGGGAAATCAAGGATGACGTCCTGATCATCAATGAAACCGGCGGTGCCGAGTCCGCCTCTGCGGGCGACATCATCACCAAGGCCAAGTATTCTAACTTCGAACTACAACTGGATTTCAAAATCACCTGCGGCGCGAACAGCGGCATCAAGACCTTCGTGGATCCGGACCTGAACAAGGGCCCGGGATCCGCCATTGGACCGGAGTTCCAGATCCTCGACGACGAGCGCCACCCGGACGCCAAGCTCGGCCGCGACGGCAACCGCACCATCGGCTCGCTCTACGACATGAAAACCGCGCCCGCCGACAAGAAGGTCATGCCCGTCGGTGAATGGAACCACGCCCGCATTCTATCGGACAACAAACGCCTCACCTACTGGCTCAACGGCGAGAAAACCATCGACATCGAGCGTGGTGGCAAGGAATGGCGCGATCTCGTGGCGATCAGCAAATACAAGGTCTGGCCGAATTTCGGGGAACTTCCTGAAGGTCACATCCTGCTTCAGGACCACGGCAACCAGGTGTTCTATCGCAATATCAAGATCCGCGATTTCTCGAAAAAATAAGCTCCCGTTTTAGCAGGATCACCCTTGAGCCGTCGTCGTCATTTTCTGGAGACCACGCCCGGCGGCACCACCGGGCGGAATTCAATATCCAGCGCTTTTCAAGAAAGCCGGCATCTTAGACGCCAGTTCAGATCGAGCCGCCGCGTGCTGCCAGGGCCTTGAAAACAGGCTCCGGCACATAGCGGCGCACGGTTTCCTCCCAGCCGGTGGGCCCCGTCAGGCTTTTGATCATACTCGACGAAAGCTCGGCGATATCTCGCGGTGGCATCAGGAAAACTGTCGTAATTTCCGGCGCCATGTCGGCGTTGATGTGGCGCATCACCCGCTCGTATTCGTAGTCATTCGGCGAGCGGATGCCGCGCAGAACGTATTTGGCGCCCATCTTCTTCGCGTAGTCCACGAGGTAGCGGTTGTTGAAATGGGCGATGACGAGGTGGTCGCGACTTTCGATGGAGGCATGGAGCAGTTCAAGTCGCTCCTCGACCGAGAAGGAATAGCTTTTCGACGGGTTGCTGCCGATCGCGACGATCAGGCGGTCGAACATCTCCAGGCCCCGCTCGATCATCCAAAGGTGACCGTTGGTCGGAGGGTCAAAGGAACCGGCGTAAACCGCAGTGCGCATGTCCGGCACGCTAGCGGTGAATTTCCCGGACCGAAACCTTAAATTGAGCGCCGGAAAAACAAATCGATGGAATTGCCAAGCGGATTTTGACTTCGGCGCGACACGTTGCTAAAAGCTCCCGGCTCAGCGCCTGTAGCTCAGTTGGATAGAGCACCCGCCTTCTAAGCGGACGGTCACTGGTTCGAATCCAGTCAGGCGCACTTTCAAAATCAACAAGTTACGAGATTTTAAGACTAACGGAAGAATTCGCACTTCACCCAACTTTCACCTTAAAACTCGCAACAAATTCGCGTTAAGGATTCCCTCCTCCAGCCGGTCCCCGCGCGCG
>CANHPN010000080.1 GCA_947462535.1 Akkermansiaceae bacterium | reverse complement strand
TTCCGAGTCATCTCCCGCCCGCCCACGCCACAAGCCCCACAGTAGCCCGACATCCTCGCGGAATACCGTCTTTAAGCCGCCTTAACGATCAGGAAGACCTGTCCACTTTTGCTCAGACAATTAATTCCACTTTTGCTCAGTCGCCGACAGGAAAGTTGTTCTTGCGCCTCAACGTGCGGAGCTTATCGTAACCGGGTTTCACCCGATGAAACCGATTTTCTTCCCGTTCGCGGCATCTTTGCTCTTTCTCGTCTTTGCCGGCATGGTGCACGCTTTGGAATCCTTGCCGCTAGTTCACCCGCTTTTCGCCGACCATGCAGTGCTGCAACGTGATGCGAGGATTCCTGTCTGGGGTTGGGGCACGCCGGGTGTTGAGATTTCAGTGGGTTTTGCGGGACAGCGCAAGGACACCGTCGTCGATAAGGATGGTGTTTGGAGGGTGGTTCTGGATCCCATGCCCGCCAGCGAGGAGAGCCGCACGCTCGAGGTGCGGCAGGTTGGATCGCAACAGGAAATCCGCATCAACGATATACTTGTCGGCGACGTCTGGATCTGCTCCGGCCAGTCAAACATGGAGATGGGCATGAGCGTATGCAACGAGGCGGATGAAATCGCCAAGGCTGATTTCCCGGATATCCGTCTGCTCACGGTTCCCCACCGCATTTCATTCTCACCGGAATCGACCATGGATGGCCGCTGGCTTCCATGCAGTCCGGAAAACATCAGCAAGGGCGGGTGGGGAGGGTTTTCCGCCGCTGCCTACTTCTTTGGCAAGGAACTGCACCGCGAACTCGGAATTCCCATCGGCCTCATCCACGCATCGTGGGGAGGCTCGCCCTGTGAGGCATGGACCAGCGGCGACGCGCTTACGCCATTGGGTGACTACCGTGATGAGCTGGCGCTGGTTTCCCGGGTTGCCGCGATGCCGGGCTCTAACAAGATTAACCGATTCATGGACGAATGGTATGGCGAGAAGGATCCGGGAACCATCGGCGGATGGTTCAAGCCGGAGACGGATGTATCGTCATGGAAAACCGCCACCATGCCCGCGACATGGAACGACTCCGAGCTGCCCGGCCATGAAGGGATCGTCTGGTTGCGGAAGACATTCGACATTCCCGTCTCATGGCAGGGCAGGGATCTTGTGCTCGGATTGGGATGCATCGCCGATGTTGACACCACATGGATCAACGGACAACCCGTCGGGCGCTGCGATTCCTTCGAGGAAACAAGATCCTACACCGTGCCCGCCGCAGTGATGCACACGGGTCGGAACGTGCTTACGATGCGGGTCATGAACAAGGGTGGCGGCGGCTTCATGGCAAAACCCGAACAATTGCACATCCGGCCACGGGACGGGAAGGATGCTTCGGTTTCGCTAGCCGGTTCATGGCAAATCCAGGCATCGGCGACGCGGAAACAAACCGGTGCCCCGCTCGCGGGAAATCCGGGAACCCCATCCGTGCTCTATAACGGCATGATCGCGCCGTTGATCCCATACGCCACCCAAGGGGTGATCTGGTATCAAGGCGAAGCCAATACAACGCAACCCGCGCGCTACCGAACACTGCTTCCCGCCATGATCCGCGATTGGCGCGCACGTTTCGGCGTGGCAGACTTTCCCTTCCTCATTGTCTCGCTGGCCAACTACCAACCAGCCCCCAAGAATGGTGAAACAGAAGATTGGCCGGCGCTGCGTGAAGCCCAGGCCATGACGGCGAAACAATTACCACATTGCGGGCTCGCCGTGACCATCGACATCGGCGACGCCAAGGACATCCATCCGAAAAACAAGCGGGAAGTCGGCCGGCGGCTCGCACTCAGCGCGCTCGCGAGTGCCCATGGCCGCAAAGTCGAATCGTCCGGACCATGGTATCGATCGATGGAGGTAACCGACAAAGGCATGCGCCTGACATTCGACCACACAGGCGGCGGACTGCTGGCCACTGGGGGCCCGCTCACCGGTTTCACCATCGCTGGAGAAGATAGGAAATTCGTCGCTGCCACCGCCACGATCGACGGCGATACGGTGCTTGTCTCGTCACCCTCGGTGAAAAAGCCGGTCGCCGTCCGCTACGGATGGTCCGCTAATCCGTCATGCAACCTCTACAACAAGGCCAATCTGCCCGCCGTTCCGTTCCGCACGGATGATTGGTCACTGCAGGGGCCGTGATGACTGCTTGCGCTCGTTGACTTCGATGAACGCGGATTTCCTGGTCAGTCGGGCCGCCCGGGTTTCGGAGCAAGTCGGAACACAGCCACACCGTGGGTAGGGACCTCGGCAACCCCTATTTCCCCGCCCTCCGCGATCGATGAAGTTGTTGCGCGGCAGCAAAATCGAGGTCGCGGGTGGCGAGGGTGGCTTCGTTTTTGGCGGCCTTGGCAGTGGGGGGAAAGGCGGGCAGCGGTTGAGAATTTTCTGACGCGGCCCGGGCGGGACCAAACGAATGCCGTAAAGTGTCGCAAATAGCGCGGCAGCTGTCGGGCAGCTTGCACTTGCCCTCTGGCGGAAAGAAAGATAGCCAAAACAACGTCTCTGTGTGACTGCCTCGCAGAATTCACCTCAATTCAATTACTATTCATGAAAAAACCAATCCGCATCGGTCTCATCGGCTACGGTTTCATGGGCCGCACCCACTCGAACGCTTACTCCCAGCTCTCCCACTTCTTCGATACCGACCACGTCCCGGTCCGCCAAGCCGTCTGCGGCCGCGACAAGGAGAAGGTCGCCGCCTTCGCCGCAAAATGGGGCTACGCCTCCTACGAAACCGACTGGCGCGAGCTCGTCAAACGCGAGGACATCGACGCCATCGACATCTGCACGCCTAATGATTCCCACGCCGAGATCGCCCTCGCCTGCATCGCCAACGGCAAGATGATCCTCTGCGAAAAACCGCTCGCCCTCAACGGCACGCAAGGCGAAGCCATGGTCGCCGCCGTCGAGAAATCCGGCCTGCCCAACCTCGTCTGGTATAACTACCGCTTCCTCCCCGCAGTCACGCTCGCGAAAAACATCGTCGATGCCGGCGAACTCGGCCGCATTTTCCATTACCGCGCGAATTTCCTCCAGGACTGGACGATTTCCGAGGAGCTCCCACAAGGCGGTGCCGGTCTCTGGCGCCTCGACGCCGCAGCCGCCGGATCCGGCGTCACCGGCGATTTGTTGGCCCACTGCATCGACACCGCCCGCTGGATCAATGGCGACATCGTTTCCGTCAGTGCCATGACCGAGACCTTCATCAAAGAGCGCGTCCACACCGCCACCGGCGAGAAACAAGCGGTGACCATCGACGACGCCTGCGCCTTCATCGCCCGCTTCGAAAACGGCTCGCTCGCCATTTTCGAATCCACCCGCTACGCCCGCGGCCACAAGGCCCTCTACACGTTTGAAATCAACGGCGAGAAAAAGTCCCTCGCCTGGGACCTCCACGATCTCAACTACCTTTCCTACTTCGACCACGGAGTCCCCGGCGACCGCCGCGGCTGGACCAATATCCACGCCACCGACGGCGACCATCCGTATTCCGGAAACTGGTGGGTTCCCGGCCTCTGCCTCGGCTACGAACACTCGTTCACCCACGCCCTCGCCGAGTTCTTCAAATCGCTCGACGACCCGAAGACCGAAAAACGCTACCCCGACTTCCGCCACGCCCTCGGCACCCAATACGTCTGCGACGCCGTGCTGGAATCCGCCAAGACCAGGCAATGGGTGGACGTGAAGAAGTCCTGAAATGTGTTCCGACTGTCTCAGTCGGATCCACCGGGGGCGGTTTCAGCGCAGCAATGCTCAAACCGTTCCCCGGAACCCTCCTCCACACACGCCCGAGCGTGAAAACCGTTCCCGCGTAAGTCCCCGGCACTCGCACGAACGCTCAAACCGTTCCAGCGCAAGTCCCACAGCACTCGCACGAACGCTCAAACCGTTCCCACGAGTCGGACAGGATCACGCTCTTAAACGCCAGACGAGCGCGGTATTCCTTGCGAAATCTCACGGATTTCCGCTTCACGAACAGCCCGCGAGCACCTAGAAAGCTTGCCGACATGCTTGATACCCAACGACGCCCCGGAAAATTGATGGCCGCCAACCGCGGTGAAATCGCCATTCGGATTTTCCGCGCAGCCAACGAACTCGGTCTGACCACCGTCTCGATCTTCGCCGAAGAGGACCGCTTCTCGATCCACCGTTTCAAAGCGGACGAGGCCTATCAACTGGATTCGTCGAAAGGCCCGGTCGGCGCGTATCTCGACGTGGAAGGCATCGTGACCCTCGCGAAACAGAAGGGCGTGACGATGATCCACCCAGGTTACGGGTTCCTCTCGGAGAACGCGTCTTTCGCCCGCGCCTGCGCGCGTGAGGGGATTGTTTTCATCGGTCCGTCGCCGGATCTGTTGGAAAACATGGGCGACAAGACCGCCGCCCGCGCGCTGGCCCACAGCTTCAACGTCCCCACCCTGCCCGGCACCGAGGAGCCGATCAGCGATCCGGACCAGGCGCTGACCGTGGCGCACGACATCGGCTTTCCGCTCATCATCAAGGCCGCGTTCGGCGGTGGCGGCCGCGGCATGCGCGTGGTGGAAAAACCCTCTCAGCTCGCAGGATTGCTGGCCGAGGCGCAGAACGAGGCGCTCAACGCGTTCGGAAATTCCGCCGTTTTCCTCGAGCGCTACATTTCCCGCGCCAAGCACATCGAGGTGCAGATCCTCGGTGACCAGCACGGCAACGTCGTCCACCTATACGAGCGCGACTGCTCGGTGCAGCGGCGCTATCAGAAAGTCGTCGAGGTCGCGCCCGCGATGCACCTCGATCCGAAAGTCCGCAAGGAGTTGTGCGACGCCGCCGTCACGCTCGCCAAGGGCATCGGCTACGACAACGCCGGCACCGTCGAGTTCCTCTACGACATGGACCAGAACGACTGGTTCTTCATCGAGATGAACCCGCGCATCCAGGTGGAACACACGGTGACCGAGTGCGTCACCGGCATCGACCTGGTCCGCTCGCAAATCCTCGTCGCCGCCGGGCACACGCTTTTCAGCGAGGAAATCGCCATTCCCCCGCAGGAGGAAATGCCGTGCATCGGCTTCGCCATCCAGTGCCGGATCACCACTGAAGATCCTGAAAAAGGCTTCTCGCCCGACTACGGCCGCATCCTCAACTACCGCTCCGCCGCCGGCTTCGGCATCCGTCTGGACGCCGCCTCGGGCGACGCAGGATCAGTCGTCACGCCTTACTACGACTCGATGTTAGTCAAGCTCACCGCGATGGGCCGGGATTTCCCGATGGCCTGCCAGCGGATGGACCGCGCGCTCCGCGAGTTCCGCATCCGCGGCGTGAAGACCAACATCCCGTTCCTCGAAAATGTCATCGCCGACGAGACCTTCCGCGCCGGCCAGGCGCACACCAAGCTCATCGACACCAAGCCCGAGCTGTTCCAGTTCAAGCGCCGCCGCGACCGCGCGACCCGCACGCTTTCCTATCTATCCGACATCACGCTCAACGGCAACCCGACCACCAAAGGCTGGAAACCCGGCACCGTGCTGCACAAGGCCGTCGTCCCTAACTCGCTCATCATCGAGCACCACGCCAAGGTTCCCAAGGGCAGCCGCGACGTTCTGTTGGACCTCGGCCCGGAGAAATTCGCGCAGTGGATTCTCGACGAAAAGCGCCTGCTGATCACCGACACCACCCTGCGCGACGCCCACCAGTCGCTCATCGCCACCCGCATGCGCAGCTTCGACATGCTGCGCGTGGCCGAGGCGATCGCCCACCGCACGCCCGAGCTTTTCTCGCTGGAAATGTGGGGCGGCGCGACCTTCGACACCGCGATGCGATTCCTCAGCGAGTGCCCGTGGGACCGCCTCCGCCGCTTGCGCGAAAAGGTGCCGAACATCTGTTTCCAAATGCTCTTCCGCGGCTCGAACGCCGTCGGTTACTCAAACTACCCGGACAACGTCGTCGCCGGCTTCGTCAAACACGCGGCGGACTCCGGCATGGACATCTTCCGGATCTTCGACTCGCTCAACTATCTTCCTAACATGAAGGTGGCCATGGAGGCCGTCCGCGACCACGGCAAGGCGGTTTGCGAAGCGGCGATCTGCTACACCGGCGACATCACCGACTCGCGGCGCGACAAATATTCGCTCAAGTATTACGTCGGGAAAGCCAAGGAAGTCGAGCGGATGGGCGCGCACATGCTCTGCATCAAGGACATGGCCGGCCTCTGCAAGCCGCACGCCGCCTACAAGCTGGTCACCGCGTTGAAGGAGGAAATCGGCATTCCCGTCCACTTCCACACCCACGACACCTCGGGCATCAACTCCGCCTCCGTGCTCGCCGCCTCCAAGGCCGGCGTGGACATCGTGGACCTCGCGATCTCGTCGATGTCCGGCTCGACCTCGCAGCCTAACCTCAATTCCATCTCCGCCGCCCTCGCCAACACCGAGCGCGATCCGGGACTTGATTTCGACTCGCTCAACGAGCTTTCCGACTATTGGGAACACGTCCTCACCTTCTATCACCCATTCGACTCCGCGCCGCGCTCCGGCACCGCGGAAGTTTACGAACACGAGATGCCCGGCGGCCAATACACCAACCTCCGCGAGCAGTCGAACGCCATGGGCCTCGGCCACCGCTGGCGCGAAATCGCCCGCACCTACGCCGAGGTCAACCAGCTCTTCGGCGACATCGTCAAGGTCACGCCGTCCTCCAAGGTCGTCGGCGACATGTGCATGTTCCTCGTCACCCGTGGCATCAAGGCGGCGGACGTGCCGAAGCTCAAGCCCGGCTCGATGGATTTCCCGGAGAGCGTCATCGACATGCTATCAGGCGGTCTCGGCCAGCCCGACGGCGGCTGGCCGGTCGAAGTGCAGAAAGTCGTGTTAGGAACCCGCAAGGCCACCACCGTGCGCCCCGGCGAACTCGCCGATCCAATCGATCTCGACGCCACCCGTATCGAACTTTCCGCCAAGCTCGGCCGCCCCGCCACGGAAGACGACCTCTATTCGCACCTGATGTATCCGCAGGTGTTCGCGGATTTCACCGCGTTCCGCGCGAAATACGACGACCTCAGCGGCCTGCCGACGCCCGCGTTTTTCTACGGCCTGCAGATCGGCGAGGAGATGGAGATCGAGATCGACACCGGCAAGACCCTCATCATCAAGCTTATTTCTATCGGCGAGGCCGACTCCGCGGGACGGCGCGCGCTCTTCTACGAGCTCAACGGCATGCCGCGCGAATCGATCGTCACCGACAATTCGCTCAAATCCACCAGCACCGCATCCCGCCCGAAAGGCGAGCCCGACAACCCGGCCCACGCCTGCGCGCCGATGCCTGGCATGGTCACCGAAGTCGCCGTTTCTCCCGGCCAGCAAGTCAAGGCGGGCGACAAACTCGTCGTCCTTGAAGCCATGAAAATGCTCACCACCGTCAGCGCCAGCGAAGATGGAACGGTTTCGATCATCCTCGTGAAAAAAGGCGACCGAGTGGACAGCGATGATTTGCTGGTGCAACTGGCGACGACTTGATCCGCTGAACGAATGCACACCCCCTCCTTGCTCCGGCGGCGTCGCCGTCCAGGATGACTCATGAGTAACACGATCACGCTGCGACAGCCCCCTGACTTGGTTCAATGGCTGGAGGAAGAGTCCCGTGTCACAGGTCTCGCGTGTACACCCCTTCCGAAATTACACCAACAAGCGCAAGCGATCGCGACTACTGATAGATCCTGCCCTTGAACTTGCTGAATGACAGCCGCGAGGCAAACCATTTGCCGCCCGCCGTCGCCCGCTATCGCCTGAAAAGCCCGAATGCAGGGTGTTAGTCGATCCTCATTTTCTCAAACGTCTCATCAGCTCACTGTGGGAAATCGGAGCGACTGCTCCGGATTCCAGTTCGGCATCCCGTGCCAGCGCCAAGGCCAAGGCATCCTCATCGCTGCGGTCCGCTGCAAGAGCGTAGGGATCTTCCACGCTTTCCCAGGGCGATGCTGCCAAGAGTGCCCGCTCTCTTGCGGGGAGGCGCAGTGCTTCCGGGGCGATTTAATCGATGCTTATGGCATTTTCCTCCGCTGGAATCGCTCTCGTGAAAAGAGGGAATCTTCCTGATCCCCGCTTTGTCATGGCCTGCGGCGGGGCCTCGCTACCAGCCCTTAAACGGCACCTCGCCCGCCAGTTCCCGCGTCGTGTGGCTGTGGCGTCTCGCCGCAGACCGTCTCTGGAGCGTCTCGCTCCGAGTCTCTCTCTAAAACGGCGTACTTCCCACCAACTCCCCGATTTCTTCCTCCCTCGCACGGACATCGTCCCGCAAGGTGGCGATCTCCCGTTCCAACTCCTCCCGTTGCGCCGCGGCGATCCCGCGCTTCCTGACTGCTTGGCCCAGATGCTTGTGAGTCGGGACTGACGCTTTTGACACTGCCTGACCGGTCCTGCCAATTCATAAGACGGTGCTAGGACTCCCCCACCACGATTTGCGCCGATTCCGGGTCATATCGGCAATTTTCGATAGAGCCATCCATCAGTCTCTCAATGACTTCCCGGATGACCGGCAATGGAGCGAGAAACCACTCCTGAGGCTCGACTCCGAAATCAAAGCGGTCCTTCAATTCCAGATCCAGACGGGCGGGTGCTAGAAAGCGGTGCAGCAGGCGCTCCAAACGGCTGCGCTCGATATTTGCCAGCTTGTAGGTCTCCATGATCTCCACTTCTGCCAGAAGAAAGGTCGGATCTTTCTTTGCGTTGGCGATCCTCCTCTTCACTTCCCCGCCGGTGACGCCGATCTTGTGGATCACCTCACTGTTCGCCCGCACGGCACGAAGCAAAGCAATGTCGGAGCGTGGTCTGTCTTACGAGGGTTCGGCAATGACGGGTTTGCCGAAGTATGAACACCTATCAGTAAAAGCGCGGCGTCCATGCGGCGTCAATTAACCATTTCGGCACTCTGCGTGGCTGTTTTTTGGCCGGGGGGCGGGACGGCTTGCGGGGAAGGCGC
>CANHPN010000079.1 GCA_947462535.1 Akkermansiaceae bacterium | reverse complement strand
GTTCGTCTGGAGCATCACCCGTTACCTCCGCCGCCTGACCTCTGCTGCCGACCTCATTGCATCCGGGCGTTTCCAGGTTTCCCTGCCAGCCCGCGGCAACGACGAACTCGGCAATCTCGGCCGCGCCGTCGAATTCATGGCCGCCCGGCTCGATCAACTCGTTTCCGGGCAGAAACGCTTCCTCGGTGATGCCGCTCACGAACTCTGCGCCCCGCTCGCCCGCATCCGCACCGCCCTCGGCATTCTGGAAACCCGGCTTTCCGGCACGGAGCCCACACTGCTCTCATCCATCGAGGCCGATACCACCGAGTTGGCCACCTTGGTTGATGAAATACTCGCGTTTTCCCGGACTGGAAACCGCCAGCCCGCGCCCCGCGCCGTCGAGTTGGAAACTTTGATCCGCGAGGTTCTCGCCCGCGAATCCGCCGAGGTGGTGGCTGAGATCCGGGTGCCACACGGACTCGCAGTAGTGGTCGATCCAACCTTGTTAGGACGAGCCCTCGGCAACCTTGTACGGAATGCGGCCGTCCACGCCGGCCCCCAGGCTCACGTGGAAATCGAAGCGGCCGAAGCGCCGGATGCCGTCTCGATTTCCGTCACCGACAACGGCCCGGGCGTGCCGACGGACGAACTCCGGCGGATTTTCGAGCCCTTTCACCGACTCGACCGCGCCCGCAGCCGCGAGACCGGTGGCAGCGGCCTCGGCCTCGCCATTGTCCGCAGTGCAGTGGAGGCTTGCGGCGGTGAGGTTCATGCGTCGCTTCCCGCCGGCGGCGGCCTCCGCGTCACCCTCCGCCTCCCGCAGGCGCTTGGATTGCCCGATTGATTGAGGAAAGCCGCATTATCACCGCGGCGGACAGCAGTTAGCCGTCCGCCTGGCCTTGGGCCGGAGGCCAGGTTGCGCAGAGATGTCAGAGGCTGGCAACGCCATGAGCCAAAGCACCACGAACACGCCCTCACCGCGCTTCGCACTTGATCTTGAATGCCAGCCGTTCTCTGATCCTTGGCGAAGAACGATCAATCTCATGAAACTCGAAACCCAGTGCCTTCACGCCGGTTACTCATCGGATCCCACCACCCAAGCCTGCGCGGTTCCCATCTACCGCACCGCGTCCTACGTTTTCAAAAACACTGAGCACGCCGCCAACCTCTTCGCCCTGCGCGAGCTCGGGAACATCTACACCCGCCTGATGAACCCCACCCACGACGTGCTTGAACAACGCGTCGCGGCGCTCGAAGGCGGTGCCGCCGGACTCGCGGTTTCCTCCGGCACCTCGGCGATTTTCTACTCGATCATCAACCTCGCCAAAGCCGGCGACAACATCGTTTCAGCCCGGAATCTCTACGGCGGCACCTACACCCAGTTCAAAGACATCCTGCCCGCGCTCGGCATCGAGGTCCATTTCGTGGACTCCAACAACCCGGAAAACTTCGCTGCCGCCATCGACGGTAAGACCCGCGCGCTGTTCTGCGAGTCCGTCTCGAATCCATCGTTGGAAATCTCCGACATCGAGGCGATTTCAAAAATCGCCGGTGCTAACGGCCTGCCTCTCATCGTCGATTCCACCTTTTCCACGCCCTATCTAACCAAGCCGATCGAGCACGGCGCCGACATCGTCGTCCACTCGCTCACCAAGTGGCTCGGCGGCCACGGCACCAGCATCGGAGGCATCGTCATCGACTCCGGAAAATTCAACTGGGCCGGTGGCAAGCATCCGCTTTTCGACGAGGCGGACGGCTCCTATCACGGTCTCCGCTGGGGCCACGACCTGCCGGCGCCACTGGCACCGCTCGCCTATATTTTGAGAATGCGCACCGGCCCGCTGCGCAACCTCGGTGCCTGCCTCTCGCCCGACAACGCCTGGCAATCGCTGCAAGGCATCGAAACCCTGCCACTCCGGATGGAGCGACATTGCGAAAACTCGCTGGCCGTCGCCAAGCACTTGCAAGCCCACCCGGCCGTCGAGTGGGTCCGCTTCCCCGGCCTGCCCGGTGACAGCCAGGCCGCCCTCAACGACAAATACCTCCGCGGCAAGGGCGGATCGATGGTCGTCTTCGGCATCAAAGGCGGTGCTTCGGCCGGCACGAAATTCATCGATTCCCTCAAACTCTTTAAACACCTCGCAAACGTCGGCGACGCAAAGTCGCTCGCGATCCACCCGGCGACCACCACCCACTCGCAGCTCAGCCAGGAGCAACTGCTTGCCGCCGGCATTCCGCCCGAGCTCATCCGACTTTCCGTCGGCATTGAACACATCGACGACATCCTCGCCGATCTCGACCAAGCCCTCGCCGCCGCTCACTAACGCCGCCATGTCCCGCGCCGATATCTTCGCCAAAATCGAATCCGCCAACGCCGCTTTGAAAACCAAAGCCGCCTATCCGGATTACGACCTGTCGCTTGTCCACTCGCTGCCGAAACTCGAAGGCCGCGACCTCTGGGAAATCTTTTCGCGGAATTTCAAATACGTGAACGGCAAGACGATGACCTCCGTCGGGGAGCTCATCGCTTTCCTCCAGGAAACCAAACAGCTTCATGGTTATTGCGATCCAGCACTCTACGACGCCATCGGCAGCCAACTCGCCGCCGCAGGACTTACCGTGGAAACCGAGTATTACCGCGACCGCTACGACGACTATCAGTTCGGCATCACCCGCGCCACCGGTGCCATCGCCGAGTCCGGCTCCGTCATCATCGACGACGACCGCACCTCCAGCCGCCTCGCCGCGCTTTCGCCGTGGGTCCACGTCGCCGTGCTCGAGCGCTCGGAGATCCACCGCACCATCCCGGACGCCATCGCCGCCTTCGGCGACAGCCCGAACATCATCTGGTGCACCGGCCCGTCGAAAACCGCCGACGTCGAGGGCATCCTCATCGAAGGCGTCCACGGCCCCGGCGAGCAGATCGCGCTGCTGATGTAGAGGCGATCATCGGTCGCCGCGTCATTCATTTATGACCACCCTCCCACCTCCGCCCCAAGCCTCCGCAATCCTCTCCTTCGACTTCGACGGGACCTTGCACCACGCTGCGGGAGACCCGCCCGTGCCGGTCGATTTTTTCGAACTCATCCGCAAACTCCGCAAGGAGCAAGGCGTGATCTGGGGTATCAACACCGGCCGGTCCATGGAGCACATGGTAGAGGGATTCATGGAGAGCCGCTTCCCTTTCCTGCCAGACTGGCTGGTCGCCCGGGAACGTGAAATCTATTTCCCCGATCCGTCCGGGCGCTGGCTTCCCCACCCAAAATGGAACAAACTCTGTGAGAAGGAAATCCACCGGCTCTTTAAGCACACCCGCAAGCTCCTGATCCACATCCGCCAGCAAGTCGAGCAACACACCGGCGCGCAATGGATCGCAATGGCCGGTGAACCCGCAGGCGTCATCTCCCAGTCGGAAGAGGAAATGGAATGGATCGTCGACCGCATCGAACCTCTCGTCGCCGCAGAGCCCCACCTTACCTGGCAGCGGAACTCGATCTATCTGCGCTTCGGCCACCGGGATTTCCAGAAGGGCAGCAGCTTGAGCGAGGTCGCCAAACACTACGGCCTGAGCGCCGCGGCTTGCTTTGCCATCGGCGACAGCCACAACGATCTCGAAATGCTCGACTCCGCCCACGCCGCGATGACCGCCTGCCCCGCCAATGCGATCGCCGCCGTCCGGGAGAAAATCACCGCCACCGGCGGCTTGGTCACCCAAGCCGCCCACGGTCACGGGTCGATCGAAGCCCTGCGGCACTATTTCCTCCCGCGATAAACTCAGGCAAATTAATTGTTTATAGAGCCAAAGCAAATTCCCAGCCTGTTCCCTCCTCGCGCGCAGGTGGAAGGAGACGGTTCACGGAAATTCATTCGATGAAAATAGCCAACGGCCGCTGCACGCGATCGAGTATACAGGAAGCCGCGTCACCGCAGACGCCCATAAACCTTCGGTCCCGGAATCAAAGGGACTTGCCGAAGACTTCCACTTCGATGTAGTGGTTCATCTCGTTGGAGGTGTTGCCATTGCTGTAAAGGCGAACGTAGCGGCCTTTGGCACCTTTGCCGTCGGCGAGGAGGCCGAAGCGGGATTCGACGTATGGACTGTCCGCGCCCTTACCGAGCTTGGAGGAGTCGTCGTAGTCGTTGTTATAGATGGTGGTGACGCCGGTATTGAATTCCGCGTCGTCAGACACCTGGATGATCACGTCGTTGTAGGCGCGCTTCTGGGAGTGGAAGTGCCACAGCCAGATGGCGGAGAGGCTGGCGCTTTTTTCCAAGTCGATCTGGACCCACTGGGTACCGTCAAGGAGCTCGACGAAGTAACCTTCACCCGCTTCCTTGTCGCCGTCGGTGACGAGCGTGAGGTCACCGATGATCGGGTTGGCGTCGCTGCTGGTGACGGTTTTGCCCTTGGAAAGGAGGGTGGTGCCTTCGGGAACGAGGAACTCGGGGGCTTTGGTAGGAGCTTGCACGAGGTTGGGCACGTTCATCGGCTTGGGCGTGCCTTCGATGAGTTCCGGCGGGAACTCGGTGGTGAGCGGCACGCCGCCGACGGTGCCACCGGAGGCGGCAGGAGCGCTGGTTGCGGCGGCGGTGTCAGGTGCGGCGGCGGTGTCCGTTGCGCCGACGGCGGATTCTGATTTCTTGCCGCAGCTGGTGAAGGCGAGGGCGGAGACGGTGAGGAGGGCGGGAACGATTAGTTTGTGTTTCATACGGAGAGGTGTTCTGAGGTGAAGTCGATCGGTTGTTGGCTGAGGGCGGAGGGGTTGACCCAGAAGATGGGGGCTTCGCTTTCGAAAGCGTGGCGGGCGTCGCAGTTGAGCTTACCCTTGCCGCGCACGGCGTCGAAGAAGTTTTCGAGGTGTGGCTGGTGGGCGGGTTTGCCGAATCCGCCGGGCAGGTCGAAGATTTCCGGAGCTGCGGATTCGTAGGACGCGACGGCATCGGCCGAGGGCGCGGGCTTGGGCGGCGCGGGCTTGCGGATGAGGTAGCCCTTATCGACGAGGCCGTCCCACGAGGGCGCGGCGTCCTCGCGGTAGATGGCGGAGCTGGAGGCGATTTCCGAGATCTTGATCGAGGCCTCGGTGCCCATGAAGCTTTCGTGGAAACCTCCGCCATAACTGGTGGTGGTAAGTACCTGATAGAACGCGCGCACCTCACCCTGCGGGGTGTCGTAATCGAAAATGCACATCACGTTGTCGAAGTGCTCGCGCTCCTTGAAATGCGACCTTCCTCCGGAGGCGTAGACGCGTTTGGGAGTGGTGCCGAGGAACCAGTTGAAGATATCGATCTGGTGGGCTCCGAGGTCGGAGATCGGGCCGCCGGAAAGATCGCGGTAGAGGCGCCAGTTGAGGAACTGGTCGATGTTCTTGAATCCGTATTGTTTCAACACATCGTCCGAAATTTTGATTTTCGAGGAAATCCCCTGAGACGCTTTCAGCGAGCGGTTCCACTGGGCATTGGCGTTGACGATCTGGCCGCAGATTTTCTGGCCGTTGATGAGCTTGTTGAACGTGTAGCGGTAGCGGGGATTGGAGCGGCGCTGGTGGCCGATCTGGCAGAGTTTGCCGGATTTATCCATGGCGTGGACCATGGCGCGCGCGCCTTCGATGGTGTTGGACATCATCTTCTCGCAATAGACGTGGAGGCCGGCCTCAAGGCACTTGACGGTGTGCGGCGAGTGCCAGAAATCGGGCGTGGCAACGATGGCGGCATCGAGTCCTTTCTCCTTGGAGAGCATGTCATCGATGTCCGTATAAAAATTGGTGGAAGTTGCTCCCGGGTGGCCGCGGCTCGACGAGCGGAACCCATCCTGACGGGTCTTTGCAATGTCGCAAACCGCTTGGAAGTGCAGGCCCGGGATATTTTTCAAGCAATCGAACAGGACTCCGCCCTGCTTGCCGAAGCCGATGAGGGCGATGTGGATGGCGTCCGAGCCGGTGCTTTGGTTGGCGGCACGGAGGATACCGGGAGCGCCGAGCACTAGGCCCGCACCCGCGCCGGCGAGTGACTTCGAGAGGAAGTCACGACGGCTGAAGTTGGAAGGATCGGTGTTCATGGGTGTTACCATTTCTTGAGGATGGCGAGGCGGTTGTACTGCGCAAGGGCGAGTGCCATCACGACAAGGATCATGTGGGCGGCGATCCAGGAGACTCCATCGTCCTGTTTGATTAGGATGAGGCCCCAAGTGAGGCTGATGTAGAGCAAACCGAGCAGGAAGAGCGAGCTGCGGTAAGCGAGGCCGAGCAGGATGGTGAGGCCCAGAATGATCAGCGCGGGGCCGAGTATCTTGTCATAGAGCGGCAGGGCGAATTTCATCATCAGCGGCTCGGCCTCGAATTTCTTCATGAGGGCGGCGGGCACGCCGTGGTAGTTCTCCAGCGCGTAGTGTTTCAGCGCGCCTCCAGCGGTGAGGCCCTCCTCGTTGGGCACGCCGCCCACAGGGACCACCTGTTCGGATGTCATGGTGCCAGCGAATTTTTCGACGCCGGTCTGGATCGCGCGCACGCCCAGCCATAGGCGGAGGAGCAGCGAGCCGTAAACAAAGGCCAGCGTGTTAGTCGGGCAGCAGGATTCCCCGGATGATCCGGCGGATGATTCCTTGGCGGTTTCGGAGCAGCATTCTTTGGACATGGTGGTGCGGTTTTAGGTGGGGTTGAGTGGATGATTTTCGGAATCCGGATGGGAATCAAACTTAAAGACGGGCTCCAAGGCGCGGATGTTGGGCTTGTTCGGCGTTGCCGAGGACTTTTTCGGTTTTCGGGTCCCAGTTGAGCGCTTGTTTCGAGTCCATGGCGACGATGGCCAGCTGGCCGAAGGAGGCGGCGCGATGGGCGGCTTCCGCAGGGGCGACGGTGAGCTTGCGCGAGCGGACGCAGTCGATGAAGTTCTGATAGTGGCTGGGCGGCTTGGTGTCGAAGTCGGCCGGGAGGTTGCGAAGCATCTCGCTGTCCGAGGCTTCGAGTTTGCCGCGGTTGACGTGGATCCACCCTTTTTCTCCTGTGAACTTGGTGCCGCCGAAGTCGCTGCGGACTTCGAGGACCCGGCCATCGGCGAAAGAGCCCTGATAGGAATACTTGACGTAGGTGTTGAAGAGCTCGTGGTTTCCGGCCTCGCCGGTGCCTTCCATTTTGACCGGGCCGGTGCCGTCGAGGCCGAGGGTCCAGAGCGCGATGTCCACGTGGTGGCCGACCCAGTCGAGCAGCTGGCCGCCGCCGAAGCTGTTGTGCCAGCGCCAGTTCCACGGGTGGATCATCGGGTGATAGGGGAAATCGCCGGCGGGGGCGCTGTAGGTTTTCCAATCGAGATTTTCAGGCGGCTTGCCGATCATTTCGGCGACCTTGTCCGCAGGTAAGTGCTGTTGGATGCTCATACCGGAGGGCGTGCCGCATTCGAAGCGGGTGATCTTGCCGAGGGTGTTGTTCTCGATGAGCGCTTTGAAGCGGCGGAACTCGCCGCCGGAGCGCTGCCAGCATCCGGTCTGCCAGACGCGGTTGTTTTTCGCGAGCGCGTCCACCAGCAGGCGGCCCTCGGCGAGGCCCCAGGTGAAGGGCTTTTCGCCGTAAACATCCTTGCCGGCGTTGGCGCAATCGATGCCGATCCGGGCGTGCCAGTGGTCCGGCGTGGCGAGGCTGACCGCATCGAGGCCGGGGTGCTGGAGAAGGTCGGCGTGGTGCGCGTAGATCTTGCAGTCGGAGTTTTTGTAGAAGGCGTCCACCTTGGCCTTGGCTTTGGCGGCTTGGCTGGAATCCACATCACAGACAGCGACGACACGGACGCCCTTGATGTTGAGGAAATTGGTCATGTTCCCCAGCCCCTGGCCGCCGACTCCGACGCAGCCCATCAGGATCTCGTCGTTAGGCGACCCCTCTTGGGCGCGGAGGTAGGCCATGGGGGCGAGACCGAAGGCTGCGGCGGTGGTGGCGAGGAATCTGCGGCGCGGGATGGGATTGAAATCGGTATTCATGTGGTTTGGTGGATGGATCAAGTGAGTTTAGGCTCCCAGCCGGCGCGGTAAACCCGCTTGAGAGTGGCTTTCACTTCGGGCAGGCCGCGGGCTTCCATGGCTTTCATGTCCCAGTCGATTTTCTTACCGAGGCGGACGGCGAGGTTGCCGACGAGGACCATCTCAGTGAGCGGGCCCGCATGATCGACGAAATTGGAGACGGGCTTGGGTCCCTCGCCGCGGACGGCGCGGCAAAGTTCCTGGGTCGGCCCGCCTTTAACGCGGGCATAAACCTCGGCGACTTTTTCGACCGGTTCCCTCACGCCTTCGCGGAATAGTATCGGCGTTCCGGCGCAATAGGCGTCGTTGATGAAGAGGACCCCCTCGGTGCCCACGAACACCTGGCCATAGCCTGAGTCGAGCTGCAAATCGTCTGGAATTCCCGGTGGCCGGACGAACTCCTTGTCGGTGTTAGGGTTGTTCACCCCGTCCTGCCAGATGATTTTGACCGGCCCACGTTTGCCCTTGGCGGAGAAGTCATAAACGATGGTCGAGCGTTTGGGGGCGATGGTGTCGTCAAAGGCGGAAACCTTGCTGGCCTCGACCACGAAATCACCGCTGAGATCGAGCGCCCAGAATGCGGAGTTCATGCTGTGGCAGCCGATGTCGCCGAGGGCGCCGCAGCCGTAGTCCCAGAATCCGCGCCATTTGAACGGATGGATGTCCGGGCTGTAGGGGCGGTCGGTGGCGACGGTGCCTTGCCAGACGTCCCAGTTGATGTCAGCGGGGACCGGTTGGCCGGGAAACTTGAGGCCCTCGCCCTGCGGCCAGATCGGGCGGTTGGTCCAGTAGTAAACTTCTCTCACGTCGCCGATGATTCCGGCTTCGAGCCACTCGCGCAGGATGCGGGTGCCTTGCATCGTGGCACCCTGGTTGCCCATCACGGTGAGGACGTTTTTCTCTTTGGCGTAGTTGGCCAGCGCACGGGCTTCCCAGATATTGTTGCACATTGGCTTTTGCACCATGACGGGCTTGCCGCGCTTGATCGCCTCGATGGCGATGGGGAAGTGCATGTGGTCGGGGGTGGAAACGGTGACCACGTCGATCTGGTCGGCCACGGCGGCGAACATTTCCCGGTAGTCGGAGAAATATTTGGCGTCCGGGTACCGCTGGATCATCTTTTCGGCCTTGCTCTTGTCGATGTCGCAAAGGAAGGCGATGCGGTTGCCGCTGGAAATTTCGGAGATGTCGCTTTCGCCCTTGCCGCGGCAACCGATGGCGGCGACGTTGAGTTGTTTGAGGGATTTTTCCTGGCCGAGGAGAAGATTGGGAGCCAACGCGGTGCCGGCTGCTGCGGCGGCGGATTTGATGAAACTGCGGCGGGTCGGATCGTGCATGGCGATGGACTTTACGGGGCGGGGTTTGCCGATCATTCAGGATTTTTCGGAAAACTTCATTAGCCGGGCGCGGTGAAGCCGGGAGTCACCTAGCGCTTCTTTCTGAGGCGTTTACCGGTCAGGCGGGTGGCGATGAGATTCGGGCAGCGGCCTTTGAGGCGGAGTTGTTCGCAGTTCGCC
>CANHPN010000078.1 GCA_947462535.1 Akkermansiaceae bacterium | reverse complement strand
GGATCGGTGAGCTTTTCAAATGCTTCCATGCCGGGAGGAAACCCTCCGGCATACTCTTCATTACGGGTCTTCTTGCAAGCCATCCGGCCCGCTTAAATCAAACGGTCGTTTCGTACAAGTGCGGATTGTACCAAAATGAGGTAGCCCTGATTCGGGAAATCTTTGCCATTGCCAACCCGCCGGGGCTTTGTTCCCTTAACGCCTCATGGCCAATCCGACTAACGTGCTCTCCAGCGGAATCGAAATCACCGGTTCCATCCGCTTCTCCAACGACATGATCATCGATGGAAAAATCGACGGTGAAATCACCTCGGACAAGGGCCGCGTGACCATTGGCGAAAACGCCGTCATCAAAGGCGACGTGACCGCCGGCGAAGTGAAGGTTTACGGCAAGGTTGAAGGCAAGATTACCTCCCAGCGCTGCGAACTGAAAGACAAGTCGAAGATCAACGGCGACATCAAGTCCAAGGTTTTCTCGATGGAGGAAGGAGCCCAGCTCTCCGGCCGCACCGACATCGGCGGCTGAACTCCACCTTGACGGCGGAGACGGCGCAGGTTCGTTAGTCGCCTCGACGGCCTGGAACGTTAGGTCGAAGGAGCCCTTGGCGTTTCCAGTCACCAAGATGGGCAGGGATTCGCCGGAGCCTGCTAGGCCGTCGCCGATCTTGAAGCGGTGCTTGCCGAAGCGAGAAGCGAGAAGCGAGAAGCGAGAAGCGAGAAGCGAGAAGCGAATCGAAAACCGGGCCCAGTTGCCTGGAAAGGGCGGAAGGGCGGCGGCGCGGAAGCCTTCGGGAGTCTCGTCTATCAGTTTTTGGAACGCGGGATCAGCAAGGTCGCTGCCGGATTCGCCAGCTTTTTTAGCGATCTAACCCTCCACCGCTGACTTTGTCGTGTCTTGTTGGCGGGATCCTTCGCCTTGCCACAGGAAAACGAGGCGATCCTTAGCAGGATGAGTGTGATAAAACGGAGTTTTATGGGTTTAAATCTGGAAGCCGCCGTCGAGACTCTGGTTCATTTCAATGGCGGGTATTTCCCCGCTGGTCACGCCGACGACAATCGCGGGCACGCCGGCGACAGTTTTGTGCGGCGGCACGTCGTTGAGGACGACGCTGCCGGCACCGACCTTGGCCCCGGTGCCGATTTCCACGCGGCCGAGGATTTTCGCACCCGCGCCTAGCAGGACGCCGGAACGGATGATCGGGTGGCGGTCGCCGGCGGCCTTGCCGGTGCCGCCGAGCGTGACTTCATGGAGGATCGAGACGTCATCCTCGATGATCGCCGTCTCCCCGACGACGAAGGAGGTCGCGTGATCCAAAAGAATACCACAGCCGATGCGGGCGGCGGGATGGATGTCCACGGCGAAGGCCTCGCTGGCGACGCTTTGGAAATACAAGGCGAGCCAGCGCCGGCCGTCCTGCCAGAGCTGGTGAGAGACCCGGTAGGTGGTTAGAGCGAGGAAGCCTTTGAAGAAAAGCACCGGCTCCAGCGGCGAAAAGCAAGCGGGATCCCGCTCGAACATGGCGAGCAAATCGCGCGAGGCCGAGTGGACGATGTGGGGGTGCGCCTCGAAAACGCCGGTGAGCAGCGGCTCCATCGCGGCGCGCTGCATGTCCTCGCGGGCCAAGCGGCGGGCCAGCCGTGCACCGAGGGCGGCGGCGAGCGTCTCGCGGGAAAGGATCACGTCATCAACCAAGTGATGGAGAGTCGGCTCTTCCTCGGCGACGCGGGCGGCTTCGCTGCGGAGAGTTTCCCAGACGTTGCGGAGGTCCGCGACTTTTCCAGAGCAAAGCTTGCCCGGATTCTTGCTCGCCGGGAGAGTTCCGGCCTGTTGAGATTCGCTCATGAAGATTTCACAGAAATTGGAATACGCCTGCCGGGCGATGACCCAGCTGGCGAAATACCATGACGGGCGGACTCTTACACGGCTTGAGGATCTCGCGCAACGCGAAGCAGTGTCCGGAAATTTTTTGGTGCAAATCCTCAACGACCTGCGCCGCGCGGGCCTCATCGAAAGCCGCCGCGGCAAGGCCGGCGGCTACCTGCTAGGGCGCGGCGCGGACCAGATCACGCTGCGGCAGGTGGTCGAAGCGGTCGATCCGGCGCTGCTCCAATGCTCCGTGACCCGGGACGGAGACTCCGGCCAAGCGGTAAGGCGCGCCTGGGAGCAGGTTTCCACCGGCCTCCAGCAGTCACTGGATCAAATCACAGTGGAAAGCCTCGCCAGCAATCAGGGCGCGCCGATGTTCTACATTTGAGCGGGTAAAATTAGTCAACAAAGCTGAAATATTTCGCTGGATGCGGAAAACGATTTCAGATAAGTGACTTGCATCTGTTCAACCCTTCACGACACATGGCTGCACCCGTCGAACACACCCACCACATCAAGATCCGCTCCACCCAAATGGAAATGTCGTCCGCTGGCAGCTCCAACCGCGACGAGGATTACGATCGCAAACTCAAGGACGCACAGGACGAGCTCGACCGGATCCAGCTCCAGCGCGAGGAACTCGAGCGCAAGAAAAGCGAGCTTGAGGAGCTCACCACCCGCAAGCGCGGCTTCCTTTCCCAACAGGTAGAACTCACAGAGAAGCTCACCTCCTCGCTCACCCTGATCGACCGCGAGCTGTTCGAAATGCGCCAGGATGCGGAAGATCTCGAACAGTGCCGCGTCTGCTTCGCCGCCCACCTCGACAAGATCCAAAAACTCAACCCCGAGAGCTGGAGCCGCGACCATCTTTCCGAGAAGCTCGAAAAAGCCTCGATGACCATCGACATGGCGGCGGATGAATACGACCAGGCTGCGGCGCATTTCGAAGGAAGCCGCAGTGGCGCGATTTTCGGCCGGGCCTCGAAGCGCGGACGCTCCGCCAGCAGCCGCCGCGCGGGCAGCTCAGAGTTCATGGCCAACCTGCGCAACGGATTCGCCTTCAACCTTCCGCTCGTCGTGCTCGGCGGATTGGCTCTCTTCGTTTACCTAGCCAAATAATCCACCCGATTCCTCGCACCATGAGCCGCAGCACCCTTCTCAAGGAAGATCTGGAACTAAAGCAACTCCGTGAGACGGAGCAGCGGCTGCTCCTGCTTCAGAAGGAGTGCGCGGAAATCCCCAAGAAGCTCGCCCAGGAGCAAAAAGACCGGGAGTGCACGATGCCGCCGCTCGCAGATATCGAGGACCGCATCCGGATGAAGGCTCACGGTGACCTCGTCTCGCGAAGAGAGGTCGCCAACATCCTGCGCGACCAAAGCCGCAGCCTCATGCTCCTGTTACTTCTTCTGGCAGCCACCGGCACCTTGATCTGGTGGGGCGTCAAGCTGATGCAGGGCTGAGCGTCACCAGGTTTCGTCATTTCGAAATTCAAGGCCTTGCGCGGCACGGGCATCCGCGACACCTTGCGGTATGTTTAAAACCCCAGCGTCCGCCGCAGCAGCCTCGTTAGGCTGCTTCTTGTCGATTTCAGCCCAGCCCGTCGTCCCCGGATTCGACGCCGCGCGCGTGACATTCAGCCATGCCGGTGAGATGAACTTCGACGACGGTCCGGGAGACCTGTCGGTGTCACGCTTCGAGCTCCGCTCGGTGCTGTCCAAGCCGATCTCGCCGATAAATGGCATGACGATTCTTCCGTTTTTCGGGTACGAGGCGACCGCTCTCGAGTTCGACGACACGCCAGCCGGGTTCCCCATCGGCGACGAGGATCTCCATTCCCTCAATCTCAGCGCCTTCGCCATCTCGATGCGCGAAGGCTCACCCTGGATCTACGGCGGCTGGGCACGGGCCGAGCTGGCCAGCGATTTCCAGGATGTCGGAGAGGATGATTTCACCTTCGATCTCGGTGGCGGCACCGGCTACCGCTTCAACGAGAAGTTCACCCTAGGCTTCGGTGCCGTGGTGCTGAACCTTAATGGCGACACCAGGTGCTATCCGGGAATCGGCTTCGACTGGATTGTCAACGACCAAGTCCGGATCGGACTCTACGGCCCGACGTTCATCGCCGCTTATTCCTTTGATGAAAACTGGCTCTTCAGCCTACGCGGCGATTCCGGCGGCCGCATCTGGAACATCGACGACGCGGGCGGGCGATCCCATTCCATCGATCTCTCATCCTACCGCCTCGGACTCCATGCAAGTCGCCACCTATCAGGAAATTTCTGGCTCACCGCCGGAGCGGGCGCAACGATCGGCAACGACATCCGCCTGACCGATCCTAACGGAAGCCGGCTTTTGAAACAAGACGTGGACACCGGACTCTTCGGCCAAATCGCTCTGCGGATGAAAGTCTGGTGAGCCGGTCAAGCGCGCTCAGGCCTTTGCTTTCAAGCGCGCTTCCAGCTCCGGCCACTGGGCTTGGGCGACGATATAACCGACACAGCCATCCTTGCCGCAGAGGCAGAGATGATCTTCGTAACAATCCACATCGAAGCCATAGTCGAAGGTCAGTTCCTCGCCCGCGTTGATGTCGCACAGCGAGTGAATGAAGATTTTCCGCCCCACGACCCATGCCTCGCAGTTCGGCGCGCAGGAATGGTTGATCAACCTCGCCGTGTTCCATGGCACATTGCCATCGATGTCGTAATTCCTGGAAAGCGTGAAAATATAAACCGCCGCGTCCCCCGTTTCGATGGCTTTGGCGTGCTGCGAAACCCCGCGGCTCTCGCTCTCCTCCTTGCTGATCAATTCACCGACATACTCGATAATCTTCGTTTCCTTGGGGATGAAAGTCGTCGCGTAAACGCCGCGCCCGTGGATCTCCGAACCACGGACCTCGCAGTATTTGCTCTGCCCCCGGTTCCACAACGCGACGAGCTTGCGGTGTAACACCATTTCTTCCGAAACCACCTTCTTCTTTGCTGCCATGGCCGTGATACTAACGAGATTCGCGTTTTTCCAAAGGAGGAAGTTGCAGGTCCTGCGGCAACGTGCCGAACAAGCCTCGCAGATCATTCACTGTCAGCCCCGAACCATCGATAAACGTCCACTCATTCCTGCCCTTGTCAGAGATCGCCACCTGAAAGCCGATGCTGTCGATCACCAGCGGTTTCGTCTCGCCCTTGCGGATGATCCGAAACCTGGTGGCAGTTGGCACCAGCACCAGCCACTTGGTGAAAATCAGGTTTTCGACTTCCACGCCGTTGACCTTCTCCACCTTCTTGCCGGGCCCGACTTCGAACGACCGCGGCGCGCCCTGAGGCTTAAAGGAAATCATGCTGATCCCCTGCTGCACCATTTGCCGTGCCACGCCCGCCAACTGCTCTTCGAGCTTTTTCATACCGCCAATTCGGTGAGCGGTGCGTTCCTTCCACAGCGGATTCATCCGCTCCACCGCGACCTGATAGCGACCCATCACCACCTCGTCACCCAGGCTCGCGACTGCGGCCACCGCCGAGGCCACGACATCTGCCGGCGCGGCGGAGACGGGCGCGGAAGGAATTTCCTCCTTCGATATCTTCGGCAACGGAGCCAGCGGTGGCGGGCCGCCCTGGGCGGATGCATGGCTGGCGACCAGCACCAACACGGCCAAAGAAGGGACGAAAAACATCAATTTCACGCCGTATGGATGGCCGCTGTCCCGCCTCCCGTCAAGCTTGGCTGAATTCCGCTTGGAATTCCCGGCGGCTTTGCGTAATGCTCCCGCCCCCATGACGAAACAGGCACTTGGAAAAGGACTCGGAGCACTCATTAAAAAAAGTGTGACCCCATCGGCAACAGACGCCTTAGTCGCGCCGGATGAGTTCAAACGGGTCCGCGACGTCCCTCTTGACCACGTCGTTCCCAGCCCGCTGCAACCCCGCACGCAGTTCGTCGAATCCCCTCTCGACGACCTCATGGAGTCGATCCGCCAGCACGGCATCATCCAGCCACTCATCGTCCGCATGGTCGATGGAAAACTCGAACTCATCGCCGGCGAACGCCGCTGGCGGGCCTCGAAAAAACTCGGCCTAACCACCGTGCCCGTCATCGAGCGCGAGGCCTCCGACCGCGACGTCCTGGAAATGGCGCTCATCGAGAACCTCCAGCGCGAAGATCTCAACCCGATGGAAGAAGCCGCCGGCTACGTCCGCCTCGCCGAGGAATTCACCCTCAAGCAGGATGAAATCGCCGCCCGCGTCGGCAAGTCCCGCGCCAGCGTCGCCAACGCCATGCGCCTGCTCGGCCTGCACCTCGACGTGCAAATGCTCGTCGCCCAAGCCCGCCTCACCGTCGGCCACGCCAAGGCGATTCTCGCGATCAAGGACCACGATACCCAGCTCCTCGCCGCCGACCAGATCATCCGCCGCCAGCTCACCGTCCGCGCCACCGAAAAACTCGCCCAATCATACCTCAACGGCGACAGCCACGAGTCCGGCGAGCCGAAAAAAAGTCCCGCTCCACGCGAAGTTGACATCCACGTCCGCGCCCTCACCAACCGCCTCCGCGAGCATCTTGCCACCCACGTCGCCATCCAGCATTCCTCGAAAAAAGGCAAAATCGAAATCGAGTATTACGGCGACGACGACCTGCAGCGCCTCATTGAGCTCATCGGCCTACCGAGCGATGATTGATTTCCCGCGTCACTAGCACTTGCCCCCAAGCTCTTCGCGGTTTACCTAGCGGCATCAAACGACGCTCCTTCAGCCTTCTCCTCGCACGGCGGTATCTCAATCCCCGCCGTTCCATGCTGTCCTCGTTCAGCCTGATCTCGCTGCTCGGCGTGATGCTCGGCGTGCTGGTGCTGGTGGTCGTCATGGCCGTTTACTCCGGCTTGGAACGCAACGTCAAGGAGCGTCTGCTAGGGTTTACTCCGCACGTCCTGCTCAGCCAAATCGGCATTTCGCCCGATGGCCGGATGACCGATTGGACGGCCGCCGCCGCGAAGGCGAAGACACTTCCCCACGTCGAATCCGCCACCGCCTACGTCTCGGACAACGTCATCGTCGATGTCCAATCCTGGCAACGCCCGGTCCTCTTCCGCGGCATCGACACCTCGGACCCCGCGCAAGTCGCGGGCATCGCCAAGATGCTCGATCTTGAAAACCATCCCGCCTCCACCGCCGATCTCGGAATCGACGACCGGGTGATCGTTTCCTCGATTCTCGCCGAGCAACTCCAGCTCAGCGTGGGCGACAAGCTCCGCCTCTACTCGACCCGGAATTTCGAGGAAGTCATGCGCGCCTACAAAGCCACGGAAAATCCGCCCGTGCGCGAGGCCTTCGCCGAGGCATGGAAAACTAACACCATCGCCCTAGCCGGTGCATGGAAGGCCGACGGCGCGAAATTCACACTCCCCTTCGACACCTACCGCGAGACCTACGCCGCGCTCGAAACCATTCTGGCGGAAGAGATCCGCGAACCCGAGCACGAGCTCCTCGCCAGCATTCTCATCGCCATGGATTCCTCGGAAAAGGACGACACCGCCCAAGTTTTCCTTTTCACCGCCAAAACCAAAACCGACATCGAAAAATCCATCGCCGACCTCAACACCACCGATGCCGGCAAGATGGATGGCGAGACGCTCAAGGGCCTCAAAAGCGTGATCCTGCCGAAAGAAGCCGAAGTCATCGGAATCTATCAATCTTCGCAAATGGCCGTGACTCCCGACCTTTTCGTCCCCCTTTCCCTCGCCCAGGATCTCGCCGGACTCGGCCAGGCGGTGCAAGGCATCTCGCTGCGCCTCGACGATCCCTACAACGCCGAAACCTTCGCCGCCGAAGCCCGCCAGACGCTCGGAGCCGACTGGTCGCTCCTCACCTGGGGCCAGCAATACCAGGCCTTTTTCTCCCTCATCGAGCAGCAGCGCGGCATGATGTATTTCATGCTCTCCTTCATTATCCTCATCTCCGCCTTCTCGATGATGGCCGTAATGTTCACCGTCACCATCCAGAAGCGGCGGGAAATCGGCGTCATGAAAGCCCTCGGCGCGGCACCTGGCCAGATCGTCCGCGTCTTCCTCTATCAGGGTATGATCCTCGGCACGCTCGGTGCCATCCTCGGCGTCGGCCTCGGCCGCGTGGTCATCCATTTCCGCGGGGAAATCCAAGCCGTCCTCCGCAGCATCGGCTTCGATCCGTTCGCCGCCTCGTTCACCGGCTTCACCATCCTGCCCGCCCATAACAACCCGCTGGAGCAAGCCGTTTTTGCGCTGATGGCCTTCGTCCTCTGCTCGCTCGCCGCCCTAGTCCCCGCCTTCTTCGCCGCCCGCAGCGACGCGGCCAAATCCCTTCGCAACCTCTAACCATGGACGTCTGGATTATCCGCGACGGCGAGAAAGCCGGCCCCATCCACGATTTCGAAATCCGCCGGAAAATCGAAACCGGCGAGCTGCCCGCCACCACGCCCGCATGGCACGAAGGGCTCGACGCCTGGAAGCCACTCATTGAAATCGAGCTCTTCACCCGCGAGTTCGAACTGGCCGCCATTCCCCAGCCGCCCGAGAATCCGCCCGGCCAGATCCTCCCGCCGCCGCTACCCCGGAAAACCGCCTATGGCAGGCGCTTCTGGGCCCGCTGGTTCGATCTCTACCTCTACTCTGGCGTCTGGTGGATCGGCATGTGGGCCGCCGGTCAGGACATCGGAGCCACCCTGCTCAATCCGTGGGTGATGTTCCTCCAGTGCGTGCCGTGGTTCGCCATCGAGGCCCTACTCATCCACAAATTCGGCACCACCCCGGGAAAGTGGCTGCTAGGCCTCCAGGTTGCCAACAACGACGGCTCGCGGCTCGATCTTGCCGCCGCCATCCGCCGCTCCCTGCGCGTCATGTTCACCGGCGTCGGCTTCGGCTGGGGCCTGCTTGCTGTCTTTTGTCAGGCCCTCAGCCTGTTCACCGCCAAACGCCTCGGCGCTCCGCTGTGGGATCACACCGGAGGCCATCAAGTCATCGCCAGCCCGCTGAGCCCCTTCCGCCTGGTCGCCCTCGTCTTCCTTTTTGCCGGAGCGCTCCAGCTGCAGCTGATCGTCGTTTCGCCCTACCTGTTCGAAATGGCCGGAAAGTCGTTCCCCTCCCTCAAGGAGCAATACGAGAAAAACGCTCCCTGGCATCTGCCCAAAAGATCCAAGGTCCCCTAACGGCCACCGCCGCCCTCCTTGGCGGCTCCATAAAAGTGCGAAACTTTCCAAAAATCAGCTTGCCAACCCCGCCACCCGCTTTTATTCGTCCCGCCCCCGCACGCGGGAAATGAAGGCGAGGATAGCTCAGTTGGTAGAGCAGTTGGCTTTTAATCAATTGGTCCTGGGTTCGAGTCCCAGTCCTCGTACTTCCTTCATAATCAATTCCTTTAGAAGGACTTATGAAAATTTGCAGAGCCTACAATCGGGCAAGTGCAAGCAGGGTGGTAACACTCCAGCGCAGACAGATACGTCCAATGCTGTCACTTACGATGGCGAAACCCTCGCTAGTCTAGCTTGCGCTTTTAGGGACCTAGGCTGTCTCCAGATTCTCACCGAATCGCCCATCCGGAAGTGATTTACCATCTCACACCATACACAGCACTCCATGAAAATCTCCACCATCCTCGACCACATCGATAACGGGCACATGGCCCTAGCCATCAGTTTTTCAGGCTCTTCAGCAAAATCTGTGGGTGAATTTTGGTTCGGGTAGATCTCCAAGTG
>CANHPN010000077.1 GCA_947462535.1 Akkermansiaceae bacterium | reverse complement strand
GACCCGCGTGTCGGTGGTCAAAACGTAACAATTATCAGCACGGGTGGCTCTAATGATTTTGATGGCGATCCCACCGCATTAAGCATCAGCGCCACCGGCACCGGCACTGGAGCAAGCATCAGCACCAGCGGCGGCAGCGGCGTCGGCGCATTCATCACCAGCAGCAGCGGCGCTGCCGCTTTAGTACAAAGCTCTACCGGCACAGGCGCAATCATCTCCAGCTACAGCGGCACAGGCGCAGCAATCTCAAGCCTCATAGGGCCGCATTTGAATGTAGGTATCGGCAAATTCGTAGTCACCAATAATGGCAACGCCTCGTTTACGGGCAACGTGACAGCCCCGAATCTTGCCACAAACAATGGAGCGAACAGTTTTGCGATCCGCCCCTCATCCGCTGGACCCATTCTCGCTTCCACTAGCCTCATTACTCAGGCTGATGGGTATTATCAAAACATCCTCAACCCACTAAAAGTTGGCGAATTGGATACAAGGCCTCTCGCTCAGTATTATTCCGAATCGGCATCAGCGGGATACGCTCTTGTTACGAACAATTACACCTTGGAAATTACGGCACCTGAAGCAACAGGTTCACCACAAAATAGTTTCTACAACTACAAGCTGTCGGATTCAATTTTCAAGGAAGCGGGCAATCGTTGGAATTACGCGCGCGGATGTGAGATGTTCATGCTTTTTGAGATGCAGGTGAATAGTTTGTCCGGCACACGGCATCAGATCGCCATCTGTAGCGGCTTGCCAAACGGTCAATTAGAACAGTCTGGAAATTTCGGTTTGGCGATTCAAGTTTTCAACGAGGGCGGATTCACGAAGTTGAGACTGATTCGGAAAACTTCCGTTTCTGAAACCGCGAGCTTTTCGTCTGCCTTTTCATTAGGGTCATCGGGAAAATTCATCGCGATGTGGCTGAAAATCACTGCCGCAGGCGCGGTTGAATTACGGGTAGTCGGCACACCGAGCTTTACGACATTCCCAAACCGCCCAGCCACTGCTCAGTTGACCTTGGCTGCTGCGAATTACGACCCCGCACCGGGTTCCATATTTCTGACAGGTCTCGCCACTTCTGCCACAGCTACCCAAAACGCCGGAACCGTAAGATTTCACAAACTGCATTATCACATCGACAACTAATCCCATGCAACTCATCCGCCAAACGACCGACCTCGACGTAAAAGACGCACTGATCCTGCAAGTCGCCGAAGCTACGCACCACCTTGCCAGCGTGCTCGCCACCACGAACGAGCGGTTCTGGTCATTCCCAACCGACCGTCTGCTCGCCGTGTTGAACGCCGACGTGCCTGCCACGCTCGCAACCTTCCAAGCCAACTCCGTGCTCGCAGCTGCCGTCAACTCGTCACTCGACGCTCTCAATCTGCCGCCGTTCCCGCACCGCGCACCGACCGAGCAAGGCCGCTCTGACATAGAGTTTGATGGCGCAGTTTTTGTCCATGTAACGCCGCCCGAGCCTGAAATCGAAGCCGAGCCGTAACAGCCGATCTCAACCTATCTAGCTCCCAACCATGCGCGCACCGATCAACATCGACCTCGACTTCGTCATGAAAGCCTTCGTCGGCATCGCCTCGCCGATGGTCGGCGTCATCACGTCCTATCAAGAGCAGCTCGAATGGCACCTGCGCGTGGCGTCACTCGGCGTCGGCCTGCTCGTGGGCATCATGTCGCTCGTGAGCATGGTGAAGAAAATGCGCCGCCGTTGACACCGCCCAAGGTCATCATGAAAGCACTCAAATACCTCAGCTTTGTCGGGAAGGTGGCCGGACTCGTCTCAGCCCTCAACGTCATCCCATTCGTGGATCCCAAGATTGGCGTGATCGTTTTCGCCGCTGCCTCCCTGCTCAAGGACGCGGTAAACCGCATCGGTGACCTGCTCGATGACGGCAAACCGAACGCCAGCTTCAAGGCCTGAGCGGCACGGCATCATTGCTACTGCGAATTTGCTTTCTGCTGGAGGCCCCTGAAAGAGCCATTAGGGCAGACCGAAGGACGGGAATAGGGAGTGGCTAATTTTATTAACTTTCATCGTCTGCCTCTATAATTTGCATCGCATCCATTTTACGGCTAATAACGTAGCTTAAATTGTAATTCGAGAGCCTCATTGCCCTTTTGGTGAATGGGATTTCTTCGCCATTCTGTATAACTTTGTAGTCCGTTTGGTTTCCAGGCAACACTTTGATGACCCTTGAAAAGTCAGCATCAGGCTCCCACGGGGCATAAAGGCCATCCACATTAGTTGCACTAAACTGTAGATTAGATAAACTCCCACCTGCAATGATTTGAGACAAGTTGTTGAAGGCATCGCTTTCAATAAACAACATGAATATAAGTGATGGTTGAGAGATTGTCTTATTGTATACTTCTCCTAATTCCATTTTAGGCCAACAGGTCATAAATCCAACTTTCTTGTCTGACCCCTCAGAGCAAAACTTTTTTAATTCGGAGATCGGGTATATTTCTAACACGAACTGTTTAATTTTATCTTTGGTGCCAAGAATTTGAAACCTCTTGGAATTCTTGATTTTTTTTGACTCGTGATCGATGAACCCAGGATGGAGTTCAGCTATGATTGAAGGGCTGGTTGAGCCGACTAAATCTACTTCAGGAATTCCATCTTTCGAACTACTTAGTAGTATATTAGCGTCACTATTGCAACTCAACTGATTGATATTCGATACGATTTTTGCAATGAAAGATACGCGCCACTGGAATGGTGGATATTCGTTACCAACCACCCCGTCGCTATCATGCTCCTCAAGACACCAATCATATAAAGATTTATATTTATGGTCTTCGTTTAAGTGGATTGAGTAAAATAAATTTGAGTTCATAGATGCTAGGAATTTGCTTTCTGCGGGAGGCCCCTGAAAGAGCCATTGAGTCGGACCGGAGGGCGTGGAGATTCGGGTTGTCGAGGGAAAGGGGAATGGAGGAGGGATTTCGCTGCGCCATTGGACGGTGTTTCGGCAAGAAAAAATCCAAGTCCACACCGGTTATCGGCTGATTCGGAAGACTTCAAAGAGCCATTCATCTTTCGCGACCTTAGCCTTCCGAACACCTGTGCCAACATTTTTTTACGGGGCGGTTTTTCCGCAGATGAATGGACTTCATTTCCAGCCCCGGATTTTGCGTTTGGTTTCGCGTAGGAGCACGTTCCAGCCGCACAGGGGATGGCAATATGACCGGCCACCACAAAACCATTCCGCGTGAGTTAGTCCTCGTTGGCGCGCGGATTGAACGGCCGGTCACTGTGGCAGCGTCACGGTCCGGGTCCTGCGGTCATACTGAATCGTGTTCTCCCACTGGCCGTCCTTGGGCAGAATCCAGAACCATTCGTCGGCTTGTTCCTCGGTGGCCAATTCACGGTAGTCCCTGAAGATAATCGATGGTGAGTTGCCAGCTTCGAGGGCGACTTGGTCCGCGCTTTTCACCTTGGCGATCCGGTAGGTGATGAACGAGTGCCTGAGCACGTTGCGCGGCCATTCGATCCCCAAGGCCCGGGCAAGCGCGGTGGCCTCTTTGATGAGCTCGCCCGATGCGATGACGCGGCCCTTCCTGCTCAAAGGCTGGAGCCACGCTGCGAGGTTCTCGGTGATGGGCACGAGCCGGCGTGATGCTGTCTTGGCTTGGCCTGCACGGATTTCGATCAGGCCGCGCTCCAGATTTACAGCCGACCAATCGAGACGGACAAGCTCGGCAGCACGGATCCCGGCGAAGGCGCTGATCGAAAGCAGCGGGATCAAATGGATGGGTGCGGCATGAATGATCCGGCGGAACTCGTCCGGCTGGAAAATCTCGTTCTCGCTGTCCGCCACTTTCACTTTGCGGAGTTGGCTTGGAGCGATGGGTTTGCCGGCAGGCAGGTAGTTCTGCTCCAACGCGTAGGAGAACAGCAGGTTCACATAGATGAGCATCGAGTTTCTTGAACTCGGAGCCACATTCAGACTCCTCAGCCAAGCATCGATGTCCGACGAGGTGACGTCGAGGATTTCACCGGGATGTGCGGCTGCAAAGCGGTTGAGCACTGATCGGATCTGGGCAATGTGGCGGGTGCTTGATCCGTCCTGTGTTTTGGAGGCGATCAGTTGCGCCACGACCTCGGGAACTGTGGCACGTCGGGTGAGGTTACCGAAATGTTTGGAGTATTCGCTGGCCATCGCTGCGAGGGATTCCGAACCAGCGATCTTTCTGGCCCGTAGATAATCCTCAACCACGGCAACCAACGGCATCCCGGCCTCATCCGTCATTTTGCGCGCAGTGAGATAGGCTTCCCGGTCATGGGGCTTGAGGTCGGTCATGTGCTGCATGCCACTCTGAATCCGCTGCGCCACGAGCAGGGCCTCTTTCTTTGCATCGTCCAACGAGCTGAAAACCTGCCGGAGCCGTTTGCCTTCGCGGTAGTAGGCGATCGTGAAACGCTGCCTGCCACCGGAGTCCATCCGGTAAACTGGAACCGTCGCTGAACCGAATTTCACAACACATTCGGGACCACGCTTTTTTCTCCTTCTGGAATGTCCTGACTTGGAGGGGATTGCAGATCCAGAACCCGCGTTTGTCACCAATTTGTCACCACCCGTATTCATGACCGGGTGGGGGTGTCAATTTGGGCCTCTTTTTCGGAAGCCAACCCATTGATTCTGAATGGGGTATAGAAAATACACCCGAAGGGACTCGAACCCCTAACCTTCTGATTCGTAGTCAGACGCTCTATCCAATTGAGCTACGGGTGCCTTGCGGCGTGCGCGGGGCGGAAGGAAGCCGATTTTCCCGGCACGTGTCAAGAATTTCGGCATGAATAATTCCCTGGGCCCGGAAGTTCCGGCGATCCGCTCTCTTTGACGGGGGAGGCGGGCGAAAAACAATGCCTTCCTAAAATGGGAATTGCGGGGGCAGGTGCTTGAATTGGTAGAATCCAAGCGTGATGCAGGAGCGTGAAAAATCGACGGCGGGCAGGCGAGGCAGGGCGTGGACCCTGTTTCTCTGGATCATCGCGGCCAGCGCGCTGGCGCATTTGTGGTGTTTGGGGGCGCAGTTTTTCCTCGATGATTTTCCGGCGATCCAGGACAGCGAGAATGTCCTGACAGGGAATTTGACGGGAACGGGTTGGAGTTCGTGGACCTGTCTTGGCTACATCATTCAGTACCGGTTGTTCGGGATGTCGCAAACGGGGTTCCATGCGGTGAACTGGCTTTTACACACGGGCGTGGCCTGCGTGTTGTTCGCCTTCGGCAGGGATTTTTTGCGCGGGTACTGGCCGACGGGGGTTGCGTTTTTGGGGGCCCTGTTGTTCGCGGTGCATCCGCTGGCGAGCGAGATTCCGAATTACGCGCGGTCTCAGGATCTGGCGTGGGTGACGCTTTTTTCGCTGTTGGCGGCGTGGGCGGTGTTGGGGTTTCTGCGGGAAGGCGGTTGGTGGAAATTGGCGGGCGGCGTCGTTTTTGTGCTCGGCGCGACGTTTTCCAAAGGGCCGGGATTGTTTCACGCGTTGATGCCGGTCGGCGCGGTGGCGTTGGTGTTTTTCCAGCCGAAGCATGTGAGTCTGATTCGGAAATATCCTTGGCAGTGTGGGGGAGTCGTCGTGGTCGGCATCGGGGTTTTGTGGGTGGTGGGAGGGATGGAAGAGCGGCTTGGGTCGCTGCACCAGTGGACGGAGTCGCGGTTCATCGGCCATGCTTACACGCTTTCGCGGGTGTTCTGGGAATTTGCCTGGCGCAGCGTGATCCCCGTGTCACTGAGCGCGGACCATCACATCGCCGAGACGCTGGTGCCGCCGGGGTCGCCGTTTTGGAGCATTCCGGACAAGGGCGCGATGTCCGCGGCGGCGGCTTTTCTCGCGTTCGCGGCTTTCAGCGTGGTGCTCGCCTGGCGGAAATCGACGCGGCTGTTTGGCGTTTGCCTGTTCCTTTATATCGCGACGATTCTGTTCCGGGTTTTCTATGCGATCCCGGAGTTCATGCCGGAATACCGGATCTATCCTGGGTTGCCGTGGTTCTGTCTCGGCGCGGCCATGGTCTTGGCCACCGCTTGGCGGGCGGTGTGCGGCGGGATTTCCCCGCGGCTGTCGGCGGCGCTGCTGTTGGGAATTTTCACCCTGCTCTCGGCGAAGCGTTCCTTTTTGTGGCACGATCTGGACCGGCTGATGGCGGATGTGCTCGAGCAATACCCGACGCAGGCCCGGGCGTTGTGGGAGTTGGACAAGCGCGACATTTCCGGGGAAAACTGGCAGGCGGTGATCGACCGGCAGCGCAACGTGTGGCCGGAAGTGGCGGCCAGATTTCACGCGAAAAACCGGCGGCTCGCCCCCGAGCGGGAGCTGCCGACCGGCCATTTCGCCCTCGCGGAAGTCGCGTGCGCCGGGCGCTACGCCATCGCCCTCGCCCATCAGGAAAGTCCGGCCATCGGCCTGCGGGAAATCAACCGCTTGGAAATTTATATGAAGCGCCTCGGCCTCGATCCAACGGCGCACGCGATTCACTGGAGCTTCTTTTCCCGCGACAAGGGACTCGTCTTGGAGCTCGCCGGAAACTACGAGGCCGCTGCGGAATCGCTGCGCGTGGAAAACATCTCGGGTCCCCGCAAGCGAGACCTCGAGCGCGTCGAGAAGAAGCTCGCGGCACTCAAGCGAGGTTCGTGAAAACCGCCTGCACGTCGTCGTCGTCCTCGATCTTGTCCAACAGGCTTTCCACTTCCTCCATCTGCTCTTCGGTTAGCTCGATCGGCTGGGTAGGCAGGCGTTGGAGGCTGCATTTCGTCGGGACGATGCCGGCGGCTTCGACCGCGTGGCTGAGGCTGGCGAAGGCGCTGAATTCGCCGATGACCGAGACGACGCCTTCATCCACCGAGAGTTCTTCGAGTCCGGCGTCGATGAGTTCGAGTTCGAGTTCCTCCAGGTCGCGGCCTGCGGGCACGGGGAACTCGATGACTGACTTGCGGGTGAACATGAAGTCGAGCTGGCCGGCATTCACGAGCTGGCCGCCGTTTTTGTTAAAAATGATCTTCAGGTTACCGACAGTGCGGTTGGAATTATCGGTCGCGCACTCGACGATGAAGAGCGAGCCGTGCGGGCCTTTGCCCTCATAGGTCACCTCCGTGATGTCGGCGGCGTCCTTGCCGGCGGCGCGTTTGATGGCGTTCTCGATGTTCTCCTTCGAGAGGTTCTGGGCCTTCGCGTTGTTGATGGCCACTCGCAGCGTCGCGTTGGACTCCGGGTCCGGGCCGCCGCTTTTGGCGGCCATGGTGATGGATTTGGCCAGTTTCGGGAAAACTTTGGACATCGTGGCCCAACGCGATTCCTTCGCCCGGCGGCGGCATTCGAAATGTCTTCCCATGGTTTTCGCTCGATTAGAGATTGGCCGGTGAGGCACCGGGGCGCAGATCTAAGCAGGCGGGCGGAGAGATGCAAGTGAAGTGCTCGCGCCGTGTCGTCTTGAAAACTTGCCAGCCTTCCGCCTTCCGGGCAAGGTCATCACAGATTCACCATGAAGCGTTTCCCTGCCGGCCTCATCCTCGCCATCTGGCTTGCCGCAAACGGCCGGGCGTCCGCCGGGATGACGGTGATCACTCTCACTGACATCGCCCGCGCGCGGATCGACGCGCTGTCGTTTTTCCTGTTCATCTATCTGGTCATTTCCTGGGTGGTGAAACTCATCTGGAACCAGCTGGCGAAATCTTTCGTTTCCCTGCCACGGCTCAAATATCTTCAGGCGCTCGGCGTGGTTTTCGTGACCGGGTTGATGTTTTACGTCGTGCTGACGATGATCTCCGGTGCGCGCGAGCTGCTCACGCCGGGGGCTTGGGAAAAGCAGGGAGCCGGCTACCGACTCCGCGAGGACGGCCCGGCACCGATCGGGAAAGAAGAACGCCGGCAAGCGCTGCGGAAAGTCCAGCAAGCCATCTGGGACTATGCGAAGGCCCATGATGGAAACGCCCCCGCCAGCCCCTTGGTCGAGGGGATCGATCCCGCGCTTTGGAATTTCGAGGGCGGCGGACTCTACTGCCTGATGCCCGGCGTCCGGCCCGCAGTCGGCCGGGAAATCCTGGTTTACGAGCCTTCCGCGGCCGGCGGGCGGCGCTTCGTGCTGCTGACGGACGGCAGCATCGAGGATCGCTCGGAGGGGACTCTCAAGGGTCAGCTCGACGACCAGTTGAAACGATGAGTGAGGAGCCGATAGCCGCCCGGATCCCCGCCTCACGGCGCCGGAAATGGATCATCCGCGGGGTGGTGTGGACCTTCGTGATCCTGGTCATCTCGGGTTTGGGAAGCTACACCGTCCTCGTCGAAACGCCCGTTCATTTCGTTCTCGGCTGGCTTTTCCATGCGGTGAAAGCCCTGCCTCCGTTGTTGGGGAATTGGCGTCCGCTGGTGGCTCCGTTAGGATGCCTCGTCCTGGCAACTTGGTTGATCCACCGCTTTGTCCGCTGGTCGCAGGTGGCGAAGGGGAAACCGCCGTCATGGCGTGTCGGCCATACGATTTCGGCGGTGTCGCTGATTATGTTAGGTTGCGGCGCGGCCATCGCCCTGAGCGGCGTGCTGCATCAAACCGTGTGGCTCATGAGTGATCCGTGGACTGAGAATCGAGGAAAACGAATGGAGCAGACGCTGGCCGTGAGCAACGCCCGGCAGTTGGTGATGGGGCTCTTTGAGTATTACGAAAAGCATGGCCGCTATCCAAACTCGCTTTGGGAGCTTGAAGTCGAGTCGGCTTCCCTGGCCCGACTGATCTCGGTGCCGGTTGGCTACTCGCGGGTCAACGAGCCATTCATCCTGCTCCATCCGGGCAGAACCCGCGCGGTGAATGCAGGCGAACCGCTGATCGTTTCGCCGGTGATACGAAATTCTGAAAAAATCGCAGTGGGCTATGGCGATGGCTCGGTGACCAGCCTGCTGGCCAAAGACCTCGACCGGGTCATCAAAGGCGAGTCCCGCTTGCAAATCCAACAGCAGCCCTCGCGATGAGTGATCTTGGCGGATGCGATCTTTTGTTGATGGAGTTGATCGGCGGCTTCTGGTTCTTTCTCAGCGACAATCTCCCGGCGATGTCATTCGACGCCGGGACATGGGGGCCGGGACTCGGGGCGTTTCTGCTGGCGATCATCTTCGCCCACCGATTCCTCGCGGCGTGGGCCGCCAGGACGAATCGTCATTGGGGTTTCGCGACCACGTTCTGTCTCGCGCTCACGGTCCCCACGCTGTTCGTCATCTCGTTCATCGTTCCCGGCGTGTTGTTGCAGTGGGAAATGCTGCGGCAGGAGACCTGGCTGGTTTATTGAGCCAGCGTCTCGAAGCCGCAGAACAGCTTGGAGCCGACAGGCGGCTTGGCGGGGAGCGGCAGGTCGTGGTCGAGATGGCGGCAGCAGATTTCCTGGAAGTCGTCCGGAGTTTTCATCCGGCGCATGTCGAATTCGAAATCGCCCGCCAAGCCGTGGCTGATGTAGGCGAGGGTTTTTTTCATCCGCTGGACGTGGGCGAGGGGATTGAACTTCGGGGTCTCGCGGGCGATCTCGTCGGAGAGTTCGAGCACGTATTCCCAGAGGTCGCGGTGGCTCGGCGCGGCGGCGGGGGTACCGGTGAAGGCGGCGGTTAGCTGGGAGAAAATCCACGGGTTGCGGATCGCGCCGCGGCCGACCATCAGGCCCGCCGCGCCGGTTTGCGCGAGGTAGGAAAGCCCGGTCTCGGCATCGACCACGTTGCCGTTGGCGATCACCGGGCAGGGCATCGCTTCCACTGCGGCGCGCACGCGGTCGGGATGGACCGGCGTCTGATAGCGCTCCATCACCGTGCGGCCGTGAATGGTGAGCCCGTCGATGGCGTGGCTACGGAAAATTTCCAACAGCGCGGGGAATTCCTCCGCGGTCGTGTAGCCGACGCGGGTCTTCACGGTGAATTTCCCTGAAATCGCCTCGCGCAGCGTGCCGATCATGCGGTTCACCGTTTCCGGGTTGCGCAACAACCCGCCGCCCGCGTCCTTGCGGCAGACGATGGGCGCGGGGCAGCCGAGGTTGAGATCGATCCCGGCGACGGGCAATTCCGCCAGCTCTTGCGCGGTGCGGACGAGGCTCGGCAAGTCGCGGCCGATCATCTGCGCGAACACCGGCTTGCCCGTTTCATTCTCAACGATCGAGCGGAGAATATAACGGTTCAGGCAGGAATCGGGATGCACGCGGAAATATTCCGTGACGAACCAATCCGGCGCGCCCCGCCGCGCGATGACCCGCATGAACGGCAGGTCGGTCACGTCCTGCATCGGCGCGAGCACCAGCGCGGGTCGGTGGGTGGGAAGAAAATCGCGCATCGGACGGGGCGGGATGGCACAGCGGTGTTCGCTGCGGGTCAAACAGGGCTACCTCATTTTGAAATGTTGAGTTTCAGAAGGGTTTCGAGTGTTTTCTCGCAAAGCGCGGCGCGGATGCGTTTGCCGCGCATGGTGTCTTTGATGGTCTGATCATGCCGGAGGAGGTTGAGGGTGAGTTTGCGCAGCAGG
>CANHPN010000076.1:0-10589 GCA_947462535.1 Akkermansiaceae bacterium | reverse complement strand
TTTTCACGATCGTCGTGCCCTCCTCCGCGAGCATTCGCTCGAACTCGACGACATGGCGCTGGCGGCGCTTCCAGACCTCGTCGGGGAAAATCTTCTTCACCCGCACGGCAATGATATCCTCGTAGTGGCTGCGGTTGAAAATCACCAGTTGCCCGCGGTGCGGCACCTTGGAATGCACCCGCCACAGGAAGTCATACGACAGTTCCTCCTCGCTCGGTTTCTTGAACGACCGGACGTGGATCCCCTGCGGGTCGATCCGTGAGAAAACGTGCTTGATACAGCCGTCCTTGCCGCCGGTGTCCATCGCCTGCATCACCACCAGGATCCGGTGCTTGTTCTGCGCGTAGAGCCGTTTTTGCAATTCCTGGAGCTCGTCCTGCAGCTCGTCGAACTGCCGCTGGATCTCCTCCTTGCCCATGCCCTTGAATAGGACTTTCTCGTTGCCGTTGATTTTCGCCAAGTCCACATCGGCACCAGGCTTCACCCAATATCGTTCCAACGCTCCTCTGACTGGCATAGGCGTCTTATTGTCAGCGAATTCCCGCGTGACAAGCCCCGACTCTCACAAGATTCATCTTGTCACACATTGGGGGTTGAACCGCTGGCGATTGCGCGTTGTCTTTGTGCGATGCCGCCCGCCCGCAAATCCGCGAAAATTCCACCCGTCGCCGAGAATCTCCTCACTGCCCTGCACATCGGCGCTAGCTCGATCTCCATGATGGTCGCGGAACGGCAGGAAGACGGCTCGTTCGCCTCCGTCGATTTCCTCGAACAGCCCGCGCCGGTCGCCCGCGACATTTTCCGCGGCGGTGGCGTCAGCCCTTCCACCACCGAGCGCGTCGTCTCGATCATCAAGGGCTACCAGAAATCCCTCGCCGAGCTCGGACTCGACCCCCACGCCGTCACTCGCGCGGTGGCCACCAACATCCTCAGCGAGGCCACCAATCACGAGACGTTCATGAACCGCATCCGCATCGCCTGCGGACTGCGTATCGGCACCGTTGACGACGGGGAAATGACCCGGCTGATCTATCTGAAGACCCGCCGCCGCCTGCTCAACCTGCCCGCCATGCGCAAGGACACCACGCTGGTCCTGCACGTCGGCCCCGGCAACACGCGCGCGCTGTTATTTCAAAACGGCCTGATCACCCGCTACACCAGCTACCGCATGGGCACCCACCGCACCCGCGAGGCGGTGGACGGCTCCCACGCGGAAGGCTCCGCCATGCTCCGGGTCATCCGCGAGCACGCCTACGGAAATCTCGCCCAGATCCGCTTCGACTACTCGGATGTCACCATCGACGGGCTCGTCGTCATCGGCTACGAGCTGCAATCCGTCGCGCCGTCGCTCACCAAGGCCACCCAGATCTGCTCCATCAAAGCGCTGCGCCAGTTCACTGCCGACGCCGCGAACCTCAGCGACGTCGAGCTCGTGAAACGTTTCCAGCTCGACTACCAGACCGCCGAGGCCCTCATTCCCGCCCTGGAAATCAACCTCGCCATCGCGGAAACCCTCAAGCTCGGCGAGGTCCACATCCCCACCAGCGGATACGAGCAAGGCCTGCTTCACGACCTGCTCGTCTCGCGGGAACTCACCGGCGCATTCGCCGAGGAAGTCCTCCGCTCCGCCCGCATTCTGGCGAAGCGCTATCAGTCAGACCCGAGCCACGGCGAGCACGTCGGCAATCTCTGCGCCCGCTTCTTTCAATCCCTGACCGATCTCCATCAGCTCGGTCCGCACGACGCGCTGCTGCTCCAAGTGGCCGCCATCCTTCACGAGGTCGGCACCTACGTCAGTCCGCGCGCCCACCACAAGCACTCGGAATACCTGATTCTAAACTCCGAGGTCTTCGGGCTCGATCGCTTGGATGTCACCATCGTCGCGCTCGTCGCCCGCTACCACCGGCACTCCGGCCCGCGGCTCGACCACCCGAGCTACGCCGCGCTCAGCACCGACGACCGGATCCGCGTTTGCAAGCTCGCCGCCCTCCTGCGCGTCGCCGACGCCCTCGAGCGCACCCACGCCCAGCGCGTCGCCAACCTCGAAATCCGCCGCGAGTCCGGCAAGCTCCGCATCCGCCTGCCCGGCCTCGCAGACGCCGCCGTCGAGCGCCTCGCCATGGACTCCAAGGCCGACCTCTTCGAACAAGTCTTCGGCCTCGGCGTCGTCATCGACGAGGATAACTGAGGGCGAATGTTGAAACGCTGAGAAACTGAAACACTGAAATTCCTCCCATGTCCACACCCTACCTCAACCGCGAGCTCTCCTGGATCGAATTCAACCAGCGAGTCCTCAACGAAGCCCTTCGCGAAGACCTTCCACTGCTAGAGCGGGTGAAGTTCCTCGCGATCACCGCGTCCAACCTCGACGAGTTTTTCCAAGTCCGCATTGGCGGGCTCATGCTGATGCGCCGCAGCGGACGCAAAACTCCAGATGCTTCCGGCCTCACTCCAGCCAGGAATTTAACCGCCCTGCGCCAGCGAATCCTGAAGATGAGCGCGGACCAATACAGCCTGCTCACGGGCACCCTGGTCCCCGCTCTTGAAAAGGCCGGAATCCGGCCTCTCCAGCCTCGCGATCTATCCGTCTCCCAGGCCGCTCAGGTCGGCGCGTTTTTCGAAGACTCCGTTTTCCCGCTCCTCACTCCCCTCGCGGTCGATCCTGGCGGCGCGCCGCCCGTCGTCCCCGCGTTGCAAATCATCGTCGCCTGCCGTCTGCTCGATTCTGAAACACAGACCAGTCGCCACGCGCTCATTCCCATCCCGGAAATCCTCGGCCGCCGCGTAAACGTAGTTGCGGAGGCGGATGAGCACGCCTTCATGCTCATCGAGGACCTCGTCGCCACCCACGCCGACCAGCTTTTCCCGGGTGAAGCGGTGACCACCGCCACCGCTTTCCGCGTCACCCGGAATGGCGACATCGCCGTGCAGGAGGAAGACGCCATCGACCTGGCCGGTGAGATGGAGGACGTTCTAACCGCCCGCCGCTTCGCCGACACCGTCCGCCTCGAACTTCGCTCGGACGCGCCGCGCGGCCTCGTCCGCATGATCCAGCAAGTCACCGCCGCGACACCGCAGGAAGTTTACCGAGTCGATGGCCCGCCGGGGCTCGCCTCGTTCATGGAACTCGCGTTTCTATCGGGTTTCGACCACCTGCGCGACGCCGATTGGCCCGCGCAGAACTCGCCAGCGATCGCTCCCGGCGCATCGATGTTTGAAACCATCGCCACCAACGACGTCCTGCTATTCCACCCCTACGAATCCTTCGAGCCCGTCCTCCGTCTCATCGAGGAAGCCGCCGAGGACCCGGACGTCATCGCCATCAAGCAAGTCCTCTACCGCACCGCGCGGAAGTCCCGGATCATTGACGCCCTCATCAAGGCTGCGGAAAACGGCAAGCACGTCACCGCGCTCGTCGAGCTCAAGGCCCGCTTCGACGAAGCCCGCAACCTGGTCCGCGCCGACGAACTCCAGCGCGCCGGAGCCCAGATCGTTTACGGTGTGAAAGGCCTCAAAACCCACGCGAAAATCTGCCTGATCGTCCGCCGCGAGTCCGGACATCTGCGGCGCTACGTCCACCTCGGCACCGGGAACTACAACGAGACCACTTCCAAGCTCTACACCGACCTCTCCTACCTCACCTGCAAGCCGGAATACGGAAACGACGCCTCGCTGTTCTTCAACGCCGTCACCGGACGCTCCAAACTCCTGCGTTTCCAGCGCCTGGTTCCCGCCCCCACCGCGATGAAGCCCGAGCTGCTCGACCTCATCGCCGGTGAGGCCGAGCGCGCCAAACAAGGCCTGCCCGCCCGCATCATCGGCAAGGTGAATTCCATGCAAGACCCGGAAATCATCAGCGCGCTCTACAAAGCCTCGCAAGCCGGCGTCGAGATCCGCCTCAACGTCCGCGGCATCTGCTGCCTCAAACCCGGCGACCCGAAACACTCGAAAAACATCGACGTCATCTCCGTCATCGACCGCTTCCTCGAACACGCCCGCCTCTTCTATTTCCATCAGGGAGGAAACGCCGGAGTTTATATTTCCTCGGCCGACTGGATGACGCGCAACCTCGAAAAGCGTGTCGAGCTGATGATTCCCATCGAGGAACCCGCGCTCAAGCGCCGGCTCGTCCGCATCCTCGAAGCCTATTTTCAGGACAACACCCAGGCCTCCCGCCTGCTCCCCGACGGCAGCTCCCAACGCATCGTCCGCGCCAAGGGCCAGAAGGCGTTCCGCGTCCAGGACCATTTCTATCAACAAGCGAAAAAGGCCGCCAAAGCCCGCGAGCACGAGCGCGCCATGACCTTCGAACCCCACGTTCCGGCGGAGTAAAGTATCGCGGGCATTCCTGCCTGCGTCTTCCACCCATCCCGCGCACCTCCTGTCGGCTCCCCCCTTATGAAGCTGCTTGTTCGTGACTCGTTTCTCGGGCACTCTCAGGTATGCCCGCGAAGGAATCCTCCTCTCCCCTCGCCCGCTGGACGCGGGACGGCGGTCAGATGGTGTTGGAGCTTTCCGGCGATTGGCGGCGCGGTGGCGGGACCGCGGATATCCAAGGTGAGGCTCCCGACGAGGCACCCGCGAGATATGACACCGACGAACTCGGCGATTTCGACTCCACCCTTCCCGCCTTCATTCTCTCCCATCTGCGAAGCGTGGCAAAACCCGGCGACGACGCGAAGCCGCCACTCGACGGATTGCCGCCCGATCTCCGCGGACTGATGGAGCTGGCACTGGCCGTCCCGGAGGAAGTCGAAGCCCGCCAAACGCCCGCGGAATTTTCGGAGATTAAGAAGTTAGGAAAAACCTCGATCAACGTCTGGGCCTCCGTTCTATCGGTTGCGGAGTTCACCGGACAATCCGTGTTGGCACTCGGACGCTTCGTGACGGGCAGAGCCCGCTTCCGCGCCCGCGATTTCTGGGTGATCGTGCAGGAATGCGGCGCGCAGGCGCTGCCGATCGTTTCGCTCATCAGCTTCCTCGTCGGGCTGATCCTCGCATTCGTGGGAAACGTCCAGCTGGCTAACTTCGGGGCCAGCCTTTACGTCGCGGATCTGGTAGGCATCGCTATGTTCCGCGAAATGGGCGTGATGATGACCGCCATCATCATGAGCGGCCGGACGGGTGCCGCCTTCGCCGCGCATCTCGGCAGCATGAAGGCCAACCAGGAGATCGACGCCCTGAAAACCTTCGGCTTCGATCCCTTCGACTTCCTGGTGCTTCCCCGCCTCCTCGCACTGGTCCTGATGCTGCCGCTGCTCACGCTGTATGCGAATGCCGTCGGCATTTTCGCCGGCATGTTAGTCGGCGCGGCGGTGGGCATCCCGCCGGTGCTGTATTGGAATGAAACCGTCGCCACCATCGGCCTGACGATGGCCTCGCTCGGTGTTTTCAAGAGCGTATTCTTCGGGGCGGTCATCGCCATGAGCGGCTGTCTTCAAGGGATGCATGCGGGAAATTCCTCCGCCTCGGTCGGCGAGGCGACGACCCGCGCCGTGGTCGCCTCCATCACCGCCATCATCATTCTCGACTCCGGTTTCGCCGCCATTTTCACTGTGCTCGATATATGAATAACTCTCCGGAAAATCCTCAGGCGAAGATCACCGTCCGCGATCTGACGATGGCCTACGACTCCTTCGTGGTCATGCGGGACCTCAACTTCGAGGTCGCCGAGAAGGACATTTTCATCATCATGGGCGGCAGCGGCTGCGGCAAAAGCACGCTGCTCCGCCATCTCATAGGATTGTTAGAGCCCGCCCAGGGCAACGTTTTCTACGGCAACGAGAATTTCACCGCAGCCGGTCCCCTGGAACGGGTCAAATTCATCCGCCGCTTCGGCGTGATGTATCAATCCGGGGCGTTGTGGTCCTCCATGACGCTTGCCGAGAACATCGCCATGCCGCTCGAGGAAAACACCGAGCTCGCGCCCAAGGCCATCCGCGACCTCGTTTCCTACAAGCTGTCACTCGTCGGCCTCTCGGGCTACGAGGACTACTATCCGGCGCAAATCAGCGGCGGCATGAACAAACGCGCCGGCATCGCTCGCGCCATGGCGCTCGATCCCGACATCCTCTTCCTCGACGAGCCCGGTGCCGGCCTCGATCCGCTCAGCTCGCGCCGCCTCGACGACCTCATCCTCCGCCTCCGCGACAGCCTCGGCTCCACCGTCGTCATCGTCACCCACGAGCTTTCCAGCATTTTTGCGATAGCGAACAACTCGATCTTCCTCGATACTGCCACACGCACCCAGGGTGCCGTCGGCAATCCCACCGAACTCCGCGACCACTCCGAGAACCCCGCCGTCCGTCTCTTCCTGCGACGGGGCGAGAAATCGGAGCCACCATCCATACCAATGTCATGAGTAAAAAAGCCAGTCCCACCGTCATCGGCGTTTTCACCCTCATCGGCATTCTCATCGCCGGGGCCACTATCGTAATCTTCGGCGCCGGCAAGTATTTCAAAAGCACCCACGAGCTGCTGCTCTATTTCGACAAGAGTGTTTACGGCCTCCAGGTCGGCTCGGACGTGCGCTTCGGCGGCGTGCGTATCGGCAGGGTGCAATCCATCAACGTGCTGGTGGACCGCAAGGAAAACCGCAAGATCATCCCCGTCGTCGTCGAGCTCGGCGACAAGGAACTCAGCCTCATCAGCACGGAGGAGGGCGGCGGCATCGATCTCTCATCCTTCGAAGGCGTCGAAAAAGCAGTCAGCCAGGGGCTCCGCGCCGGGATGAAACAACAGAGCCTCCTGACGGGGCTTCTCTACGTCGAGTTTGACATCGTGCCCGACGAGCCGGGCTTCGTCTATCCGTCCTCCAGCGAGACGCCTTATCCGGTCGTTCCCACCATTGGCACCGAGTTCGACGAGCTCATCGCTGGCATCGCCGATGGATTGAAGAAATTCAACGCGCTCGACTTGGAAGGCGTGATGATCGATCTCCGCCAGGTCCTGGTCAAAGCCAAGGAACAGATCGCGGGATTGAACATGAAGGAAATCAACGACAACGTCGTCGCCATCACCCAGGACGTCCGCAAGATCACCAGCGACGAGAAGCTCGCCAGCGCCGTGAAGAATCTCGATGAGGCGCTGGCCCACATCGACACCCTCGCCACCAAGGCCAACGCCGGATTTGATCCACTGCTCGCGGATCTCAACGCCATCATCGCCAAGACCGATGCGGGACTCTCCAGGATCGACGAGGCCGCCAAGGAAATCTCGAATTTCTCCAACGCCCGCGCGCCCGTGATGCTGCGCCTGCAGAACGTGCTGCAGGAAACCGAACGAGCCTCGCGGGCGCTCAAGGAACTCACTAACGACCTGAAAAGCCATCCCGACACCCTGCTCCGGGGTAAAGCCACACCCGAATGAAAGCCCTCCTCCTCGCCCTAACCGCACTTTTTCTGCTAGCCGCTTGCGGACTCGCGCCCGTCAAAGACACCTCGGTCAACCACCTGTTGGATCCCGTCGTTGCCGAGCGCCAAATCACCGGTGGCAGCCCCGCCATCGCCATTTCCCGGCCATCGCTGCCGAGCTATCTCGATCGCCAGCAGCTCGTCAGCCGCAGCGGCGGCGGCCAGCTCGAGATGAACAGCTACCACCTCTGGGGCGAGCCGCTCGACGCCGCCATCTCCCGTGTCACCGCAGTCAATCTCGGGCGTTTGGAGAACTCGCTCAATATCCAGCCGGTGGAAAGTTTCGTCACACTCGATTACCAGACACTGCTAGAAATCCGCGTCTCGCGCTTCGAGCCGGACTCGCCAACCAACCTTGTTCTCGAATGCACCTGGAAACTGCAGCCCGTGAGCGGTCGCGTGGCGAACACCCGTTCGTTCCGCACCAGCGTGCCGATTTCACCCGCCGACACTCCGAAAAACCTGTCAGGCAGAACCGCCGCCATGAACGAGGCCCTCGCCCGCCTCGCCCGGGAAATCGCCCGCGCCATCTGAATGGCGCGCCTGACTGGATTCGAACCAGTGACCGTCCGCTTAGAAGTCCAACAGTTACACCGTAACTGACTGAGGATGAATGTCCGATTTTCTGATAATCCGACTTTTATTCCCTATTTTCTGGACAATAAGGCAGAATAAAGTTAATTTTTTCCCGCAGTGGACGGACTAACAAAACCTGCCCAGCAATCCTTGTAAGATCGTCCGACTTTCAAAAAACGAATAAAGTTAATCCGTCGCCTGCAACCCAACAAGACCGTCCGCCTTTGTCTGAAAATAAGGCAAACGACCACCCGCCTCTCTATCAGGCAAAACCGAAAAAACAGTCATGGCAAAAACAACCCGATTCACTCCCAAGCAAACCGTCTTTGGATGGCGCTTAAATATCCCCGCCAAGTTTTCACAGACCGGCAAGCGGCAGCAACTCCACTATCCGACGAAAGCCAAAGCCCTTGCCGTTGCGGAGAAGCTGAAAACGGCTCGTGACACTTTCGGCGCTCAGGCCATCGCCATCGCCCCGTCAGTGTCGGAACGCGCCATTGCCGCAGAGAAACTACTGGCACCCTTGGGAATCGACCTGCTGGACGCCGTGCGGCGCTTTGTGGAAATGGAGACGCGCAACCGGGCAAGCCTTTCGGTGAAAGAAGCCGTCGCCGCATTCCGGGCTTCGGGTGAAGGTTGGAGCAAAAGCCAAGCGACTGCTTACAAGCTCCGGGGTGCAAAGCTCACCGAGGCGTTTCCCGACCGCATGATTTCCACGCTCACCGGCGAGGAATTGCAGAAGCACCTCGAAGACAGCACCAACGGCCCCGGAGGATTCAATCAGAATCTCCGCCTCGTGCGTGCGATCTGGAATTGGTGTGCGAAGCCACCGAGGAAGTGGTGCGACACCGAGGCCATCAAGCACCTGGACTCCAAGGGCACCGTCACCGCTGAGGTTGGAACACTGACCGCAGCGCAGGCCGACAAGCTACTCCAGACGGCGGAGAATCACCTTCCTGAGTGTGTCCCTGCATTCGCAATCGCGCTCTTCACCGGGATGCGCCAACAGGAGATTGACCGGCTCACCCCCGGCGACATCACCGGCGAGGGAATCACCGTCCCGGCGACCAGCGCGAAAACCAAGCGCCGCCGTTTTGTTCAAATGCCCGAACCTCTCGCCGCATGGCTCAAAGCCTATCCCATCGGTGAATCCGTCACCCCGGCGAATTGGAGCCGGAAGGAAAAAGCCGTCCGCAGACTTGCTGGGTGGAATGTCTGGAGTGACCACGTTTGCACGATGAAGCTCACGCCGCCGATGGAGGCCGCACCGGCCGAGGAAGACAATCTGCCGGAATGGCCACAGAACGGGCTCCGGCACACCGCCGCAACCGTCTCCATCGCGCTGGGCAAACCCATCGAGCAACTCACTTTCGAGCATGGCCATGTTGGCGGGCTGGAAATGCTCCGCCGCCACTACATCGGCGCGATGCCGAAAGCCGAGGCGCTGAAAATCTGGGCACTCAGGCCCCAAGCAAAAACCGCAAAGAGGGCCAAGAAAACCTCTCACTTGAAAATCGCATGAAACCGGAATTCAAACCCGCCGATTTCACTCCTCAAATCTGGGAGACAAAGCACCAAGGGGAGCGGCTTCGTTTCCTCGTTTGCGGGAAGCGATTCCTTCGCGGCCGACTCACCGAAAACGACCGTGGCGGGAAAGTGTGCGACCGGATCACTCACCCGGTCGCCATCGTGTGCGCGGCCCCGGCAATCGTCTTTTACGGCTGCACCGATGATTCTCACGAATGGAAAGTGAGCTTGCCGCACGAGTACGGAATCGGCGACAGCGCCGCCCGTGCGGCTCTTGCTGAGGCATGGCGCGGAGTGGAAGACATCACCGCCGCAGACTGGCCCGCGACGATCCACCGTTTTCATTTCAAGTCTAACATCGCGCTGGCGAATGACGACCAAGCGAAGCCCCAAGAAAAATCGATGCTGAGAAACATCACGGCGTGGATCCACTGGAGACGATGGGAGAAAAAGGAAATGACCATGAAGCAGCGGGCAAGGGCGCTCACGGAAATGGGGCTACTGACGACAACTCGGGCGATCGAAGGGGCGGCCCGCGAGGCTGGTTTGTAAATACCCAAAACAAGCACCCCGTTTCGGGGGGATTTTTTTCCTTACCCCGGGAAATGCGAAAAGTGGGCGTCGAAATGGAAAACGACACCGCACCAGCCGCATTGCTGGAAAACACAGAACTCGACACGCCTGCCACTTTGGCCCGCGTGCTTCGGACCACCCCGCAGACGATCAACACTTGGCACCGGACGGGAATCCTTCCGGCAAAGGTGTGTATCGGCCGCGTCGTCAGATTCGACCGGCGCGAAGCAATGGCAGCTCTCGCCGCTCACTCAACCCGGAGGGCTAACGCGTGAACCCGAAACCCACCCCGCTGGCGATCGACCTGCTTCTATCGGAAGACGAGCGCCGCCCGCTAACCGTCCAAGGCCACCACGAATGGCACGAAAGTCTCGCAGCACCTGCTAGGGACTTCGACGAGATCGACGAGCTCATGCAGCTCGATCCCTACGCCGGAGATCCGCCTAGCAAGCGATCCGACAAGGAAACCGACCGCCTCCTGTCCATCTTGGATTCACTTGA
>CANHPN010000075.1 GCA_947462535.1 Akkermansiaceae bacterium | reverse complement strand
TGGGATTGATTGCCGAATTCTCCAATTCCGACGGATTTGGCATTTGCGTGCTCTCGCCCATCGCAGCAGGGGCTGGACTGAACATCACGGCGGCAAACCATGTGATTCACCTTGAGCGTCATTGGAACCCCGCGAAGGAAGACCAGGCGACGGACCGCGCATACCGCATCGGTCAGACCAAGGATGTTCACGTTTACCTTCCTATGCTGGAGCATCCAACGCGGGACATTACCACGTTCGATACCGGTTTGGATCGTCTGATCAGCCAGAAGAAGCGACTCTCTGGATCACTTGGCCTGATTCCGATACAGCCGGTAAATTTGGACGAGCTTGTCGATTCCGTGATCAAAGGTGCGGCAAATCAAGTGCCAAATCCGCCTGTCTATTTGGTTGCCGAATCCGCATGCAAGCTATCATGGGAGCTTTTCGAGGCGCTGATTGCGGAAATCTTCGACCGCGAATCCGACCGTGTCATTCTTACCTCGCGTGGCCGGGATCATGGAACGGATGTGGTCGCCATAGGTCATGGTGGGAAAGAGAATATCCTCATCCAAGTCAAGACTACGAAGTCCGACAAACTCGACAGCGAGGAAGCCATCCGTGAGGTGGAAGGGTCGTTGCTGTATTTCGAATCAGCCCTGGGTCTCAAATTCACCGGAAAATGTCTGCATTCCAATGTCCGTGGATTTTCGAAGAGGACACGAAAGGCTGCCGCTATTTATGACGTCCGACTCGAAGGGGAAGACTGGCTCCGCAAGGCTTTGTCCCGCCACCAAATCCGCGTTGCCGATGTGGTGGCGCGGAATGCCCAAAGGCAGTCAATTTAATTTTGATCTAATAACAGAACACGCTATACCATCTCAACTTAAACGGTCAACAAACCGACAGATGCGCCAGTGTCGCGTTCGTGTGATTTGCACGGCCACAACATAGCAATCCAAAAATCAATGAACGGACTCCAAAATGACCTTGATCCGACTTGCTGATCTGGCAGATGTGTGACGGATGGAAGAGAACCTGACCAGACATGCCGCCTCCCGGATTCCGGGCGGAGGCGTGATTATGTCGAGATTCAAATCCACTCGAAATCCGCGACAGAATTTCTCAAAATTCCACACGGATTCCACACAAACGGCCCGTAAAATACGCGAAGTCGTGCAATGGCGGGCAAAACCACAAACGCAAATATCCCTATGAAATCAAGGAATCACGCACAACCTACTCAGAGTCAACAAGATGGCGGAACGGGAGGGATTTGAACCCTCGGTACGGTCACCCGTACGTTCCCTTAGCAAGGGAGTGCTTTCGACCACTCAGCCACCGTTCCGTGAATCAGGTCGGGAGGTTTGAACCATAGGGGAAGGACGACGTCAACCCTTGGAAGGTAGAAACCTCGCCGAAATTTGAATTCGCAGCGATTTAATCGCTGAAAGGGTGGGGGTGTTCCTCTTCTGCCTCTGCGGGAACCGGCTCTTCAGCAGTAGCGGTGACCGGCAATTCCTGCTCGGGAGCGGGTTCCGCGACTGGGACGGCCTCGACATCGGGGATCTCGGCGAGAGTCTTCGTTGGCGTTTCCACTTCAGTGGCAGCGGGCGATTCCTCTGCCGCGGCGGCTTCGTTGGCGGGCTTCGCCTTCTTGGATTTCTTTTTCTTCTTCTTGGCCTTTTTCGGTTCGTCACCGGTTTCGGCGGCACCTGCTTCGCGGGCCTCTTGGACGGCGAGGGTGTCGTCGGTGTAGAGAAGGATGTGGCCTTGATGGAGCAGCCAGAAAAGGTCGGCCGCGTATTCGGCGGGCGGGGCGGTGCTGCCTTCGGGTAAGACAGATTTCCAGAGTCCTTCGAGTTTTGCGGGCTTGTTCTCGCGGATCCAGGCAACCATCTGGGCGGGGCGCTCGGCGAGCATCTGGTTGAGCGGCAGCGGGTGTGGACGTGCGGGGCCGGTGTGGAGTTTGCCCTGGCGCTTGAAAACGGGAAGGTGCTCGGCCTCGACGGCGCGGCACACCGCCGGAATCAAAATGGCCGGATGGTTGCGGGCGTGGGTGCCTGCGATTTTCAGCGACATCAGCAGCGAAGGGGAGAGGTTCTTGGCCGGGATGGCTCCGGAGACGTCGACGGTGCGGACTTCCTCGAAGGCCTTGTCGAAGCAGCGGGCACCCAAGGCGCGCTCGGCTTCGGCGCGGTCGTCGATCCAAGCTTCGTCGTCCTCGCCCTTGATCCGCCAGCGGGTCTTTTGCTTCATCGTTTCCAGCCACGCGTTGACGGCTTCCTCGCCGCGCTCGGTGCGGACTTTCGATGCGTAAACCTCGAAGGGCATCCTGGCGAAACGCTCGCGGTGCAGGCGGCGCAGGTTCGTCTGATAGGAGTGGAAATTGACCGGGCCCAGCCACTCGCCGGAGACGCCGCAGCGGGCGATGGCCTGGAAATTTCCGGTCGGCGGCTCGACCTCGATGGTTTCCTCCTCGATCAATTCATTTCGCAGTTCCGAGTTCCATAGGTGGCGTAGCGCTTCCTCACGGGTGAGGAAAACGGATTCTTCGAGTCTGCCGCGGATGAGCGGGGCGTGGGGCTCGGGGGCTTCGAAAACCGCCCGGCAGCGGGCTTTTTCCGCGAGCAGGATCTTGGCGACATCGAAAAGCGGATAGACGCGGGCGACCTGATGGACTTCCTTGCCGATGAGGTGCACGGCTTGCGGATCGGGCGCGATGGTCACGCGCACTCCTTCTTCCGGGCGTGCTTCTTCAACCCGCGGCGGGGCGTCACGGCGGTCTCCTTGGTCGCGGCCGCGGCCTTGAAACGGACGGCGCTCGCCGCCATCACGCGATCCACCGCCACCTGCTCTGGGGCCGCGATCGCGGTCATCGCGACGCGGCGGACGGTCTTCGGAAAATGCCTTGGGTTTACGCTCTGGCTTGCTGTCGCCGGCAGCACGCGCCCACGCGGGTCCGAGGGCAAAACTTGATAGAAGGCTGCTCAATGGGTCGTTTTCAGAATCGCTCACGGCACGCAGTCTAGGGAGGAATTTTCAAATGACAAACCCCGCTTGCATCAAAATAGCGGGGTATTTCAGGCTCTCAGAAGCGCCAGAATCCGGTGCGTGGCACCCTCGTGACGGGCGAGTGAAGTGGAGGCGTTGCGAGTCATCACGCGTGCTTTTTGCGGATCGAGCGCGGCGGCGATTGCGCGTGCGAGTTCGTCCGGATCACTGGCGGAAATACAGCCGTCGCCGGCGATGAGGCGGCGGGCGAGCGGTTGGAAGTTTTCCATGTGCGGCCCGAAGATGACCGGTTTTTCCGCGAGGATGGCCTCGCAGGGATTCTGTCCGCCGGTGGATAGAAAACTTTTTCCGATGATGACCACGTCCGCATGCGCGGTCCAGTCGCCAAGCTCGCCGGTGGAGTCGATGAGGAAAACGTGGCGGCGATCACCGGTCGCCGCGATTTCCGAAGATCTGAGTTTCACCAGGAATCCCGCCCTCTCCAAATCCGCCGTCACCTCAGATCTCCGCTCGGCATGGCGGGGGACGATCACGGCGAGCGCATCCGGATTCGCCTCGTGGATGGCGGCGGCGATGAACGCGTCCTCGCCGGCGTGGGTGCTGGCTGCCAGCACGACGGGACGGTTTTTCCCGAAGGCGTCGAGCATCGCCTGGAATTCCGGGCGGCGCTTCGGACGCGCGCCGCTGGCAGGGTCGAATTTCAGGCTGCCGGTGTGGTGGATTTTCTCTCGGGCGACGCCGAGCGCTTCCCAGATCGCGGCGTCCCCAGCTTCCTGGATCGCGACGGCGTCGAGCATCCGATAGAGCGGTCCCAGCCAGGCGGCGAAGCGCTGGAACCGGCGTGCCGAGCGCGGCGACATCCGGGCGTTGACGAGGCGGACGGGGATGCCCCGCCGCTTGCATGTTAGCAACAGGTGCGGCCACACCTCGGCTTCGATCAGGACGATCTGGGAGGGCTCGAAGCGATTCAGATAGCGGCGGACCATCGATGGGAAATCCAGCGGCGAATAGGTGACGCGCAGGCCGGGAATGTTAGCGGCGGTGGCGATGGCGTGACCGGTGGCGGTGCCAGTGGCGAGCACGAAGCGGCGGCCGGGTTCGCGGAGCAGCCACTCGCGGATGAGCTTGAGCGCGAGCATCGACTCGCCGACGCTGACGGCATGGAAATGGACCGCGCCGCAGGGCTCGTGTTCCAGCGGCGTGGTGTAAACCGCCGCGCGCTCGCCAAGCCGGGTGCCAAAGCCGCCGCGCCGCAGCATTTTCACCAGCCAGCCGGGAAACGCCGCGATGAAGAGCAGCGGCAGGAGCAGCCGGTAGAAGGTGAGGGCGGTTAGGAATCGCATCGCGGGTGTGGTTTTGAGAACGTAGTGCAGGACTTCAGTCCGTTCCTCCGGCTTGAAGATCGCACTGAAGTCCTGGACTACTTTGATAGAGCAGGATCGCGCTGCTGCCGTATTCGCGGCGCTCGACGAGGGTGAAATCATCCGCTTCCGGCGATTTCTGGTTGGAGGAAATTTCTGCGATCAGCCAGCCGCCGGGGGCGAGGCGGGGCGGGAGCAGGCCGCTTTTGAGGAGGTCGGTGACGTGGTCCTTGTCGCCGTGGTATTTCCAATACGGGGGATCGGCGAAGATGAGATCGTAGGATCCGGCGTCGCGCTTGAGGAAGGCGGCGACCTCGGATTTCACGGCGTGGCCGCCATCGAGCCGGGCTTTTGCTAGATTTTCCTGGATGACGTTCACGGCTTGGCGGTGTTCATCGACGAAGGTGCAGGCGGTGGCGCCGCGGCTGAGGGCTTCGAGTCCGAGTGCGCCGGAACCGGCGAAGAGGTCGAGCACGCGCGCGCTTTCCACCCGCTCGCCGAGGATGGAGAAAAGCGCTTGACGGACGAAGTCAGTGGTGGGCCGGGCGACGGCAGAGGGGACTTTGATGGCGATGCGCCCGGCTTTTCCGGCGATGATTCTCATGAGAAGCGTGGCTTAATTTTTCAGGTTCATGATCGGGCCGTCCTTGCCCAGACGGATGAAAAGCTTGCTGATGTTGCCGAAAGCTTCCAGATCAAAGGCAGCGCGCTGTGGGGTGGAGAGCGGCGTGAGCGACGGGGTAGTTAGGGTCGGGAAGATCCCGCGGGCGATGGCCGTGACGGATTCCGGGGCGGCGACTAGGCGGGCGGCTCCGGCGGCACGTCCGTCGGCAAGGAGCGTGGCGTTTCCTAGCAGGGAGAGCTCGTCGCCGATCAAGCGCGCATCGACGCAGGATATCACGCCGCTGCGGAGGACGGTGACGGCACTGCCGCGGTCGAACCTAGTTTCACGGGCGGCTACGCGGATAGAAGGAGCGACGGACTCAGCGACGAGGTCGCCCTGCCAGGTGCCGGGCGCTAGCAGAAGTCCGCGGAAGCGGGCGGTGGCGGCGATGGCCTCGGCGCTGGCCTGGCCATTGAAGGGCAGGGGGAATGCGGCGAGCGCCTGTCGCGGGAGCTGGGCGTCGATCTGGATGGGCAGGCCGCTGAAGCTGGCGATCCTGCCGGCTAGAACGCATTTGTAGCCGCCGATCTCGGTTTCGAGAGGTTTCATGGCGAGCAGGGGATGTTTCCATTCCAGTGACGCGGTTAGGTGGGTGGCGAGGTCCTCTCCGAAGGCGGAAACCGTGTCGATCTTCAGGTCGGCTTGGGCGGGATCTCCGGCGATCGGGATGGAGCCGGTGATTCTCGAAATTTCTATTAGGGAGCGGCGAGAACCGGCGTGGACTACGGTGAAGGAAGCGTTTTTCAAGTGCAGCCAACCGGTGGGATGTGACGGTGGAGTCGGCGGTTTTGGCGGGGAAGCCGCAGCAGGCGGAGTTGGCGCGGGCGGACCCGGCTGGACCGGCGCGGGTGGCGGGGTGGCGGTCGCGACAGGTGGCGCGGGTGGTTGCTCGGCGGGTGGCGCTGTGCGGGTGATGTGTGAAACCAGTTCCAAGGGCAGCACGAAACGCGGGTGATCAAGCTCGATCGAGCGGACTTCGAGCCGACCTCGCAGCCAGGCTCTCCACACCGGGGTGATCCGCAGGGAGTCGATCCCGACGAGCGGCTCCGTGAGCGCGGCGCGCAGCGGAGCGGGCTGGAGCAGTTCCACGGCATCGATGGCGGCACCCTTCCAAGGCGACCACGAAGCGCCTCCGACGCGGGTTTCCATGCCGGTGCGGCGCTCGATTTTCGAAGCGATACAGCGGCAGGCCCACGGAGTGGAAAGCGATAGATTTACTAGCAGAATGATGCAAACGGGCAGTCCCAAAAAACATGAGACCACCCGCAGCCAGCGGCGCAAGCCCCGGCGTTTCGCGCCTATCGGGGCTTCGGGATCCATCGCCTACTTTTTAGATTTCGCCTTGGGGGCGGGCTTGACCGCTGGCGGTTTGGCCTCGGGTGCGGCTTCCTTGGCCTGGCCGACTTTGCCGAGGGGGAAGCGGACGATCAGGCTCTTGTCGAGCAAGCGGGTGCCCTCGGTGGAGAGTTCCTGTGCACGATAGACGATGAGGCCGTATTTGTTATTTGCGAGACGACCGAGCGCGAAGTTCTCCTTGATCTTGCCGAGACCGGTCTCTTCTTCGAATTTCCATTCGAGACCACTCCATGCGCCAAGGATGCTAGACGGGTCTGATGCGATGTCCCCGATGCGTTTCAGCTCGCCATTCGGGGAACGGAACAGATCGTTCTTCATACTATAGCGCAGCGTGGAAAGCGTGCTGGCTTTGCCCGTGGAGGTGATGCACCAGGTGTCGCCGGAACTTTGGCGGAGCAGCAGCATGACTTGCTCCATCGGCCTGAATTCGCGCTTCTCCCAGAGGACGAGATACTCGTCGTATTCCGCCTTGGTGAGGCCGATTCGCTCGTCGTAGGGAAGCGGCGCGCCGGATTTGGCCTGGCCGGAAAACTCCCGGAACCACTTTGGATCCTTGCGTGCGGAGGCCTCGACCTTGGCGACGTATTTTTCGATTTCCGGAGGTGGCATGACCACGCCGATCTGGCCTTTCACCGGCACGTCCTGTTCGAAAAGCCCGGCGAAGACCTTGGGCACCTCGGCGGCGGAGAGACTGGCGACAAGGGAAAATACGACGAGCGGGGCGTGGAATTTCATGGGGCGGGGGAAAACTGTCCGCAGGGCCGCGAAAACTCAAGCGGCGATTCGGTGGATCCTTTTCCTCCTGCCGACGAATTCGACGTGCGTTCTCCATGAGTCTGTGACGGATTACCGGCGGCTGGCCTCCGCCCGCGACTTGCGCCTGGGTTTTCCCCCAATGGTTTCCGAAAGCACCCATCTGGATCAAACACCCGCGCCCCCCGAGTTGATCGCCAGGGCTGAGGCACTGGTTATCGAGTATGTCGTCGCCATCTGCGACATCAACGAGGCCGATTTCGCACCTGCCTTGAAGGAATTCCGCAAAGCCGAGGCTTACGTGGACTGGTGCAAGTGCCTCGCTCAAAAAAATCTGGCTAACCGGCAAGCGCGAATGCAAAGCTCCGGAACTCAGTGCTGCAGAGGCGAAACAAGTGGTCCTCGACGGCCGGGGTTGGTCTAATAAGGATCGCCATAGTGCCTGCGACAAGTTGAGTGGAGATGAGCTTTTCGAGCGGCTTTCCCATTGGTCGTCGGTGATAAGGGAGCGCGCCGCGATCGCCATCGCCCGGCGCAAGGATGCGTCGGTTGACGCCTTGGTGAAACTGTTGGAATCGAAGGATCTCCACACCCGCCTCGGTGCCTGCCGGGCCATCGCACTTCTCAAGGGCAAAGCCTCGCCTGCGGTACCCGCGCTCCGGGCCGCTCTTCAGGACAAGGATTACTGGCTGCGAATCAGCGCCACCGAAGCACTGGCCGCCATCGACAGGACGGCGATGGCCGCCCTGCCCGGGCTTCTCGAAAAAATCACCGGAAGCCCGACTCCGGAAGATCCCCGCGGCATGGAACAACGCTTCATCAGTTCCGTCATCTTCGGACAGATGCTCAAGAATTCGCTCGATGGAGTGGATCGCGAATTGCTCTATCAAGCGGGGCGCGTCAGCCGGAAAAACGACGAAAGTCGCGCCTGCGGCGTCATTTCCTCGGTCTATCGAGTCCTTTTCTATCAGCAGATCGAGCCGCTGCTTCCTAGTATCTATCAGGCTGTGGTCGAGTCGGCTCCGAGCGGTGAAATGTTCGCCGACGGGGTGCGCATCGAGGGTCTGCAAGTATTGACCCGGCATCGCATCGAGGAAGGAATCCAAGCCTGTGTGGACTACGCGCGCAACCATCCGCGTCAGGTTAGCGTATAAATGACTGGTATTCAGTAATTTGGATCAAAAATAGTCACAATAAAAGCTTGACAAGGCGAGCGGGCCGGCAAGCTCGGCATTTCAAAAGCCTTACCCGCCGGCCGCTCGCGGCCGAGCCTGCCCGACCTTGATCTGATCGCAAGCCAAACCCGCTTGATCATCCGCCAAACCCGCAAATTTTCCACTCAATTTTAATCCTATCAATCTAATGATATCGTCAAGTTTTGAACTCTTCTTCGATTCCTATCCATGGCAAATATGAATCTGCGAGGATTGCGGTAGGAACCGCCGTTACCGGCACCCCCCCCGCGCAGAGGTTCTTCGTCGTCAATGCATGACGGAACGATGGCGGAGTTTGAGTTCGAGATAGTCCAGATCGCGGTATCCGTCCCCCAAGGGAGCGGGGGGAGTCCCCCGAAGAGCCCTGTTTGTAATTGTCGTCAGTGGGCAGTTTTAATTGTCGCTGGACACCCCGCGCACGTCACATGGACCCGAAGGCGAGCAGCACCCGTGAGAGCACGCAGCGGGATGTTTGGCGGGGCGGAGCGACGATCTTCGGGGAGTTCCTGGAACGGCAAAGGGTGGTTTTGTTGAAATGCGACACCTGACCCTATTTACGAAGCGCTTTCTTGCAGCTCCGCTGCGGGATTCTTGGGGGCCGGAGGCATGATGTGAGGCACGAACATGATGCCGCAGGCCGGGGCGCGGAGCATCTTCGGGGCGGGGGGTGGGCGGCGAGGCGGGCGGCGGTGAAGCGGAGCGGAACCGGGGGGGCGGGAACCGCCGCCCGCCTGGCCGTGGGGCGTGAAGTGGCCGGAGGATGCGAGTGATAACGAGCCTAGAGTCGTGCTGGCGCGGGGGCTGCATGCCGTAGGGGACTTGTGACTTCGTCGGGTAATGCTGCCGAGGGTATTCCCCGAGGGAACATCCGGGGAGGGAGGGACCCGCTTGCGGGAGGCACCCGGACCGAGATGCAGCATTACCCCGCGAACGTCACATGGACCCGAAGGCGAGCTGCACGCGTGATCAGCACGCAGCGGCGTGGATACAGGGTGCGGAGCGACGATCTTTAGGGAGCATTTTTAGCAATCTAACTATCTAACATGTGTCAATGCGGGGACTGACCCCAGAGATGCTGCCTGTGAACTAGAAACAAATCGATCTAACATGTTAATCCGTGTACTCTGACCCCAGAGAATTTGGTGCGCAACAGGCAGATTGCGCCTCTTCTGATCTTTTGACTTTTTGCCATCGCATCAAAACTTCTTTATCAACTAGATCTCCACCAAAACTAATTTTTTTAGTTTTCCCGCCTGCTGTAGATACTTGGAAGGGTCTCTGGCTTTCATTAACATACAGAATCTTGCTATAGGGAATAAACCACTCAAAATCACTGCTTTTCTTGCCCAGAGCAACACCATCTGAATACAGCCAAACCATGAATTTGTGTTCCCAGAGAAAGTCTCCAATGTAGATTGCAACTGGAAAAAAATTGGCTTCAGGACGAAACTCGCCACGAGTTCTCTGCACAAAACCTTCTTCTGTGAAGTCGTCGGAAAATAATCGGCTCCAAAATTTCATTTCTCCTCGTAAAATGTTTTTTCACCACAAGTGCCAAATGCACAGATCTTCCCAGAAACCTTGCCTTTCCATCCATCTTTCGGGGTAAAACCATCTAATGTGCAACCTCCCGTATCACAGCTAACTTCACCGTGATACCCTCTAGTGAGAGAGCCTGTGATGGTGGCATTGGCAACCGTCCATCTTAGCCGACCGATATTTGCAGTTAAGTCACCACCGCCTGTCAGTGCACCAGTAAACACGAAATCGACGGTTCCTTTCCCAGACCTTTTATTTGTGCATTTATTGTCTTCGATAGCTATTGAACCAGCAGCTGTTCCTGAAATAGAACCTGAGATGCCAATGTATCCGCTAGCTTTGAAATCCGTTCCAGGAACCTGCCCATAAAACTGTGGTCCTCCCGTCAAAGTAACCGTTCCAGAGAGCGACACCGACCAAGTCCCTTTGCTTACTTCCTTCCATGTACCGTCTGAGCAGCACTCTTCACAAGATTCCCCGGTCAATTTAAACGACAAGCTTTGACTACCTGATAGGCTGATCCAGCCTACAGGAGGCCCCAATCTGCCCCCACCGAGGCTGATTTTAATTTCTTTCGAAAGCTTTCTGCAATTCCTCTTATCCAATCCGAGAATATCAACAGAATTAGTTCCATCATTCCCCACAAAACCATACAAGTTTATCCCGCCTTCTTCCTCAATTGGATCTCTAGATGGCCATCTTCCAGTCAGTGGGTCGTAGTAACGGTAACCGTAGTAGTAGAGTCCGGTGGCTGAATCTAATGGCTTAGTGCTGAAGCGGTGGGCGAAGTCGTTGGCTTTCGGGCCGGTGGCTACGGTGGTTCTTCC
>CANHPN010000074.1 GCA_947462535.1 Akkermansiaceae bacterium | reverse complement strand
ACTTCGAAGGATTTTTTACCAAGTGCAAAGCTGCCGGCGCGGTGACCATCGTCGCGGCGGATCTCCTCGCGCTAACCGTTCTCAAGTCGCCCGGTGAATTCGGCGCGGAAATCTGCATCGGTTCCTCGCAGCGTTTCGGCGTGCCGATGGGCTTCGGCGGTCCGCACGCGGGCTTCATGGCTTGCGCGGATGCATTGAAGCGCAAGATGCCGGGCCGCCTCATCGGCGTGTCCGTCGACTCGCGCGGCAAGCCGGGCTACCGGCTCTCGCTGCAAACCCGCGAGCAACACATCCGCCGCGACAAGGCGACTTCCAACATCTGCACCGCCCAGGTTCTGCTGGCGGTGATGGCATCGATGTATGCGGTCTATCACGGGCCGGAAGGACTCAGGCACATCGCCCGCTCCACCCACGCCCGCGCGGCGGAACTCAAGGCCGTTTTGGTTGCCGGCGGAATCGCAATCGAGGACGGCCCGTTTTTCGACACGCTCGTCACCAAGGTTCCCGGCAAGGCGGACGCCGTTCTATCAGCTGCTGCCGCCGAGGGCATCAACCTCCGCCGCATCGATGCGAACCATCTCGGGATTTCCTTCGACGAGACATCGACCGCCAAGGACATCATCACGCTTGCCGGAGCGTTCGGAATCCGGGCCGGCGAGCATGAGGTTTCCGGAGTCGCCTGGCCCGCCTCACTCACCCGCAGCAGCGATTTCCTCACCCAGAAAGTCTTCAACAGCTATCACTCGGAGACGGACATGCTGCGTTATTTGAAGCGCTTGGAATCGAAGGACCTCGCGCTCAACGAGTCGATGATCGCGCTCGGCTCCTGCACGATGAAGCTCAACGCGACATCCGAAATGATACCGCTGAGCTGGCCGGAAGTTTCCTCGCTGCATCCGTTCGTGCCCGCCGGACAAAGCGAAGGCTACCGTGAAATGCTCTCGGTTCTGGAAAACTGGCTGGCGGAGGTCACGGGCTTCGCCGGAGTCTCCCTCCAGCCGAACGCCGGCTCGCAAGGCGAATACGCGGGGCTGTTAGCCATCCGCCGCTACCATCTGGCGCGTGGCGATTCCCACCGCAACATCTGCCTCATCCCGGTTTCCGCCCACGGCACCAATCCCGCTTCGGCCGTCATGGTCGGGATGAAAGTCATCGGCGTGAAGTGCGACGAAAAAGGTAACATCGATGTCGCCGATCTCGCGGCGCGCACCGAGGAACACCGCGAAAATCTCGCGGCGCTGATGGTCACCTATCCATCCACTCACGGCGTGTTCGAGGAAGCGATCCGCTCGATTTGTGAAATCATCCACGAAGCCGGTGGCCAGGTTTACATGGATGGCGCTAACATGAACGCGCAGGTCGGTCTCACCTCCCCCGGTCTGATCGGTGCGGACGTCTGCCATTTGAATTTACACAAAACCTTCTGCATCCCGCACGGCGGCGGCGGACCCGGCGTCGGCCCGATCGGCGTGGCGGCGCAGTTGTTACCCTATCTCCCGGGCCACCGCGAGCTCGACGCCAAAGAAGGCGCGGTCTGCTCGGCACCGTGGGGCAGCGCCTCGATCAACACGATTTCCTGGATGTATATCGCGATGATGGGCCCCGCCGGACTCACCGAAGCCACGGAGGTCGCAATCCTCAACGCGAACTACATCGCCAAGCGCCTCGCGCCGTATTTCCCGGTGCTTTATACCGGAAACGAAGGTCTCGTCGCCCACGAGTGCATCATCGACGTCCGCCCTCTATCCGACGCCAGCGGCGTCACGGTGGAGGACGTGGCCAAGCGGCTGATGGACTATGGCTTCCACGCCCCGACCATGAGCTGGCCCGTCGGCGGCACCTTGATGATCGAGCCGACCGAGTCCGAGTCCAAGCCCGAGCTTGACCGTTTCTGCGACGCGATGATTTCCATCCACGGCGAAATTTCCGCCGTCATCAGCGGCGAGCTCGACGCGAACGACAACCCGCTCAAGCACGCGCCGCATCCCTGCGAGACGGTTTGCGGGAACGAGTGGCCGCACGCATACACCCGCGAGCAGGCGGCGTTCCCCCTGTCCTATCTCCGCCAGCACAAGTTCTGGCCGTCGGTCGGCCGCATCGACAACGTCCACGGCGACCGCAACCTGATTTGCACCTGCGACTCGGTGGAAGCCTACGCTGAAGCTAACGCATGATAGTGGAATCGCCCATCGACTGGACGAAGTGGGAAGGCGGAATGCACGCCACCATCATGTTCATCATCAAGGACGGGCAAATCCTTCTCATCAAGAAAAAGCGCGGACTCGGTGCTGGCAAAATCAACGGCCCCGGGGGAAAAATCGATCCGGGCGAAACTCCGCTGCAAGCGGTCATCCGCGAGACGCAGGAAGAACTCCACGTGACGCCGCACGCGCCGAGAAAGCTGGGAGAGCTGCGGTTCTCGATGTCGGACTGCCCGCACATCCTCTGCCATGTCTATCGCTCGGACGACTTCAGCGGGTCTCCCACCGAGACCGACGAGGCCGTGCCGCTGTGGACCGCGCTTGATACGATTCCCTATCACCGGATGTGGGAGGACGACCAGCACTGGCTGCCGCTACTGCTCAACGAGCAGTCGTTTCTCGGCCGCTTCGTATTCGAGGCGGATCGGCTGCGCTGGAGCGAGGTGACCACCGACGTCGTCTGGTAAGAAAAAAAGCCGCCTCCCTTTGCAGGGAGACGGCCTGTGAAATGACGAATTGATTTCGATTAGAGGGACGCTTTGAGCGAGCTGAAATTGCCCTTGAGTTGGGCGAGCGCGGCCTCGGCCTTGGCGATTTCCTTGCTCAACGAGAGAAGCGCGGCAAGCTTGCCGTCGATACCGCCCGATGAGGAAACCTTGGCTGCTTTCGCGGCCTTAGGTGCCTTCGCTGCCTTCGCTGCCTTCTTGGGAGAAGCCGTGACGCCGACAGCCTTCAGCCATGCCATCACCGTGATCGGCGAGATCTTGAACTTCGAGGCGGCCTTGCTTTGGCCACCGCGGCCGTTCGCGGCATTGTAGCTCGCGACGAAGTCAAGGACCTCCTTCTTCTGCTCGTCGGTGTAACGGGCGCGGGTGTTACCCTTGCTCTTCGGAGCCTTAGCAGCCTTGGGTGCCTTGGCTTTTTTAGCGGCTTTAGCGGCTTTAGGAGCTTTTGCGGCTTTCGCCACCTTGCCGGCCTTTTTAGGAGCGGCAGCACCGGTGCCTTTCATCCAGGCACCAACCGAGATTGGGGAAACCTTGAATTTCTTAGCGGCCTCGCTCTGGCCGCCGCGACCGTTCGCGGCATTGTAGCTCGCGACGAAGTCCACGATTTCTTTCTTCTGTGCATCCGTATAACGTACACGTCTTGCTGAATTTTTCTTAGGAGTAGTGCTCATGTCGGGAGCAACCTATGAATCAGCAACGAGCTAGCAAGCAAAAACTGTATCATTGGATCCGCGCGGCATGCCATACCTCACGACTTCTGAGCTAACAGATTTCGACGATGGCCCTCAAAACCGACCTGTCGCCCATGTCGGCAAGCCAATGGTCGCTTCTTTTCTCTATCTTCGGACGTGCCACCACACCACCGAAACCGATGAAGTCATCGACGTCCGGCTTGGTCTCCAGATCGGACATTCCGTCGCCCATCATCGCCACGCGCTCCGGTAGCAGAGCCTGTTTCCACTCGCGGATCACTTCGTTTTTCCCGAGGTTCCGCGTGGTGGGATAATCCTCGCCGTAACCTTTATAAGAACCATCCTCATGGAAATAGAGCGGCACGGCTTCCACGTGGGCGATACCTAGACGCTCCGCAAGCGGCTGGATCAGTGGCGCGAAACCACCCGACAAGATGACCGGCAGCCACCCGGCTTCCTTCAGCTCGCGGATCATTTCCTCGGCACCCGGCACGATCGTTTCCACATAACGCGCGGCGACCGCATCACATAGCTCGCGGTCCGGACGTATCATCTCCATCCTCCGCGGGAATACTTCGCCAATGGGAACCTCGCCGTTCATCGCCGCGTTGGTCAACTTGACGACCCGCTCGAAAACATCACCACCCTTGCCGCGCGCCAGCTCGTCGATTCCCTCAATCGTCGATAGCGTGGAATCACAGTCGATGAAAAACAACTTCACGCCGCGCTTGGTGGCGGGCTGGATTTCCAATTCGGTTCCTTCGCTCACCATGTCGAACAACTCGATCACCTCCTCGTTGCGAAGACGGATGCAACCCTGGCTGGCGGGCTGGCCGAGCTTGTCCTCATGATTCGTGCCGTGGATATAGATGAAGCGTTCGAATGTATTTACATTTTCGGGTTCCAGGCCTTCAAGGCGCAGGATACGGCTGAGAACCAGATCGCCCTCGACGGCGGTGCCGGGCTGCCACAAGCCTGCGGGCACCCGCTGTTTGAAAATCGTTCCGCTCGCCTCACCTTCACCGATTTTTTCCGCCACCCGGAAACGCCCGGTCGGCGTGCGATAGCTATTCACCTTGAAACCCATGCCCTTGGTGGCGGTGGAAATATCAAATCGGCGGATACATTGATCGCCCTCGATGACTTTGAGGATCTGGTCGTCGATGGAAACTTCGAGACGGCGTGTCGGGCTCATGGCGGTGTCAGAACAAGCAGGGCGTTATGCCCGCCCATTCCATGGGAAAGTTTATAGATGGAACCGCAGTTTTCAAGCGCCTCGTCGGGCAGCTGGAATCCGGCGGGAGCGTGCCGTCCGGCGAGGTTCGGCGGGAGTTGGCGGTCGCGCGCGAAACGGGCGAGGATCACGCTCTCCAACAATCCGCTCGCGCCGATGGTGTGGCCGGTGAAGGGCTTCAACAGATGCAGGCTGGGCCGCAAGTCGGGAAAACAACGGCTCAGCGAAGCGGGATCGGCCACGGCTTGCACGGCGGTTCCGGTGGCGTGCGGACAGATGGCGGACGCGCTGCCGTGGAGGCGGACCGCCTTTTCTATCAACTCCGGCGTGCGCCCGCCATCGGCCGGAATGCCCACCGGATCGCACGCGTCCGCGTTGCAGGCATAGTAGGAGAGCCGGGGGAAACTGCCTTCATGAGGCTCGACGGCCATCGCCGCCGCGCCCTCGGCGGGGATGAACCCCGACGACGCCGGATGATAGGGATTCAAATCCATGTCTGCAGCTAACAAGCCGGACGCGGCGTAGTTATCGAGCAGGATCGGTACCAGCGGAAGATCCACCGCCACCGCCAGCGCGCGCGGCGCGGCACCGGATTGCACCAGCATCATCGCGATGCCGATGGCGTCCAGGCCCGCGGCGCAACCGCTGGCGAGAACATGGTTAGGCCCGGTAATGCCGAACTCGATGGTGATCGCCGACGCCGGTTCGCTGTGAATGGTGTTGCTCGCGGCCATCAATTTGAACGGCCTGCGCCCCGGCCACGGACCGAGCCAGCCTGCGGCGTTTCCCCGGCTTGTGCCGACTACCAGCGCCGCGTCCCGCAAATCATCCGCGCTCCAACCGGCTTCGGCGATCGCCTCGCGGGCGACGTGCAGCGCGGCCATCGTCGCCGGACTCCACTTGCGGTTTGCTAACAAAGAGCGTCGTTCGATCCACGCGCCCGGCCGCGCCGCGTGCGGACTGTCGTCACCTAGCAGCCCGCCGAGTTTCCGGAACGGCACCTGACGCGCCAGCAGCGCCTGGTGATGCGATGCGACATCCGAGCCGAGAGCGGATAGCGCGCCAAGGCCGGTGATCGAGAGGGAGGACGGGATGGCCACGGGTTGTGATGCAGGCATTCCTTTCCGCGTTTACAAAGTGATTTGCCCGCCGAGCTCGACGACGCGGCCGGGTGGCAGTTGGAAATAAGCGGTCGCGGGAGATGCGTTGCGGGCCATCACCGCGAAGAGCGAGAGACGCAGCCGGTCGATGAACGTCGCCTTTTTCCCGACGCCGTAGGTTTCGCGGCCGAGGAAATAAGTCGCCTTGCCGGGTTGGAAACGGGCGCTCTCCGGCATCCGGAGTTTCAGCGCGGTCGGCACGTCGGGAGTTTCCGCGAAGCCGAAACGCAAGGTTGCACGATGCACGCCGTCTCCCAGATCCTCGAAATCCAACATCTCGGCCGGATTCGCCCGCGGTTGGTCGAGCGTCATCACGTGCAGCAGAATCACCCGCTCGTGCAGGACTTGGTTGTGCTTCAAATTATGGAGCAGCGCGGTGGGCACTTGCAGGCCTTTTCCGCTCATGTAAATGGCCGTGCCGGAGACCCGGTGGATTTTACCTTTGTGCAAATCCTTGAGCAAATCGTCGATCGGCAGCGAGTCGCGCAGAATCCGCGCATACAAGCGGCGACGGCCCCAGATCCAGATCAGCATGATCGACATGACGACCGCTGCGATCAAAAGCGGCAGCCAGCCGGTCGGCCAGATTTTCAAGGCGTTGGCCGCGAGGAACGCGCCGTCGAGCAGCAGGAAAATGCCGGTGATCAGGCCTGCCTTGAATTTTGACCAGCCCCACACCGCGCGGGCCGCCGAGAAAAACAGCAGCGAGGTGATCGTCATGGTGAGCGAAATGGCCACGCCGTAAGCCCCCGCCAGCGCGGACGAAGTCTCGAACACGATGACCAACAAAATACACGCTGCCGCTAGTATATGATTGACCACCGGCACATATACCTGCCCCACGGAATGCTCCGATGTATATAAAATCCGCACCCGCGACATGCAGCCGAGCTGCACCGCTTGGGTTGTGAGCGAGAACGCGCCGGAAATGAGCGCCTGGCTTGCGATGATCGCCGCCCCGGTCGCCAGGATCGTCAGCGGCAATTGCAACATTTCAGGAGCGAGCAGGAAAAACGGGCTACGGATAGCCGACGGATCCGCCGTGAGCAGCGCCGCCTGGCCGAGATAGTTTAAAACCAGCGCGGGCAGCACCACCGAGAACCAACCCACCCGGATCGGCCGCGTGCCGAAATGCCCGAGGTCCGCGTAGAGCGCCTCACCGCCGGTCACAGCGAGAAATACCGCGGCTAACAGCGGGAACGCATGCTGCCATTCACGGACGAGAAATGAAACCCCCTCCCACGGGCTGAGTGCCAGCAACACCTGCGGATGCTCCCACAGCGCCCCGACGCCCAACAAGCCGAGCACGGAAAACCACAGTAGCACTACCGGTCCGAACAATTTCCCCACGTTCCCCGTGCCGAACTTCTGGATGGAAAACAGCCCTATCAAAATCACCACCGCCAGCGGCACCGTCCAGTGTGCAAGCGCCGGACTACTCACCGAAAGCCCCTCCACCGCGCTGAGCACCGAGATCGCGGGAGTCAGCATGCCATCGGCATAAATCAAAGCCGCGCCCGCCAGGCCGAATAACAAAATTTTCTGCGGGTCATTTCCACCGAGCCGCCGCACCGCGCCCCGGATCAAAGTTGATAGCGCCAGAATCCCGCCCTCGCCTTTGTTGTCGAGTTTGAGGATGATGAACAGATATTTCACCGAGACCACCAGCAGCAGCGACCAGACGATGAGCGAAGCCGCGCCCACCAGATTCTGCGGACTGATCGGCGCGCCGTGGTGGCCGGAAAAACATTCGCGGAACGCATACAGCGGGCTCGTCCCGATATCACCGAAAACAATGCCCAAGGCCGCGAGAGTGGACACCGAGAGGTGTGGCTTATAGCCGGAGTGGCTTGCGAGGGAGTCGTTCATCGTCGCGAAGCGGATCGCTCGCACGGGCTTCAAACCATTTCCCCCCGTGCCTGACCAGCGAATTTACGCCCGCAAAATCCCGATCATAGGTCTTGGCGCGACCGCCCCGCAGGCTCAATCTGCGCCGACTTTTGAAATGAGCACCGTTTTGGAAACCATCGATGGCGGCACCCGCTATCTCGAAAAGCGCGGCATCGACGACGCCCGCCGCAACATGCAAATGCTCGTCGCCCGCCAACTCGGCTGCACCCGCATGGACCTTTACCTCCAGTTCGACCGCCCGCTCGAGGAAGCCGACCTCATTCCCCTCCGGGAAACCTTGAAAAAGCGCGGCGAAGGCATTCCGCTGCAGCACCTGCTCGGCACCGTCTGGTTCCACAAACACGAGTTCAAGACCGACGCCCGCGCCCTCATTCCCCGCCCCGAGACCGAGGAGCTCGCCGAGTGGATCTTGAAATGGGAACTGCCCGCCGACCTCGAAATCCTCGACATGGGCTGCGGCTCCGGCGTGCTCGGACTCTCCCTCGCCGCCGCCCGCCCCGGCTGGAAAGTCACCCTCGCCGACGTCTCGCCGGACGCGCTTTCCCTCGCCCGCGAAAACGCCGCCACCCTCGAAATTCCCAACGCCAACTTCCTCCAAAGCGACCTCTTCACCGCCATCGACGGCCAATTCGACGGCATCGTCGCCAATCTCCCCTACGTCCCGGAAACCGAGCGCGCCACGATTTCCCGTGAGGTCGCGCACGATCCGGCGCTCGCCCTTTTTTCCGGCCCCGACGGCCTCGACCTCATTCGCCGCTTCATTCCCGAAGCATTCGATCGCCTCAAACCCGGCGGCTGGCTCGTCCTCGAAATCGGCCACGATCAAGCTTCACAGGTCGCGGAAATTTTACAAACGTCCGCCTTCACCGCCATCGAAGTGAAAACCGACATGTCCGGCATCGCCCGCTTTCCCCTCGCCAAACGACCGTAAGCCAATCTCAAATCTCAAACCTCTCATGGATAAACTCGTAGTTCACGGCGGTGCCGCCTTGCGCGGCAGCATCAACATTTCCGGCTCCAAAAACGCCTCGCTGCCCATCCTCGCTGCTGCCATCCTCACCGGCGAGGACTGCATCATCCGCCGCGTGCCCGACGTTTCGGACACCAACTACATGATCCAAATCCTCAGCGCCCTCGGCGCGGATGTGGAACGCTCGTCCGGCACCGTCCGCATTTCCTGCGCCGAGGTCATCGATGAGGCACCCTACGAACTCGTCCGCCGGATGCGCGCCTCGATCTGCGTGATGGGCCCGCTGTTAGCCCGCAACGGCCGCTGCGTCGTCTCGCTTCCCGGCGGCTGCGTCATCGGCGACCGCCCGGTGGACCTGCACTTGCGCGGACTTGAAGCGCTCGGCGCGAAAATCGAATTCGAAGGCGGAAACATCACCCTCACCGCCAAGGATGGCCTGCGCGGCGCGGAAATCGACCTCCGCGGCACCCACGGACCCACCGTGCTCGGCACCGACAACGTCATGATGGCCGCCACCCTCGCCGAGGGCATCACCATCATCGAGTCCGCAGCCGCCGAGCCCGAAGTCCTCGACCTCGCGAATTTCCTCAACTCGATGGGCGCGAAAATCACCGGTGCCGGCACCCGCCGGATCGTCATCGAAGGCGTGAAAGCACTTCGCGGCGTCGAGCACACCGTCATTCCGGACCGGATCGAAGCCGGCACCTTCATGGCCGCCGCCGCGCTCGCGGGCGACGGAGTCACCCTCCGCCGCGTCTGCCGCGAGCACATGAAGGCGATCACCGCCGCCATCGAGGCCTCCGGCCACAGCGTCGATTTCAACGAGGCCGGCGACACCTGCACCGTCCGCCGCAACGACGGAGCCACCCAGGGCGTCAATCTCGTCACCGCGCCCTACCCCGGCTATCCGACCGACATGCAGGCGCAAATGACCGCCCTGCTCGCCACCACCCCGGGCATCAGCGTCATCAAGGACACTATTTTCCCGCAGCGCTTCATGCACTGCGCCGAGCTCAAACGGATGGGTGCGGATATCCGCGTCGATCACGGCACCGCCGTCGTCCACGGCGTCGCCCGGCTTTCCGCCGCGCCTGTCATGGCCTCCGACCTCCGCGCCTCCGCCGCCCTCGTCCTCGCCGCGCTCACCGCCAAAGGTTCCACTGAAATCAGCCGCCTCTATCACATCGACCGCGGCTACGAGCACATCGACGAGAAACTCATCATGCTCGGCGCCGACGTCGAGCGGGTGAAAGAGCGCTGAAGCTCCCTGAGAAAATGGCTGGAGCGACTCGCTCCAGACCGTTTCCCGAGCGTCTCGCCCGGAGTCTGAAATCCAAAGAAGCGCCCCCACGCACCCGTAAAACGACCTCGCCCATCCAATCTTTAACAGAATAAATCGTAATAATCCACTCGCCCACAATCATTTGCGAATTGACTAACTAATTTCTATCGAGAAAATAACACCCGCCGGCGCTTTATCCTAGGCGGCCACCCGCCGGGCTCGCTAGATCTCCCAAAGTGAATCTACGATTCCAGAATCAACTCAATATGGTGGGCTCCAGCATCACCCTCGAATCCGGTGCCTTCACCCTCACCCGCGCCCTCGCCGTCCACTTCAAGAAATCCGGCCCCTGCTTCATCCAGGCCTAGAAACAAGCCCGCATCATCGTCGATGCCGGCCACGGGAAAGAGAACGGCCCGCTTCCCTGCCACCCGCACCGCCCACGCCGTAAGCCGCATTGATCCATCCATTTCCGCAAACTATCGTCCCGCCATACATGCGATCGAATTCACCGCAAACCTTGGTCCCGGACGCACCCTCGTCATCCCCGAGGAGGCCGCTTCCCAGCTTCCCAAATCCGGTAAAGCCAGGGTCATCGTCCTGACCGCTGACGACCCGGACGACACCAACTGGCGCTCCGCCGCCTACGAGCAATTCATGCGCTAGGACGCTCCCGAGGACGCGGTTTACGACACTTGGCAATGAGCATATTCGGCGAGGTCTTCATCTGCCGGTTCCCATTCACCTCGGGGGTCACCAGCAAACCGCGCCCGGTGCTTGCGCTTTTCGATCTTGGGTTGAACCTCGTCACCGCCGCGAGCTCACGGTCCTGAACCGCCGCCTCGGACAACTCAGCGCTCGCGATGAAGCGGCCGTGCGCGGCGCGTGTTATTTGGGACTGACCCCAACGAGGGCTTGCAGGAAAACGGCGGCGGTGAATTTGAGGGAATTGCGGATGATCAACCGGGTTTGGCTTGTGATCAGATCAAGGTCGGGCAGACTCGGCCACGAGCGGCCGGCGGGTAAGGCTTTTGCCATACCGAGCTTGCCGGCTCGCTCGCCCTGTCAAGCTTTTATTGTGATTATTTTTAATCCAAATCGCTGAATATCAGTCATTTACGCATTAAGCTGTCCAGCGACAATTAGAACTTCCCACCGGCGTTCAAGCTGGTGGGTCAGTTGTTGGCGGCCAAGCGTGACCTGCGGTTGGAGAACGAACTCAAAAAGCTCGACCGCTACGATGTGCTCGTTTTGGACGACATCGGCTACGTGCAGCAAAGCCGGGAGGAAATGGAAGTGCTCTT
>CANHPN010000073.1 GCA_947462535.1 Akkermansiaceae bacterium | reverse complement strand
GGCCATCCCCACGTGGGTGGGGAAATCCTCCACCGGGCCGTTTGCGTCACAATACCATGCGGGCCATCCCCACGTGGGTGGGGAAATCTGCCCTTGTCGAATCCACGAGCCCGAGCTCTACGGGCCATCCCCACGTGGGTGGGGAAATCCCATCGACGAGGACTATACCGTCGAGGCGCTGCGGGCCATCCCCACGTGGGTGGGGAAATCTGTACTAGTGTGCATGCGCTGGCACCCCGAGGCGGGCCATCCCCACGTGGGTGGGGAAATCTTAAGGTATGTCGGGAGCGTAGCGAGCGACTGCGGGCCATCCCCACGTGGGTGGGGAAATCGCCGTCCGTAGCGACTTCTCAGAATATCCCAGCGGGCCATCCCCACGTGGGTGGGGAAATCTATCTTGCTTGCCATTCATTTACTGGCAACCTCGGGCCATCCCCACGTGGGTGGGGAAATCATCCGCGCGTTATTTTGGGAAAGTTTCCCTCACGGGCCATCCCCACGTGGGTGGGGAAATCAGAGAAGCCAAGTCGATGCTTGGTGCATTCCCCGGGCCATCCCCACGTGGGTGGGGAAATCGGCGATCACTACGTTCACGCCGTAACTTAGTACGGGCCATCCCCACGTGGGTGGGGAAATCTCTGGAACTGCCAATGAGTTACAGCGGCGGCAGCGACGAAATCAAGCATTTAGGGGGGCGTGTCAAGTTGCCGCAGGCAAGTCCCCTGCCCCTTTCCACTCAGAAGGGACAATTCTCCGGATCGATCCAGCTTTCTGCGATCAGCCGGATGCCGGAAATCTCAATCTCCTTGCGTCCGGTTTTCCCTTCGGGTCCGATCCGCTCCACCGTGTAACCCTGACAATTCGGGGCGGAGGTGATGACCAGCATACCGAACTCCTTGGGCGCGTTCCGCAGCACGAAGTCCATCACCTTGCGGTGGGTGCGGACATTGAGCGTGCCGACGAAGACATTGGGCCGCGGCTCGATGAACCAGCGCTTCAAAGCACCCCGGATCGCCGGCGGCACGTCATTGCAGATGAGGACGGTCATGGGGATGAGAAGCAAGAATTCAAGACGCAAGACGCTAGATGAAGAAGAAGATCGAAGAGCATGATGAGAGAGAGTTTCGGAGCCAATTTGGATTTTCAGGCTTCGCTTTTGGGTTGGAGCGGATGATCCGGCGGGGCGTCTTCGGGATCTTCACCGAGGGCTTCGAAGAGTTTTTTCAAATCCTCCGGCATCCGGCGCAGCATCCGGGTTTCCTCGACTTTCTGTTTGAGGAGCTTGCGGACGAGGGTTCCGTCGTCCTGGGGGTCGATGGAGAGCGCCTCGAAAGCAGCGGGCCAACTGGTCTCGTGTTTGTAGAGGTCCGCCGCGTCGTAGATGAAAGGCAGGGTGCCGGCGGCATGGACGAAGCCGAGTTGCGGGATGAATCCCATGGAGCAACAGACGGCGGCGGTGAGCGCGTAAAGCGAGGCGTTGGAGGCGGAGAGGGCGCGGTTAATGCCGTCGGCAAGCTGCCAGTTCTCCGTCTTGTAGTCGCGGCCCTTCCAGGTGACACCGTATTTCTGGCCGAGCTCGGCGTAGGTTTCCTTCACCCGGCGGCCCTCCATGCCGCGTAGCTGTTTGATGGAAACGCCATGCACGGCGGCTTCCGGGAAACGGTGAAGGAACATCCGGCGCGCGATCTCATTCTGCGAGCGCTTACTTGCCCAAGCGGTGGCATGGATGCGGGCCATCGAATTGTCGTGGTTCGGCGTGATGCCGAACGAGTAGAAACGCAGCCCGTCCTCCCCCAGCCAGAAAAACGGGCAGTTGCAATGGGACGCGGCCTTCACCGCCGCATGCGTGACCACGGAGCCAGGCCCCAAGATCACCGCGCTGACGGTGGCGATGGGGATGCGGGTGACGAGCCCGTCGCTGCCGATCCATTTCACCGAGAAATCATCCACTTCCAGGCGGCCGTATTCCAGATAGATGGGAGTCCAGCGGTCCTTGGCGGGAGCGAGCGTGTCGAGGGGCGGGCGTTCGAAGATGGGCATGGTGGTCGTGGTTGATAGTGGAGTTTGATCGCTGAGTGCACGCGGGAAATAAAAAACAAATTTAGGACTAACGATCCGGGAGATTTCTGTTATGAGTCAGATTCCATGCAAAACCGCATTACCGGGCCACACTATCGGAAGCCGACCGCCAGGCCGTGCTTGAAGCCTTCATGACCATCCTCACCAAGCTGCCCTTTCTGGTGGATCTTACGCCGGACGAGCGGCGCGAGCTGCCGAAGATGGGGGACAAATCCGTCGCCTTCGTCCGGAAGTCGGTGGAGATGGCGCAGGAGGGATCGGACTATCTGCCCGGCGCGTTTGACGCCGCCGAGTTCAAGAGCGACCTGGCGGTTTACGACGCCCTGATCCCCTTCCTGCAGAAGGCCACCAAGCTCCAGGAACTGCTCGACGACACCCTCGTCCTGGTAGGCAGTGACTTGTATCTCGCCTCGCTGGACCACTACTCCGCCGCCAAGCGCTCGGGCACCACCGGCGGGCTCGACGGTCTGATGGGTGAGCTGGGCAAACGCTTCACCCGCCGCCCGTCCTCGCCGACACCGCCCGCTTCCTGAGCCAAACAGCCAGTTCATCCGGTGAATATTCCCACCCCTGCGGCCACCTTGGCCGCAGGGTTTTTTCATTTTCCCGGCGGGCCGGGACCGGAGCCCGGATGACGGGGCCTCATCGCCCGGACGGCGGGGCTCCACAGCCCGGACGGCGGAGCTCGGGAGCCCGGCCTTCCGGCACCATAACCCGGACGACGAAGCTCCAGCACCCGGCCGCCGGCTTGCGATAGCACGTAAGACGAGGCTCCCCAACCCGGAGGGTGGAGTTCCAGAACCCGGAGCACCGAGCTCGGAAGCCCGGAGCGCCTGGCCCGGAGCCTTATCACTGAGGCAACAAGGCGAGAATGACCGGGCATGGCAGCGCGAGCGATGGGGCGCGGCGAATGGCGATTTGACAGCTTTAGTCATGTTGACTAGCTTGCGGCCATGCAGGTGACCATTCATGAGGCAAAAACGCATCTGTCGCGGTTGATCGCGGCGGTGGAGCGCGGGGAGGAAGTCATCATCTCCAGGCGGGACAAACCGGTGGTGGAGCTGCGATCCTTGGAATCGCCCCCCAAAACCAAGCGTTCCTTAGGCTGCGGCGCACTGGCTGGATACTTCAGCGAGCCCCTCATCGAGCACCTCACCAATAATCCAGCGCTCGACAAGCAGATCGAAGAAGACTTCGAGAGCTTTGAGGAGGATTGGAAATGAATCTGCTCTTCGATACCCAAGCCTTCCTTTGGTGGTGCTTGGTCGCACCAAAGATGACTCCTGCGGCGCTGGCCGCTCTTGACGAGGCCGAGCAGGTTTTCCTGTCGCCGGTGACTCTCTGGGAGATCGGACTGAAAGGGAGTGGCAAGGGTTTTGATTTTCATCTTCCGGACGACTGGGAAACCTTGCTGCTCGCCCATGCGGAACGCTATCAGGTTTCCTGGCTGCCGATTTCCCCTCGCCACTGCCGACTGATTCAAGATTTGCCATTTCATCATAAAGATCCTTTCGACCGAATGCTCATCGCGCAGGCCTTGCAGGAAAAATGCGCGGTGCTCGGCTCGGATGGTGCGTTTGAGAGATATGGAGTGAAGCGGGTGTGGTGAAGATTCCACCCCCTCATGGCATTTCGCCGGGAGCCAGTCGGCGGACCGGGCGGGACAAATAGGCTGCAGGGATGGCCCCGTGATGCCGCCCGAAGGCGACGGGCTGGTCCGCTTGGTAAAAGCGGCCGTCGCCGGGCGACTCGGTCATGCCTTCCAGCGCGGGGAGTTCCGCTGGATCGTTGCAAAGCCTTTGCAGGAGAGCGGCAAGGGCCTCGCGCGGACTATTGGCAACGACGGGCGAGAGCGGTTCCGCCGGGATGCAGGTTTTTCGACCGAACCACACACCCCATATCGGATCGAGCAGTGCGGCGGCGGCGCGTTCCAGCGTGGCGCGATCTCCCTGGAAGAGCGCGATGAAGCGCGCGTCGGTGAGGTAGGTGCGGCGGGTAATGACGGTACCAAAGGGGCTGCCATCGCCTGCTTTGCACGGGATGTGTAGCTTCTCGGCAGGGTTCGTCTTGTCATAGCCGCCACCGATGGTGTGGAAATCGGTGAGCCGGTTGCTGGGTGCCGATTTGGGCCAGCGGAACACCGAGAAGCACAAGGCGGCGAGCGGGGTAACCCGCGCGATCTCGTCCGGCGAGTGTTTGTCGATACCGAGGGCAGCGGCGAGCACGCCGACGAGGGCACTCTTGGTGGGCCAGCTTTCGGTCTCCCGGCGCTGGAACTTGGACGACGCGCCCCACGACTGAAGCGGCGCGTCGATGAGGAAGGCCAGGGTATCAGACATCGCCGGAGAGGAGTTGGTCGAGGAAGGAATCGAGGCCGGTTTCGGTGATCCAGATTTTTTCACCGAGTTGCCCCCAGGTTTTTTCGAGGGACTCCAGATGCTCTTTCATCGCGGTGAGTGAAGCGGCTTGGAGGCCCTTGCCATTGGCTTTCACCGGAGACTCGAAGGCATTGGCGAGCTGGAGCGGCTGCCCCTTGTCCTTGCGGATACCGAGAACTTCGAAGGGCAGCGTGGCGGCATTCATCGAATTCTGGCGGGCACCGGGAACGGCGATGAGCGTGGCGCGGATGAAATCCTTAAGGATGATGCGACGCTGATCCGGAGTGAGCTTGCCAAGGTTTTTCTCACAGGCGAATTGGGCGAGATTGATGGCGGTGTAACGGTAATAGGTGGCGGAGTTGAATTCGAGCGTGCCGATCATCCCGGCTCCCGCATCCTCGGCATCGCCCTTGAGATCATCGACCGAGGAGAAGAAATCGATTTCATTGGAAGCGGCATGGGTGGAAAGCGCGTGGGAGAACATCGCGGCACCTTCGACGTTGAGCGTGGCGTCATTGGCCACCATGCGGCCGAAGAGCGCGATGTCCGCGGCATCGAGACGGTCCACTTTCTTGATGGCTTTCTTCGGCTCCTCACCTGCGGCGACAGCTGCGGCGATCTGTTGGATTTCACTGGGTGAAAGATAGACTGCAGTGGTCACTTGGTCGGGCTTCTTCGCATCCACTTTGCTGAAGGCCTCGCAGATGATCTTGGCTTTTTCGGCGGCGGCTGTCTCATCCAGCCCGGCGGCAAGCAGCGCCTTGGTGAATGGCTCCAACAGGAAGCGGCTGCGGATGCCTTGGAAATCCGGCGACTCGCTGCGGGCGAGTAGGCGAACGGCACGCTTGAGCGACTGGCTGGAAAGCCGGGCACGGGTGACGCCGCCGAAGACAGCGGATTTCGGGGAACCGACGTCGTCGCGGTTGAGGCAGGAGACGGGGAAGGATTGCAAGATGTGGAGTTCGATTAGTTTCATGATGGTAGAATTGGAGATTTCAGGAGTCTGATTTTTTGCGGGTGATGCGTTTTTTGGATTCGGTGAGGACTTTGTAGTTTTCAGGAGTGGAGATTTTGTTGCCGCTTTTCTCTTCGAGAGCTTTGCGAGCGTCGCCGGCGATGGTGCCGCCGGCGTTGGCGGCTTGCTGGTTTTGCGAAAACCCTTTGGCGTCGCGCGTTTTGGCGATCTCGGTGGTGGATGCTTCGCCGAGCATGGTGAAGATGAGTTCCAGATCCGTCATGTGATCGCGGAGGTTTTCCTTGGGATTGGAAAGCGCCTTGAACTCTTTGTATTGGGCGGGCGTCATGCCGAAGGTGGCTTTGCTGATTTCCGCCGTGAGGATGGCGAATTCCTTGCCTTCCTTCACCCCGCGCTTGCTCCACTCGTCGGTCAGTTCATCGCGGACGGCGATGCCACGCAGGCGCTTTTCAATCCATTCTTCCGAGTAGCCCTTTTGCTCGTAGATCACCCGCATTCGCTTGGCGGCGAGTTCGGGATTTTCGATTTCCTCCAGTCGCTCGAAGCCGACTTTGGCCAGCCAACGCTTGAAGGGCTCGGCTTTAGGGGATGGAACGGACTGGATGATTCTGAGGAGAGACTCCGTGTTGGCCGCTTTAATGGGGCGTTTTTTACCATCTACGCCCGCCATTTCTACTGGGGGACAATTTGTCCCCCAGTAGGAATCCAGCTCAGGATCACGTTTTCTGAGCTTTTTGATGTAATCCTTCACGTTAGCCGAATCGGTCAGCGCGAGAACGACGTCGTCGATGGAGAAATACCATTTTTCCTCAGTGGCATTCCAGGCGCGGCGGACTTGTTTTTCTCCGAAAATTGAGATGGCGGACATGGTGGTTTGGTTTCAGGCGGGTGAGAGACAGAGCATGCCGAAGCCGAAGGCTTTGGCGGAGCCGATGCCATTGGCGAAGGCTTGGCGGAGGAGTTCGGGATCGGTGACGGTGAGGACGCCGGTGAACTCGGTGGCGGTATGGAGTCCGGCTTGTCCTGCTTTGACGAAGGGCTGGCGCGGCTGCGGAATGGTGCGGATTTCCTCCGGGGTGATGGAGAAGCCGTGCTGGATGGCCTTGCGCGACAGCCAGTCGAGCAGGTCCTCGCGCTTGGAAATGGGGACGCGTTTCGCGTTGCGGCGCCTGCCCTCGGCATCGCGCGGAGCGGCGAGCTTGCGGGTGGGATTGGCGAGCAGCGAGAATCGATAGCGCGGGTGGGTGAGGAAATTTTCACCCACGGCCTTGCTCTGCCAGGCGTGATCCGGGCACCAATCCGGCTTGGCGGGACCCGCGGCGGAGAGGATGAGCAGGCGGAAGCCGTTTCCCGTATCGTCGAGGCGGGTGAGGAAATCGCGGGCGGCGTCCGGCTGGCCCGGGAAACAATCCCACGCCCGCTTGTGCCAGGCGTAGCTGTCGGTGAAGCCGCCGTACTTGCGCCAGCAAGCGGCGATTTCGTAAGGAACAAGCGCTTGGGTGAGGTGGAGATTCATGGTGTGGATAGATCGGCGGGGGCTTGCCAGAATTCTTTGGCCCAGGAGGTTTTCACATTCTCGGCATGGCCGGTGGACCAAAAGCGGAGTTCCTTGAGGAGCTTGGCGTAGTCGAGCGGAATGCCCTCGCGGCTGAGACGCTTGACGAGTCGGTGAAGCTGCGGCGCGAGATCGTCCAGATCGGTGCTGGCCAGCAACCGCCGGAAGTGGCGGTCGTAGGGATGATCCCCGTCTTTGCGTTCGCCAAGGCGCATAGCGGCGCGGCCAATGCCGGAGCCTTCGGCGTGGTTCGGATGGACGGCGTAGAGAGCGGCGGTGATGGTAGTTCTATCATCGCCGATGGCTCCGAGCCGACCGAGAACGGGTAGTGCCTGATGGCGCGTGGTCTCGCTCCAATGGCGGCGAAGCGAGGCGGAGTGGCCGCGGTCATTACACAGCTTCGCGAGCTGCGCGATGAAGCGGGAGTTGGATTCGTCGTAGGGATTCATGAGGTGGCTGGGGTGGTCTTTGGAGTTTTCGGCTTAGCGGATTTCGGGCGAAGGCGGCGCAGGCCGAGGGCATAGGCTTCGATTTGGCGAGGAGCGGAGCGCGGACAAGCGTGATCGTAAGCGGCGTGCGCCGCCTTGCGGACGGCGACGCTCCACGGGTCGTCGGACTCACCGAAGTTGTGAATTCCGAGCAAGGAAGGATTCGCGACAAGAGCAAGAAGCGTCTGGCGCTGCTGATCGAGAGAGTTCCAGTAGTGTTGCTTGGCTTCGAGTTGAGCAGGGAACCCGCTTTTCGGACCTTTGGAATTCTTCCCCCTCAGTGCTCGCTCATAATCTTCAGTCGCCTGCTTCACACCAAACGACTGGCTCTCAGCCCACTCAACACCTTTGGAATAGACGCTCAAGCCAACCTCAGAGAAGAATGTATTTGGGAGTTCAAAAGTGGATTCGATGGTTGCCACCAAACTTGCTGTATTTTCAAAGATCAATGCTCCCACCCAAACAGGGAGAGAAGGGAATCCCTCAATTTCCCTGACGTGGCTTTGCACGACCAGCGGGCAGAGTTGGGTTTGGCCTTCTGAAGTAAGTTGGCGATCTATTCCTAAAGCCTCCAGATCCCGCCAGATCGAGCGATCCCCCCAGTTTCCTTTCAGTGAGACTCCTTCCTTCGAGGTTCGAAGCGCCACGGATGGCTCCCTGATTTGTGAATCCTTAAAGGTCGGAAATTTGATGCCCTTTCGATCCTTTCGGAGCCGAACCGAATCAATGAGCCAAGTCCGGCGATGCAACGGCATTAATCTTCCCAGGTAGGTGGTCACCGTGTCTTCGAGCGGATCGTTGTTTTGTATCACCTCCCACACTGGACGACCGAAACCACCCGGCCAGCTGATCTCGATGGTTTTCTGATCCAAGCAATTCAGGAGTATGGTTCCTCGCAAGGTACCGGTGGTCAGAATGCAATGGAGTGAGTTGCTTTTCGAACATACGCCATCGCCGGTGTGCTGCCCCATCGGAGGTGCAAAGTTTTGCCATGCTACCATTGCCCTTGCTATATCGGCTGGAGGGACATCGCGTTCAGTTCCTCCATGGTGGTCGAATTGGGTGGCATTGTTACCCGTTGCAAGACGGAAGAAAATCCAACTCACGAATTCGGGTTCGCAGTCTTCCAGTTTAGAAGGCTGGAGAAATCTAGGCCCATCACCGAACAAATTGAAGTGAGGGAAAATTTCCTGACGCGCCAGATAGACGGGAACGGCCGTCTCAAGATCACCGCCGAATTCATTCCATCCGTAAAGATCCGCAGGCGCGCCGAGGGCGGCTTGGGTGATGCAGACGAGCAACCGAATAAGCGAAATTCGCTCGTGTGGGACGGCGTCGAGATCGGCGATGTCCGCAGCGCGGCGGAAGAGTTCGTCGAGACCGACGGGCGAGTGATGCCCGTCGAGCCAGCGCACGGGAATCCAAGGGTGGGTGATGAGATTGAAGTCATTCATGGGAGTGTCATTAGAACCAGTCATCGCAGGGATCGAGGGTTGAGGTGAAGGATGCGGCGGCGTTCCGGGTGTGGCTCAGGCCGGTGTCGTCGCGGTATTTGAGTAGATAGGACGGCGCGTCAGCAGAGCCGATGAGTTCGCAGGTGGCATCGTCGTGAATGACGGCGAGCACTGCGTCCTGGATGTTGTTGCCGAGCCATGCGGGTTGTTGCGCCATGGCATGGTGGACGAGGTAACGCGGGACGCGGACGGCGTTCCGGTGCAGGGCGAGTGCGAGCGGATAGTTGAACGGGCCGTGATGGAAAGGCACCCGCTCGCCATTGAGAAACTCGATGTGAGTGGTGCCCGGCGCGCGGCACAGGAGGATGAGAAATGCGGTAGGGGTGTCGTTCCAGCGGGTCTTCGCGCCGTCCTTGTCGTTCTCGGTGGGTGAATGAAACACGTCGCTGAGCTCGGCAGTGCTAAGCATTTTTTGGGTGAGCTTCTCCAGATTTTCACGGAAAGCGGCGGCCCCGCTTGGCAGCGGCTCAGCTAAACGACTCGCTTCCTCGACTAGCGGGCGGATGTCCTGCGGCAGGGTGATGGTGTAATCGGTGAGCGCCAACAGAACTCGCTCCGCTTGGAACAACGAAAACGGTGGATAGACGAAAGCGGATGAACCGAGCGCGGCTTTGAGGGAGATTTCATCGGCGTTCCAATCAACCTCCGGCATGAGCACCACGCAGCGCGGGTTTTCAAATCCAACAGGGCGCGGGCGCTGGTGTCGGTGGAGGCGGCCGAGGCGTTGGAGAATGAGATCGATGGGCGCGAGGTCGGTGACGAGGAGGTCAGCATCGATATCGACGGATTGCTCGATGACCTGGGTGGCGACGAGAATGCAGCCTTGCGGGCGGGATGCGCCGTTCTTCCCGAGGCGCTCCATCCAAACGGCCTCATTTTCATCGCGATTGAATTGGGGGAAGCGGCTGTGAAGCAGGCCGAAGGTGATCCCGCGATCCCGGCAGCGGGACTTGATCTGGCGATAGGTTTCCTGGGCGAGGGCGACGGTATTGCGAATGATCACCACGCAGGCACCGGCCTCGGCAGCATCCGCGAGGTCCTGCCAGATTCCGGCGGAATCACTTGCCACGCGTTTCATCAAGACGCGGCTGGAAGGGAGATCGGTGCCAGCGACAGGGATGGCTTGCGAGTGGCTGCAGCCTTTGGCGACCTTGGTGATGAGTGGATAGGCGGAGGAAATTTCCCGCTCCTCCGCCCCGGCGGCGAGAACGAGTGATTTCCTGCGGGCGGATGCAAGCGTGGCGGAAAGCACAATCACGGTACAGCCGACTTCCAGCAGCCATTTCACCATGCGATTTACCAGCGCGGAGGTGTAGGGATCGTAGGAATGAACTTCGTCGATGATGACGATTTTTCCCGAGAGCGCGAAAAGGCGGAGGGCGGAATGTTTCACCGGCAGGCAAGACATAATCGCCTGGTCGATGGTGCCGGTGCCGAAACCTGCGAGAAGCGCCTTGCGGCCAGAGGCATACCAGTCCGAGAGATCGGCGGCACCCGCGACGTCACCAGAGGTGGGTGAAATGGCGAGGACGCGCTCGGGATTCATCCATGCATTGCCATGAACGAGGGCGTGATAGGAGGGATCGACCACCACGTTTTCGAGGAAGGCCGAGACTCGATCGCGGATGCGGTTGCTGGTGAGTTGGGTGGGCAAGGCGAAATAGAGCCCGCGCTCGGCGCCTTCCGTCCACCGCCGGTAGCTCGCGGCGAGCGCAGCCTCGGTTTTTCCAACACCCATGGGTGCCTCCACGATGTAGAGCCCGGGCGAATCCATCGCAGTGATCAATGCTTGCTGGAGCGGGCGCGGGCTTTCCACTCCGGGAAAAAGCGCACCGAATACCCGCCCAGAGTAAACCTCACGGCGGTGCCAACCAAGATCTTGGACGGCTCTCATGGCCGAATTCCGAACACTCGCGGGAGTTTCGCGGTCGGCCAACGGGCCACTTGCGGGAAGAGGAAACCAGCCGGTGTCGGAGCCGATCCAGTCGGCGAAGGTGATGAAACCGGTGAGCCAGTGGACGAAAGGGCCTTTTGGGATATCCGCTGAGGGAAGTTTTTCAAAAACGGCTTCAAGTTCATTCAAGAGTTTCGCTCGAAGATCTGCCGGCCAGTCGAGACCGCCTTCCTTGATTTTCCCAAGATAGCCGTTCGAGCTTGGATATCTCCCATGATGGCCACCAGCGGCTAGCACCCACTCGAAGGGCCGCCTTCCGTGAAGTGAAGCTAGATGGGCCTGGCTGACCTTGGCATGGTTACCTTCGTAAAACGATTGGCCCATGGCATCCGGCAATTTCCAATGAGGATAAGCCTTCAGCTGGAATCCCGGAGTGAGTTTCCCTATATCGTGTGCCGCGGCGAGGGTGACCGATCCTAGCGGGGCGAGCCGCTCACAAGCGGGAGGAAGCAATCCCCTTACGGCCTCGGCCACCGCACCGACGATCAGGCAGTGATCCCGCACGGTGAGTGCGGGAAGGCCGGTGACGGGATCTGTTTTTGCCCAGCAGTCGGAGAGCTTGAGGGGAGGCTTTACCACGGGCGGAGGAAAATTTCGGAGGGATGAGGCGTTTCAAGAAATGACGGCGTTGTCACGAATCACTACATTCAATGAACTGTCGGATAGAGGGTCGTCGAGAGAAATTGTTGGACAAATTCGGCACTGTTGGAGCACATGTTCACGGTAACTGACAGAGGGTGGATTGAGTCGCTAATTTCAGCATTTCAGGTTTCAGCTTTTCAGCT
>CANHPN010000072.1 GCA_947462535.1 Akkermansiaceae bacterium | reverse complement strand
GTTCCAGGTGGGCATCCAGGGGTGTTTTTTGTCTCACCCGCAGGGTTAGCGGAAATCAGCATCATCGGAGCGTCCATAACGTTGAGATTAAGTCACTTGGCCGCCTCTGGCGATCTTTCCATTTTCCTTTGTAGGATGACACTTATGAAGTCAGGCTGCCTTACACGCTGCGCTTTTACCGGGATGGGCGGAGAGAGCGGAAGGTCTTCAATTCTCTGGAGGACGCGAAGAAAGATGCGTTGTTCGTGGCGCAGCGAATTCAGGTCGGAATGCAGCACGTCACCGACCTCAAGCCGCGCGAGCGAGACAGCTTCAAGGCGGCGGAGACCATGCTCCAGAAATCCGGCATTCCACTGGTCGCCGCCGTGGAGGACTACCTCCGCGCACGAGATCTGGCCGGAACGGAGTCGCTCGCCACCATGGTCTCCGAGTATGGCCAGCACTTCAGGAAGGTGGTGCGGCCGTGACGATCCCTGACATCGTGGCGGAGATGCCGCTTCACCGCGAACAAGACGGGGCGAGCACGGTCTATCTAGGCCAGCTGAAAACCACCCTCATGCCGCTCCGCCACGCCTGATTCCCATCCTCGCCATCGAGGCATTTGCGGGCATCCGGGTCGCCGAACTCAGCCGGCTCGATTGGTCAGCGGTGGACTTGGATCGTCGGATCATCGAACTCCGTGCGGATCAGGCGAAAACGGCATCGAGGCGGGTGGTGCCCATCACCGACAATCTCGCCGCATGGCTGGCACCCTTGGGACGCAAGGGCAAGGTCGTCTCTGCGAAGAACATGCGGGCGAATTGAAGTCGCCGCCGAAGAGGGTGGGGGGGTTGGAGAATGCGGTGGCCTGCTCCAAAATATGTTAGGTAATCGAGAGTTCCTTTTGGCGGATGGCGCGGTTGCTCCGACGGTCGGTCCAGGCGGATTTCCGCCACAGCCGGAGGTCGGTGGCGGCGGCTGAGAGAGGACATTGAGGGAGAAATGCTGAGATTCTGAAAACTGAAACGCTGAAATCACATGCCCGGGATGCCGAGGCCGCCGGTGAGCTTTTTCATCTCTGCGGCGGACTTTTCCTTGCCCTTGGAAATCGCTTCCTGGACGCCTTTGAGGACGAGTTCTTCGAGGAACTCCGCGTCACTCGGATCGATGACCGACGGGTCGATCTTGATCGAGAGCACGTCGCCCGCGCAGGTGGCGATGACGTGGACTTTGCCGCCGCCGACGGATGCCTCGACGGTCTGGATGGAGAGTTCTTCCTGTTTGGCGGCGAGCCCGGCTTGCATCTGCTGGGCTTGTTTCATGAGTTTGGCGATGTTCATAATAATTTGATTAGATATTTCAAATGGCGCGGTGCCACTGTTCGGGGAGAGCGTCGCCGGAATGGTAAACCAAATGCAAGATCCGTCGATACTTTGGTGCTGTGGCGAGTGAGGAAGAGTGGAGGGTGAGCGGGCGCATCAGCAGGGCTTCTCCCTGATTCGCGAAACAAGTGATTTCCCCGTGGTCGGCGATGCGGCCCGAAATCTCGGAGGTTTTGATGATGCCGGAGCGGTGGGTGCCGGGTGAAATCCGCAACGGGCCGTTGGTGGCGTCGCAGTCGTCTAGATGGAGCCGGACGGCGAGAAGCGCACTCAATACCGACTCGGGAGGTCGCGCGTAGTGAATGCCTTGTTTGATAGTGGGGAGGTCAAATCCTTCGGCTGTTACTTTTCGGGTGAACGGAAACATCAGGTCCTGGTGCCAGGCGACTTTCCAGTTGGTAGTGGCGGTTTTGTTGAAAGCGATGGCCTGGATGGCGACGGAGGCCGCCGCGAGATGGCCGGTGGAGGTGAGTTCGTGTTTGAGCGCGAGGGCGGTCTCGCAGACTGTTGGATGATCGAGCAGACAGCGTTCGCCGGGAGTTTCGTCACGAAAAAGAGTGTCGCGGAGAGTGCTGAGGATTTCCCCGGAGATCCTGGTTGGAATGATGCAGCAGCCGTGGTTTTCGAGCGTTAGGGAACCACCTGGGTTGGCGTCACGGTGCGGGGCTGCGATATCTGAATGGCTCGCCATTGGTGTGATCTAGCAGGATTTGGGTTTTCTCTCGCTTCGCGAGTCGAACGGGTGGAATGAATTCTGCGCTCCGGCTCAGGCGAGGACTTTGCCCTCGAATTTAACGAGGGCGGCTTGGATGAGCGGGTCGTTGTGAAAGGTGTCTTCGATGATGGCGGCGGTGGGGATCGGTTCCGGCGCTTTGATTTCGGCGGCGGGTTTTTCGTTCTTCCACGGTGGTGTTTCAGCCGGAGCAGGGGCCTCACTGACTTCCGGTGCGTCCGCGATCATGGAGTCGAGGGCGGAGAGTCCGCCGGCGGGACGGGGAGGGGCGGCGGCGGCGGCGACCGGCGCGGGCTCCGGGGGGAGTTCTTGGGCGGCGACGGGCTCCGGTTCCGGCTCGCGGACGGGGGTCGGAACGGGTTCGGCTGCGATCGGAGCGGGTGCGCTGACCGCGCCCGAGGAAATGAAATCGGCACTGCGGGTGAGGACTTTGATGACGTCGGTGATGCGGACTTCGCCGAGCGACTGGATGGCCTTGATGACGCCGAGCTCGAAGTGGAGACGCTTGTTAGTCGCCCATTTCATCCGGCCTTCCGTCTCGGCGAAAACGTCGATGGCGGCGAGGACGCGGTCGGGTGCGTATTCGTCGGCGGCTTGCAGCAGGGCGGTCCAGAGGTGGGTGGGAATGCCTTCGCCGTCGGCGGACGGGTCGAGTTTCGCGACGAGCAGCGCGCGCAGGCAGCCAATGAGTTCGCCTAGCAGCTGCGAGAGTTCGCGGCCGCTTTCGGCTTCTTTTTGGATGAGCGAGAGGGCGGCGGGGTTGTCGCGGGCGAGCAGTGTCTGGGTGAGCGCGGCGACTTTTTCGCGGGAGGTGAATCCGAAGACGTCGAGCACGTTGGCTTCGTTGATCGAGTCGCCGCAGAAAGAGACAAGCTGGTCGAGCATCGACTGGGCGTCGCGCATGCCGCCGTCGGCACCTTTGGCGATGGCCCAGGCGGCGGTTTCTTCGAGGGCGATGCTTTCTTCCGTGGCGATGTGGAGCAGGTGCTGGGCGATGGTTTCCGTGGGGATCGGCCGCAGGTCGAAGCGCTGGCAGCGGGAGAGGATGGTAGGGAGAATTTTGTTCGCCTCGGTGGTGGCGAAGATGAATTTCACGTGTGGCGGTGGTTCTTCGAGTGTCTTGAGCAGCGCGTTGAAAGCGGCGTTCGAGAGCATGTGGACCTCGTCGATGTAGAAAATTTTGAACTGCCCGCGTGCGGGGGCGAAGCGGACGGACTCGCGGAGGTCGCGGACTTGCTCGACGCCGTTGTTGGAGGCACCGTCGATTTCCAGCACGTCGAGCGAGCGCCCTTCGGCGATCTCGATGCAGACGTCCTCCTCGGGGTCGAAATCCGCTTTCGGGCCGTCGGTGCAGTTGAGTGCCTTGGCGAGAATCCGCGCGGTGGAGGTCTTCCCGGTGCCACGCGGGCCGACGAAAAGATAGGCGTGGGCCAGCCGTTTTTGGGCGATGGCGTTACGAAGGGTCCTGACGACGTGGTCTTGTCCGAGGACGTCGTCGAAGGTTTTGGGTCGGTATTTGCGGGCGAAGACCTGATAACTCACGGCGGAGAGTGTAGGGATGAAGGCGAGTTTGTCATGGCTGAGTTTTGAGGAATCGGAAAATTGCTGCATCGGCGGGGAAAAAAGTTTGTCGGACGGGGATTGATGGACGCCGGGTTGCTGCTATGAGTCGGGGAACATGAGTGCGCACACGACCTACAATCGCGGCAAATCCAAGGGGTTTCCCTGGCTGCGCGTGACATTTCTGCTGCTGGTCGTCGCGGGAATCGGACTCTGTTTCACGAATTTCCCGGGCAAGGTGAAACGCGGCCTGCGTGAGATTTTCTCGCCGAAGCCGGTCGTGGTTTCGCCCGATAAGGAGGATATTTACCGCCAGGCCGAGGCGCGGATCCGGGCCGAGTTGGAGGATAAATACGAGCGCGACATCGCCGCGTTGAAGGAATCCCTCGCAGACTCCGAGATGCAGCAGGAGCGGGAGCCCGGGTTGGGCACGATCAGCGATGTCCGGAAACTCCGTTCCGGGATTCCCTTCAAGACCTCGGTGAAAATCGAGAAGGGCGGCATCGCATCCAAGGAACGCGTGAACGACGCGAGCTACACCGCCACTTACGAGCTTTCGCTGCGGGTGCCGACGCCCGCGAAAACCATGGCGGAACTGGAGACATCCAGCCCGGATCTGGCTAGGATGCTGCCCGGATTTTCCGCCCTCGTCGAGAAGGCCGAGGTTTCGAGTTGGTTCGGCAAGCTCTACGAAAACAAGACCGCCCGCATCCGCCGCGACGCCAACTCGCTCAACGAACTCCTCACCAAGCATAACGTCTACGACTGCGAAACCATCCTCCACCTCAAGTCCGCAAGCGGCCGCAAGGTGTTTTTTCTCCTGGCGGAAATGGACGTGGTTTCCGACGGCTCGGACGGCGACCGCCTGCCGGAAATGCCTGCGGAAATCGTCGATTCTCCTAACTATCAGCCCTTTACCAGCTACGGCTGGCCCAAGAAATCGCCAACGCCGAATCCGATGGTCGCCGGTTGGGAGCGGCGGATCGGCCTCGCCCAGAAGGAGCTCGCCGCCGCCACGACCACGGCCGACCGCAAAACCTGGCTGCGCGAGCGCATCAAGTTTCTCAAACGCGGGATTGACGATCTCAAGGCGCGCAGCTTCCTCATCGCCGACTACGATCCGTTCATCGTCATCCCTGTGGACATTCTAACTTCCAATGACGCGTTCGCGCCCAACGTCGGCGATTACGCGGTGGTGGTCCATGGCGGGAAGATCTATCCGTCCATCGTCGGCGATGGCGGCCCCACCTTCAAAGTCGGTGAAGGTTCGCTGCGGTTCGCCCGCGAGCTGAACCCGAAAGCCTCTTCCTACAGCCGCCCGGTGTCCGATTTGAAAGTCAGCTACATCGTCTTCCCTGGCAGCCGCGAGGCCGAGCGCGGGCCCCCGGATTTCGAGAAATGGTGCCAGCGCTGCCACGAGCTGTTGAATGAAATCGGCGGACTCGGCGAGGGCTACGCGCTCCACCAATGGCAGAACACGCTGCCGAAACCAACGCCTCCGGCTCCGGTTCCAGCGGTCACTCCTCCGCCTCCAACATCCGACGTAGCCGCTCCCGCGACAGCGCCCGAATGACCTTCACCAGGAGCAGCAGGGAAACCAGCGTCACGCCCGTTTCCAACAGCGGCGTCAATCCGTGCGGACGATCTCCGGCGAGGAATTTCGCCAGTTCCGGCAAGTTGGCCAATCCGCGGGCCGCGCCTAGCAGCGCCAGCACTCCCGCGCCGATGATCCCGTGCCACCGCATTTTCAGCGAAAAAAGCCCGCAGATCACGATCCCTCCGCCCAATTGCATCGCCCCGGTGAGAAATCCTAGAGCGTCCTCTTTTTCCAGCACGTAGCGTGCCGTGCCCCCCATCGCCAGAATCGCGAGGCCGCAAAGAAAGATATAAATCCGCATGGCCGGACTTCATGCGATCTTCCCGCCGCAAGCAAGCTTGCAGGGTTTACAAGCGCTGCGCCCGCGCCAGAATCACCGCCGATGACCCAGCTCTGGTGCAACGGCGAATGGCTAGATTCTGACGATTTCCCGATCGCGCCGATGGACCGCGGGGCGGTTCTCGGGCTCGGCCTGTTCGAGACGATTCTCGCGCTCGACGGCGTCCCGGTCTTCGCCGATCGCCATCTCGCGCGACTCCGGATGGGCTGCCAAAGACTCGGCTGGGAAATTTCGCTTCCCGATTTACAGGAGACGGCGGGGGAGTTGCTGGTGATGAGCAAACTCACCTCCGGCCGCGCCCGCGTCCGTCTCGCCGTCACGGGCGGCAGCGGATCTCTCAATGATTTGACGGCGGGATGCGACCGCGTCGTCTTTATCATCGCGCGTTCTCTTGACCACGCTCCTGCCAGCCTGACGGTGAATCTCTCGCCGTGGTCAAGAAACGAGCGGTCGCCACTCGCCGGATTGAAATGCGCTTCCTACGCGGAAAATCTCGTCGCTCTCGACCACGCCCGGCGGCAGGGCTTCGACGAGACCGTCTTCCTCAACACCGCCGGCCATCTCTGTGAGGCCGCGACGGCGAACCTCTTCCTCGTGAAAAGCGGCACCCTTCACACCCCGTCTATCCAATCCGGCTGCCTGCCAGGCATCACCCGCGCCGTGGTGATCGAGTTGGCGGCACGCCACGGCATCGCCTGCGAAGAGCGGGTGACGGGCCTGGATGACCTGCACTCCGCCGATGAGATTTTCCTCACTTCGTCCACCCGTGGACTCGTCGCGGTCTCCCGGTTCGGCGACCGAATCTTCGGGCCAGGCCCGGTCACGGAAAGCCTGCGAGGATTATGGAATGAGGAAATCCGGCGTAAGATCCCCGGCTGAACCATCGTTTTTGCTTTATCCCGGCGGCACCTTGCCGCCATCCTTCTGAGGTCCAACAACCAATTCCAACCATGTCACGCCCCGTCACACTCTTCACCGGCCAATGGGCCGACCTCCCGCTCGAAAAACTCGCGCCGCTCGCCTATGAAATGGGCTACGACGGCCTCGAACTTGCCTGCTGGGGCGACCACTTTGATGTGGACGCCGCCGCCACCAGCAAGGTTTATGTGAAGGAGCGCTGGGAGCTCCTCGCCGACCACGGCCTGACCTGTTACGCCATTTCCAGCCACCTCGTCGGCCAGGCCGTGTGCGACCTCATCGACGAGCGCCACAAGGCGATCCTGCCGCCGGACGTCTGGGGAAATGGCGACCCGGAAGGCGTCCGCAAGCGCGCGGCCAAGAAGATGATCACCACCGGCAAGGCCGCCCGTGCGTTCTTCAACGCCAAGCCCGGCCGCAACGGCAAGGATGAGTTCCCCGCCGTGGTCAACGGCTTCACCGGCTCCTCGATCTGGCACTCGATCTACGCCTTCCCACCGACCACTCAGGAGTATTATGAAAAGGGCTTCAAGGACTTCGCAAAGCGCTGGCTGCCCATCCTCGACGCGTTTGACAAGGTCGATGTCAACTTCGCGCTCGAAGTCCATCCGACGGAAATCGCATTCGACATCGCGTCCGCCCAGCGCGCGCTGGCGGCTGTTGGAAACCACAAGCGTTTCGGCTTCAACTATGACCCGTCCCACCTTGGCTATCAGGGCGTGGACTACGTGAAGTTCATCCGCGACCTCGGCAGCCGGATCTATCACGTCCACATGAAGGACGCTTGGTGGAACCATGGCGACGGCAGCGTCGGCGTGTTCGGTGGCCACACGGATTTCGGCGACTCGCGCCGCTTCTGGGACTTCCGCTCGCTCGGCCACGGCGACATCGAGTTCGAGGACATCATCGTCGCGCTCAACGACACCGGCTACAAGGGCCCGCTCTCCGTCGAATGGGAAGACATCCGAATGGACCGCGTCCACGGCGGGGAAGAAGCCGCGGCTTTCGTCCGCAGCGTCGATTTCCCGACGGGCAACGTCGCGTTCGATGCGGCGTTCGACAAGTCTAACCACTGAGATCCGACGGGGTGATGCGGAAATTCCCGTTTCACCCTCCGCTTGCCGATGAATGAGAGTTCCCCACGGCCCGTCCCGCGCTTTGGCGAGGCGTTTAGGTTTTGGTGGAAACTCGGTTGGATCAGCTTCGGGGGACCGGCGGGTCAGATCGCGATCATGCACAGGGAGATCGTGGAGCGGCGGCGCTGGCTGTCAGAGGATCATTTCCTGCACGCGCTGAATTTCTGCATGCTGCTGCCGGGGCCGGAAGCGCAACAACTGGCGACCTATCTGGGCTGGCGGCTGCACGGCGCGCGCGGCGGAATCGCGGCGGGCGTGCTTTTCGTGCTGCCTTCGGTTTTCATCCTGCTAGGCCTGAGCTGGCTCTACATGGCGGGCGGCGACATCACCTGGATCGACGGGATTTTCTACGGCTTGATTCCGGCGGTGATCGCCATCGTCGCGTCGGCGGTGAAGCGGATCGGCTCGAAGGCGTTGAGAACGGAGAGTCTGTGGGGGGTGGCAGTGCTGGCTTTCATCGCGATCTTTGTTTTCAAGGTCTCCTTCGTGCTGATCATTCTATCGGCTGCACTGATTGGCTATCTGGGCGGCACGTGGTTGCCCGCGCAATTTCCGGCGGGCAAGGGGCACGGGAAGTTAGGTGTGGGGGAATCGCCCTGTGTGGTGCTGCCACCGTCGGCGCGGGCGAGTCTCGGGCGGACGGTTTTGATCTCGGTGATTTGCCTGACGCTGTGGTGGGTTCCGGTGATCGGCGCGGGATTGTTGTTGGGGTGGAAGGGTATTCATTTCCAGCAGGGGCTGTTTTTCAGCAAGGCGGCGCTGGTGACATTCGGCGGTGCATACGCGGTGCTGCCGTATATCTCACAGATGGCGGTGGGGCATCATGGCTGGCTCAGCCAGCGGCAGATGATGGCGGGGCTCGGCCTGGCGGAAACTACGCCGGGGCCGCTGATTATGGTGCTCCAGTTCGTGGGGTTCGTGGCGGCATGGCAACATCCCGGCGACTTGCCACCACTCGCCGCCGCGACGCTCGGAGCGCTGATTACGACGTGGGTCACGTTCCTGCCGTGCTTTCTTTTCGTGTTTCTGGGAGCGCCGCATGTCGAGGGGTTGCACGAGCGGCCGGCCCTGGCGTCGACAGTAACGGCGATCACCGCCGCAGTCGTCGGGGTGATTCTCAATCTCGCGATCTGGTTCGCCTGGCACGCGCTCAGGCCGGTGGAGGGAGGCTACGATTACTTCGTCGCCGTTGTCGCCATCGCTGCCTGGCTTGCGATGGAGCGGTTCAAAACCGGCGTGATTCCGACGCTGGCAACTTGCGCGTTGCTCGGGGTGATCTGGAAGCTAACTCTTTGAAACAGTGACCGGGCATGCCTTGTAATTCGGCTGTCGGATAGGACCTGGAGAAATTGAAGAGTTCGAGGACGGGTGCGGGGGCGGTCATGAGACTTCGTTCGATGTGGAGCGGGCGTGCTTGGTCGCTCCTTGAGGAGCACCCGCCATACCAAGCGGGATCCGCCGAACTCCGGAGGATGAAATTTCATGGGTGATGACGATGGGCGAGCAGTCGGTTAGCGCGATGATGCCGAAGTTGACGTTCGGCGACTCGGGCGAGTCGCGGGCGGTCTGTGCTCCGACCCAGTCGGCGGGAAGTCCCGCAGCGAGTCGCCCGAGCGCCGTGGTCTTGGTGGAGACGAAAATGAATTTCCCGCGTGATAGGGATGGAATTGATTCCATGTTGGCTTGAGTGGGGTCGCCCGCTGTCGTGGCCGCATGAGTGCCAACTCGGATTTTATGGGGAACGCTTCAGGGATGCGTTTATCGCGGGATGAAGGGCGCTCATGCCCCTTGTGAACACAGTGTGGCGGTTTGGAACAGATCCTCCCGATAGATGCGGGACAGCGAGCCGAAGGTGACATCCGGCAGGATGCCGATGGTGCGGAGTCCGGCGAGCACCCACGAGGCTTTCTCGACCGTGGGCCGGTTCACCGAATCCCCGTGGAAGATATGAAAGGATGATGCGCTCGTCGATCCGGCTCCATTGTTGAAGTGGCTGCCAAGGCTGTTCCGCAAGACATCTTCCGAGGCTCCGGTGTAATCCTTGAGCGCGAGAATCGAAATCATCTCGTTTCTGAAAGCCGGGTCCTGACAGAGCTTGCATGCATCGAGCAGTGCCGCGACCAGCGCGATGGACTCGTCCTTGCGCTCGTGCAGCAACTTACCGGAAACCAGCAACACTTTACCGGTATGCCCGTGAGAGAGGTCCGATGAAGCAACAGGACACCAGCCGGTTCCTTCCAGAATGGACTCGGAATTCCACGGCTCGCCGACGCAGTAGCCGTCGATGTGCCCGGCCTTGAGGTGGCGTGGCATGAGCGGGGGAGGCAGGAAGATGATCTCCACGTCTTCCGATGCTGATAGACCGTTGCGCTTCAGCCACTGGTGGAGGAGAATATGGTGCGAGGAGAGCCGATGGGAGGCGGCCAAGGTAAATGGCCGGTCCTTTTTCCAATGATGCTTGAGGAAGGATTGCAAGCCCTCGCCCTTGCCGATCCCATGCGGCAACAATTCCTTTGATAGAGTGATGGCGTTTCCGTGCAGGTTGAGAATCAGCGGCACGGCGACTTCGCAGCGCAGCTCGCTGAAACCGATACCCAGGGCGAAAGCAATCCCGGAAATCGACTGGGCGGCTTGCAGATCTCCGTAGAACATCTTGTCCCTAATGCTCGTCCAGCCCAGTTCGCGGGACAGCACCACATTCAAGCCGTAACGGGCGAAAATACCCGTTTCCATGGCGACGGCGATCGGGCCACAGTCACTCAGAGGAACGAATCCCAGGCGGAGCGGTAAGCTCTGCTTTTGCGTTTGGTCATGATGGTTCACGCCGCTCGCTAAGCGCGTGGAATGCCAAAGGCGGCCGCGCAAACTTTTTTCTGTAAAATCTTCTGATTGAGATCTGGAAAGCTGGAGAAGTTTTGTTAGTTCGGTTGTTTTTTGGTTTCGGGCTGGAGATAGATTTTGCCGGTTTCCCATTCCTCGGAGATCTCGATGACGACGCCGGCAGGGGAGGGGAGTTGCCGGAGAAGTGGGACAGCATTACTCTCAAGGTTTGCCAGCTTCGATGAATTTGACGATGTCAGCGCGGCACTTGATCAGATCCGGCGGATTTAGATAGAACATGTGGCCGCCGTCGTAAAAGACGGTCGAGATGTTTCTCCGGACATTCGCAGGCAGGTTGAGCATGTGCCGGACGGAGTGCGCGGTGCCTGTGGGAGGAGTCGCGAGGTCGGTGTATCCGCCCATCAGGAGGACCTTGAGATGCGGATTGTCCCTCATGGCGGTGGCAAGACGATCGCTAACATTGACCACCTCGTTGCTGGTATTCCAACGCCATGGCTGGACTTTTCCGGTAAGGATTTCGTATGGCTGGTCCTCTTTGTAGCCCAGTTCGCGGCCCAGATAGTCGAGCAACGCGGAGGAAAACGCGCCATAGGCGAGGGAATAGGACGGGTCGTAATCCGGCGCTCTCGCCGCCTTGTCGGTGGCATCCCAAGCGACGCGCGCGTCGAAGCGGCCGACGACTTTGCCTTCCTTGCGCAGCAACTCCGCGCGGAATGCCGTGGAATCAAGCCGTAAGTCGTTAGCCAGCCAGATGGCGGCATCGACGCCGCTCAGCCGGGCCAGTTTGTCGGCGAGGCTTGTCCGGGTGGCGGGATCGAGATCATTTCCCTTGAGCAAGGCCGCAGCGTATTCTCCGAAGGCGAATTCAGTGCTTTCACTGACCAATGCGTCGCGATCTCCCTGGATTTTCCCGTGGAAATGGGCCGTGCCGGTGAGCGAGGGCAGGAAAACCTGATAGGCAAGATCATTTCCCTGGGCCGGCTTGAGCGTGGAAAAATCGAGCAAGGAGGAGAGCAGCACCACGCCGTTAATGCTCATTCCGTAACGCGATTGCAAATGGCTGGAAAGTCCCGCCGCCCGGATGCCGCCGTAGGATTCTCCCAGCAGATACTTCGGCGATGACCAGCGGTCGTGCTCGCTGATCCAGCGGCGGATGAAATCTCCGACCGAGGCGATGTCTTCATCGAGCCCGTGGAAATCGCCGGGTTTCACGTCCTTTTCCGCGCGGCTGTATCCCGTGGAAACCGGATCGATGAACACCAGATCACACACATCAAGAATGCTCAGTGGATTGTCCGCCACCCGGGCCGGAGGAAACGGAGCGAGCGTGCCGTCGCCGGGGAGCTTCACGATTTTCGGCCCGAGCACACCGATGTGCAACCAGACGGCTGACGATCCGGGACCTCCATTAAAGGCGAACATCACAGGCCGCGTGGACGCATCCCTGGTGTCGGTGCGCTCGTAGCTGACGTGGAAAATGGATGCGCGGGCTTTGCCGTCGTCCTCCTTGAGTTGCAGTTTCCCGGTTGTCACCTTGTATGCAACCTTTTTACCATCAATGGTAACTGAGGATTCTTTGACCACCGGTTCGATCACTTTGGGCGCTTGGGCGTCCTTCGGCGAGGCTTCACTTGCTGGTGTCGCAGGTTTTCCGGCGGTGTGATCCGCAGCCTGCGAGCCCGTGGCTATCAGGTGCAGGCTCATAAAAATGGGCACGAGGAGTAGGCGCATGTGGGTGGG
>CANHPN010000071.1 GCA_947462535.1 Akkermansiaceae bacterium | reverse complement strand
CATCACAATCTCGCATATAATGGATATCAGCAACAAGACGAAGCCAACCCATGAGAGAAAAGCATAAATCCACATGCAGCCGGACATGACTTTTTTGAGGTCTTTGATGTCATCTTTGGGAGCAAGCTTGAAAATGTTTTTGCCCATGACGAAATCACCGGTCAAAATGGCAGCAAACCACAACATGACACCGTAGAGCAGGTTCAAGAGATATGTGGCCACGCACCCAATGAGGTATATGACGAGTCCAGCGATCCACGGGTTGTTCATTTTTTGTGCTTTGCTTGGCTGTGTGTGTGCCGAGCCAATCATGTGCAATCCATGACTGACTCGGCTGATTCCGAACATCAACGCTGTCTTATCTGGAGCCGGCCCTGTCGAGTTTCACATCGTAGTAGTTGGGGTCATACTTCCATAGCGCGCCGGAGGCCGCGTCCACACCCCAGAAAAGAAGGTTGAAGAGGTTGAGGACCGACACGGGGTTCATCGTGGTTTGCGGCTGGAATGTTTTTGTTTCATAGCCCTTCGACTGCAATGTGACGCTTTGGCCGCTGCTGCCCTTTTTGAGTTTCACGCTGGTGGGCGTGTAGCCTCGGTCGATTCCGTCGATCTGGACGCGAGCGCCTGAGGGTTGCGAATTGATCTGCACATTGGAGCTGGTTCCGGTGAAAAGAGTGGAACAATTCGTCAAGCTGCAGCAGATGCCTGTAAGCACGAGTATTTTCTTTATTTGGTTCATAATTTTGGTGTTGGAGTTCATTCCCTGCGGGTCAAATCCATCGGGAATCACGCCATTCGATCACAAGGGGTGGGACATTTGTAGGGGCACCCAAAAAATAATTGGCTTTCCTTGGAATTCGGTGGTTTTTATTTCAAGCGATGGAGGGATTGAGTTTGCCAAGGAAGAACAAAACCCGGGTGCGAAGGGCAATAAACGTTCGCAGCCCTCTCGCATTTGCAATGATCCGGGCAACCCGTGAATTCCTCCCCTCGGAAGCGGCGTTGGTGATCCGGTGCTTCAGATAGTTCTGCAGGCCCTGGAGCCGATTCTCCAACATTCTAGAGCCTCATTCGCGTCAACTTAATGCGTAAATAACTGATATTCAGTGATTTGAATTGGAAGCAATCCCAATAAAAGCTTGACAGGGCGAGCGGGCCGGCAAGCTCGGCATGTCAAAAGCCTTACCCGTCGTCCTACGACGATGATGGACGTTGGGGTTCAGGACGTCCGTAGTTGATTTTATTGAGGTCTCCGACAAACGAATGGAACTGAAGCCGCTCGATCCGTGTGGGAGGGGCTGTCGATTCGATGGCCAGACAATTAGACCTTGATCCGCCGAGCGCGATTCGAAGAATTGATTGAAAATCGTTGATCTGTGAAATTTTCCTAGGGTTTCGGGATCGCATGCGCGATGGATCCGTGACAGTGAATCCCGCAATGAAAGTCTTATGAAAAGCGTGAAAAAGGCGAATTTGCCGGAAAAAATCTGTCTCCACTGTGGGCGACCTTTCGCTTGGCGGAAAAAATGGGAGCGGGATTGGGAAATGGTCCGCTATTGCAGCGAGGCTTGTCGCAAGGGGAAACCCAAAATGGCAGTGCGGAAATGAACACATGCTTCGTCATCCATGCGGCGGCCAACTGGGGCTTGGTCGGCTTAATCTGGGTCATTCAAATCGTGCACTACCCCTTATTGAAAGATGTGGGGCGGAGTGAGTTCATCAGCTACCATGAGCGGCACATGGCGCTCATCACGTGGGTGGTGGGTCACCTATCAGTGGGGGCACTCATGGTGGGGGCGTCTCGTTTCTGAGACAGCGGTAAGAATTTACTTAACGATTCTTTTCAAATACCGCCACCGCCGCACTCGAAAGTGGGCACTTGAAGCGTAAATTTCCCAGAACTGCCTGCTTTCCGCCGACTTTGTGTGATTTTAGCTTGCGCGAAAAACGAGCGGTGCGAGAGTGTTTGAGTGAAACCAAAACAACTTAAACAGCTCAGCAATCTATGTTTTATCTTCGGCTTCGCCTCAATTGTAGGGTCGATCGCGATTTGGTTTCTCACGGGTGGGACCACTGAGGAGTCCTTGGCCCATGCAGAACGGTTTGGAATTTTCGTGGGTCTCTGGGCTCCGACCTTTCTGATTTTATCCAATCGCTTTGATCGCTATGCCGAGCGTTCCGTTTGATGTGTCGAACAAGATTGGATCATGCAACGGCCTCGCAAAGACGACGTCGAACGCCTGAGCCGGGGAGAGGCGACGCGTGCCAAGATCGGCAGCCGCCGGGTGGGTCACCGTCTCACGCAGAAGGAACGCGAACTCTTTGAATCTGCCAAGCGCCGTGGTTTCCTCAAAATTCCTGTCACAGGTGCCCGTCAGAACCTAACGAATATTTATCGTCTCTGGTGCGCTGCGGAAGGCCGTGATTTCATTGTGAAGTGACGCAGTGCGCGGTGGCGGCCAATCTTGAACTATTGGCTGAGTGGCACCAATTCAAGCAGCACTGAGTCACCATCGACCAACTCGGGATGTGGCACAGGTACCAATTTCATCACACCAACCCCCATTTCCCCGCCATCCGGTCCGACCCGACTGCTGTTTCAGGAGCCGCCCGCGAAAGCAAATTCCTTGCAGTTATTTTTTGGCGACTCCGATCAGGGGGAAGGGAGCCCCATGAACCATTTTTGGTTTGGCTGGGAAATAGGTCCCGGTGGCAGCAGCCTGTCAAAATGCGACCCCGCCCCCCCGGTGTCGGCCAGCGGAATCCTCACGCCCGCCAAATCCCCGCCCCGGCTCGTTGCGACTCGTTGTGTGGCGGCAGACTGCATGCGCCCGGCCGTAGCTGATGCCCAGCTCATAGGCGCACTCCTTGAGACGCTTCCCACCGAACACATCTAGTTCTACCAGCCGGCGTCGCGTTTCATAGCCGCGCACTCTTTTCTTCTCCGAGCCCCGGCGCAGCGCAGCGCCCTGGCGTCCCTTCCGATCAGGCCGTGGATCGGGAACCACCTCGGCATCGACAATGTCAATCGGCTCCGAGGCATCGCCGGTCCCGGAATCCCCCGAGGCATCCGCAGGTGCGGGTTTCGGGGCATCATCCCCGGAAAGCGGGGCATTCTGGTGGTCATCGCGTGGATCTTTCATGCAGCGGATGATATCACTGCAGCGTGAGGGTGGGGAGTGTCGGGAAATGCCGCGCAACAGACCGCGCAATAGACCGCGCAATAGAATCGGCTAATGGGCGCATTTTGGCACAATTTAAACAGTGATTATGAACACCTCCAAGCTTCGGCCGTTCATTGTAAATCTCTTAAAATCAAAGTATTAAGTGGATGTAAGTAACTGCCTTAAAAAGTGCCGGGAACAGGACTCGAACCTGCACACCTTTCGATACCAGAACCTAAATCTGGCGCGTCTACCAATTCCGCCATCCCGGCTTGCGGACGAGACTCTACCGGGGCGCGGGCGCGGGGCAAGCACACATTGCGTCGAGTCGGAATCCGCTTGTGGACCACTGGTGGAACGGCTCTGTTGTGGGACATGAAGGAAGTTTATACCGATCACGATCTGGCGCGGCTGGGATATTTCAAGACGGTGCTTGATGAGGCGGGCATCCCGAATTTGATCCGTCACGAGAGCTTGTATAACCTGGCGGTGCCCTTCGCGGTGATGCCGTCGTTGTGCGTGCGGGATGACGAGGATTACGATCGGGCGCACGAGTTGCTGCGCAGCCACGCGGAGAGTCCGCCGGTGTCGGGGGCGGATTGGTCGTGCGCGTCCTGCGGCGAGGCGGTGCCGGCGTCGTTCGATTCCTGCTGGAAATGCGGGGCGGTCCGGGTGGCGGTTTAGGGCTGACTGATTCCGAGGCGGTGCCAGATTTCCGGCGGGATGATGGGTGCGGCGGGTTGGTTCCAGGAAAGTTCGAGGACGTGGAAACTGCCGCCGAGGTGGGCGGGGTGGGTGAGGGTTTGGAATTGGCGGAGCGCGGCGGCGTCGGGGTTTCCTTCCTGCGCGAGGAGCCAGCTGCGGGCTTGGCCGGTGAGCCAGCTGCCTTGCGAGGAAAACGCCACGGGCTGGCAACCGAGCCGGATGGCGGTTTCCGCGACGGCGGTGAAATCGACATGCGCGGTGATGTCGATTTCGCCGGGCGTGGCGAGTGGATTTTCCGCGGCGCGGTGTTTCGAAAAGGTGCGGAGGGTGCCGGTTTTGCGGTCCGGATGATAATAGTCGGGTCGGGCGAAACCGTAGTCGGGCCAGAGGAGCAAGCCCGAGGAAAGGCTGCGGACGAGGGGTTCGAGGCAGTCCCGGAAGTTGGTGCGGACCTCGGTGCGGTAGTTTTCCGGGAAGCCGTTTCCAAGCGGGGCGAGCGCATCTAGCAAGGCGGGACTGGTGATTTCATGGTGGGCCTGCCAGACGAAATCGCCGTCCGGGGCGGCCTCGACCTTGCATTCGCGCCAGCCGCCGTTAGTCCACTCGACGACGTGAAACGGCAGGGCGTCGAGCAGTTCGTTTCCGAAGGCGACGCCCGGCAGGGGATCGGCATGAAGCTCGCTGGCTTCCGCGATAAACCGCCATTTTCCGTGAAATCCGCGAAGCGTTTCCCGCTGGGCGGCCTGGAGACGCGGCAGCGGTTCGGGAATGGCGTATTCGAGCGCGGCGAATGCCTGCGGGTCGAGCCGGGAAATCGCGCCGAGAATGTCGGCGGCGAGGGTGCCGTCGTGCGCACCGCATTCGATGATCCGCCAGCGTGCGGGCGAGCCGGACTCCCGCCATTCGCGGAGAAAGCGCCGGGCGAGCAGCTCGCCGAACAGCGGGCCCACGCTCACGCTGGTGAAGAAATCCCCGCCGCGTCCGACCTGGCGCGTTTCGCGGGCGTAGTAGCCGAGTGACGGTTGATACAAGGCGGTGGCCATGAATTCCGGGAATCCCAGCGGGCCGTCCCGTTCGATCCGCTCGCGCAAAATCGCCCTCAACGAAGGGGTTGCGGGGTCCGCGTCGCTCGGATAGCGTCCCGCTTGCGTGGCCGACCGGCAGGTCGGTGATGAATCCGGATCAGGCATGGCAACAATTCAAAAAACGAATCGGAAGAAGAGCAGCAAGCGCTGGTTCTTCAAGCGCAAAGGCTTTTGGCTGGGGCTCGCGCTGACTGGCTTGTTAGTGGGTCTGGTCGCGGGCGGAGCGTGTTGGCTGTTTATGGAGGCCTACACCCGCGAATACCGCCAGCGCGCGGAGACTTATGATCTTGCGCGCATCAACGACCTCGAGGAGCCGAGCATCATCCTGGATCGGAACGGCAAGGAAATCGGCCGGATTTTCGTCCAGAACCGCAGCGTGATCCCGATCGAGAAAGTTCCGGAAATTTTCATCAAGGCCCTGCGCGCGGGCGAGGACTCGCGGTTTCTGTCACACCACGGCGTGGACTACATTGGTGTCGCCCGCGCGGTCATTTTGAACGCCCAGGGCGGCAACCAGGGGGCAAGCACGATCACCCAGCAGTTGGCGCGCAACGCCTACGACCTCAAGCAGGAAGCGATCTTGAGGAACGAGACCACCATCCAGCGGAAAATGGTCGAGGCCTTCCTCGCGCGGCGGATCGAGGACCGTTATTCGAAGCGGGAGATCCTCGATTTTTATTTGAACCGCATCTATTTCGGCAGCGGGTTTTACGGCATCCGCTCGGCTTCGCTGGGATATTTCGGCAAGGAGCCGGACCAGCTAACGGTCGATGAGTGCGCCTCGCTGGTGACCTTGATCAAAAATCCTAACGGGCGCTCGCCGCTGAACAACCCCAAGGCGAATCTGGACGGGCGCAACTACGTGCTCGGCCGGATGCGCGAGGAGCGCATGATTTCCTCCTCCGAGCTGGCCCGGCTCAAGAGCTTGCCGCTCTCTCTTAACTCGCAGCCGCTGCGCCGCGGCACTTCGCATCTCTACGAGCGGGTCGCGGAAGCCGTCGGCCAGGCGCTCGGCGAGGACGCGCTGGCCTCCGGGAAATTCAGGATTCACACCACGATCCTCGCCGAGGCGCAGAGCGCGGCGCAGAAATCCTTGTTGGAAAGCCTGGCAAAAGCCGAGGCCCGGCCGGGATACGCGCACCCGAAATATCAGGACTATCGGAAAAGCAGCTCGAAGCCAGCCACCTATCTGCAAGGAGCCGCGTTGATGCTCGACCACGAAACCGGCGAGGTGCTCGCCCACGTCGGCGGGCGGGACTATGCGCAGGTTCCCTACGATTTCATCGAGCTCGGCAAACGGCCGTTAGGCACCGCGTTTTTCCCATACATCTATGCGGCCGGCCTGAGCGGCGGCCAGACGCCCGCTTCGCTCGTCGAGGACGAGCCGATGGACAACCGCGCGGTGATGGTGGGCGGGCAGGAGGGGATTCTCGGCGAATGGGGGATGGAAGTCCCGTCGCCGACTTACGCGGGGCAGATTCCGGTGCGCGAGGCGTTGGAGAATTCAAAGATCGCCGCCACGGTGCGGTTCGCCGGAACGACGGGCTTGCAGCGGGTCGTCGATACCAGCGTCGCCTTCGGCCTGCCGCTGCAGAAGGCGGAATTGCTGCCACGGCTCGCAGTCGGTTTCGAAGAAGTTCCGATGAAACAAGCGGTGCTGGCGATGACGACATTTCCTCGCGGCGGGATGTCCGGGCCTGACAAGCTGGTCTATCTGGACCGGGTCGAGAACGCGGCGGGGCGGGTGGTGTATCGTCGCCAGCGCCAGCCGCAGACATCGCGACAGGTCATCGACGCGGCGACGGCGTGGCAGGTCCATAGCATGATGGCCGGCTCGCTTTACCGCGGCAGTTCGAAGGGGGTTCTCGACGGATTGCTCGAGAAGCCGTTCAACGGAGCGGGCAAAGGCGGCTCCACACACGGCTTCTCGGATTCCTGGTTCATCGGTTATAACAAGCGGGTCACCTGCGGAGTATGGACCGGATTTCTGACGGGCAGCGGCGAGCCGATCTACCCGGGTGCCTTCAGCCGGGATCTGGCGATGCCGGTCTGGCAGGCCGCCATGAACGCGGCGGCTCCTTCGTTCGGTGGCGGGGGATTGTCGGCTCCGGCGAGCGTGATTGAAGTACCTGTTTGTGCGACTTCCGGCCAGCGCGCGACCCAGTTTTGCCAGGAGCATGTCGAGGACATCGACTCCGGCAAGGTCCGTTCGCGCTCCACGGCGATGTCGGAGTATTTCCGCAAGGGCACGGAAAACCTGCCGTTTTGCACCGTCCATTCCGGAGTCGTCAGCGACGGGGTGATCCCTGAAATGGCCATCCTCAACATGCCCGCGCTCGACGCCGTGCCGGTGCGCCCGAAGGAGCCGGTGCTTCTCGGCGACGATCCCTATCACATCGAAGTTCCGAGCTTCGCGGCGACGTCCGCCGAGGCCGGGCTCGTCCGCCGCCACACCAACGTGCTCGACAGCCTCGACCTCGGAGATGTCGAGGAGGGCATCCCGCTGAAGCCTCCCGTGCGGCTTCAAATCCTCGATGAGTGATACTTTTTTAAGCCAGGCGGATGAAGTTTTGATCAAAAAATTAGGGTCATCTAAAATTCTACATTGAAGCGAATCCAAAACCTGCGGTTGAATAGCCGCATGAAGATTCGGTGCCGGAAGTGTCTCCTTTTACTTGTCGTCGGCGCGTGCGCGGCGCTCGCCGCCGGATGCGGCGATTCGAAAAAGTCGTCCGCTTCGGGAAAAAAACGGGTGGTGACGAGCTTCACCATCATCGCCGACATGGCCCGCGAAGTTGCCGGGGACGCGGCGGAAGTGGAATCGATCACCAAGCCGGGCGCGGAGATTCACGGTTACGAGCCGACTCCGAAAGACATCGTCAAGGCGCAGGGCGCGGACCTCGTTTTGTGGAACGGTATGAACCTCGAACTGTGGTTTGAGAAGTTTTTCACCAACGTGAAGGACGTCCCCGGTGCTGTGCTGACCGAGGGCATCACGCCTATCGGGATTGGCGAGGGGCCCTACTCGGGCAAGCCGAATCCCCACGCTTGGATGTCGCCCGCGAATGCCGTGATCTACGTGGAGAACATCCGCCGCGCGCTGGTGAAAACGGACCCCGCCAACGAGGCGGTTTACACCGCGAACGCCGCCGCCTACACCGCGAAAATCAAGGCGCTCGACGAGCCGATCCGGCAGAAACTCGCCGCCATCCCGGAAGACCAACGCTGGCTCGTGAGCAGCGAGGGCGCGTTCTCCTATCTCTGCGCGAACTACGGCCTCAAGCAGCTCTATCTGTGGCCGATCAACACCGACGCCCAAGGCACGCCGCAACAAGTGAAGCAAGTCATCGACGGTGTGCGAGCGAACCGGATTCCCGTGATTTTCTCCGAGAGTACCGTCAGCGACAAGCCCGCCCGCCAGGTCGCCAAGGAAACAGGAGCCCGCTACGGCGGCGTGCTTTACGTGGACTCGCTGACCGCCGCGGATGGTCCGGCATCGAGCTATTTCAGACTTTTGGAGAGCAATGCCGACACGATTGTGAAAGGATTTCTCAGCCCGCAATGAGCAAGCAGCAAGATCTCCCCCGTCTGGATGTCGAGGGCGTCTCGGTGGCCTATCCGAACGGCCACCTCGCCCTGCACGACACGTCGTTCCGCCTCGAAGGCGGCACGATCTGCGCCTTGGTCGGCGTCAACGGCAGCGGCAAGTCCACGCTTTTCAAAAGCATCATGGGCTTTGTGAGCCCGAAGGCCGGCAGCGTGAGAATCAACGGCCAGCCGGTCCGCGCGATGTTGAAAAAACACCTTGTCGCCTACGTTCCACAGGCGGAAGAGGTGGACTGGCAATTCCCGGTTAGCGTCTGGGATGTCGCGATGATGGGCCGCTACGGAGCGATGAATTTCCTCCGCATCCCGCGCGCGATCGACAAGGCGAAGGTCGAAGAAAGCCTGCGCCGGGTCTCGATGTGGGAGTTCAAGGACCGTCAGATCGGCGAGCTGAGCGGCGGTCAGAAAAAGCGGGTTTTCCTGGCCCGCGCCCTGGCCCAGGGCGGGCGGGTGATTCTGTTGGACGAGCCTTTCACCGGCGTGGACGTGAATACCGAGGAGGCCATCATCGCCCTGCTTCGCGAACTCCGCGCGGAGGGCTGCATCATCTTCGTTTCCACCCACAATCTCGGAAGCGTTCCGGAATTCTGTGACCAAGTCGTGCTCATCAACCGCACCGTGCTCGCCTACGGCCCGACTTCGGAAGTCTTCACCGAGCAAAATCTAGCAGTGGCCTTCGGCGGCGTGCTGCGCCAGTTCAAGTTCGACCAATCCACCATCCAGGACCATGACGGCCGTGCGGTCCGGATTCTCAGCGACGACGAGCGCCCGCTCATTTTCGGCAAGGACGGCCACCTCGAATACAAGGACCGCGGCGAGCATGAGGAGTTGCTGAAACAACGAGCTGAAGAGCATGAGTGAGTTCATCCAGTCCCTGCTGACACCGTTTCACTACGATTACATGCTGCGCGCCATCTGGGTCAGCGCGCTGATCGGCGGCACATGCGGATTTCTATCATCTTTCGTGACTCTCAAGGGCTGGTCGCTGATGGGCGACGCCCTGTCTCACGCGGTCGTGCCCGGCGTCGCGCTGGCTTACATCCTCGGCCTGCCGTTCGCGCTGGGCGCCTTCGTCGCTGGGTTGTTAGCGGCGGCGACGATGGCCTTCATCAAGGCGAAAAGCCGCATCCGGGAGGACGCTACCATCGGTATCGTCTTCACCGCCTACTTCGCGCTGGGTCTCCTGCTGATCTCGCTGTTTCCGGCGCGGGTGGATTTGAAAGTCATCCTGCTGGGAAATATCCTTGGCATTTCCGACCCCGACATCTGGCAGGTCATCGCCATCAGCGCAGTCACGCTGCTGGTGCTGGGCCTGAAATGGAAGGATCTCATGCTCTTTTGTTTCGATCCTAACCAAGCCCGCACCCTCGGGCTCCGCGCGGGCGCGCTGCATGTCATTTTGCTCGCGCTGCTCGCTGCCACCGCCGTTGCCGCCTTGCAAGCGGTGGGCGCCTGCCTGGTGGTGGCCATGCTCGTCACGCCGGGCGCAACCGCCTATCTACTGACGGACCGCTTCGGGAAAATGGTCTGGCTGTCATCCGCCATGGGGGGGGGCACCTCGCTGGCGGGGGCCTACGCGAGTTACTTTTTCAACGGCGCGACCGGCGGCTGCATCGTCACGCTCCAGACGCTGGTGTTTCTAGCGGCTTTTCTCTTCGCGCCGAAACACGGCATGCTCGCCTCCCAACGCCGCCTCGGTCGCGCGGCCACCACGCCCGCGCCATGACGGAGCTTTTCGAACCACTGCAATACGCTTTCATGCGCGACTCACTGCTAGTCGGGGCGATGGTCGCGGCCCTGTGCGCGGTGCTGTCGTGTTTTCTAATCCTCAAGGGCTGGTCGCTGATGGGCGACGCCATTTCCCACGCCGTCCTGCCGGGAATCGTGCTGGCTTACATCGCCGGGTTGCCGCTCGCGATCGGCGCCTTCGGGGCAGGGCTGTTTTGCGCCGTAGGGACGGGTTTCATCAAACGCAACAGCCGGATCAAGGAGGACACCGTCATGGGCGTCGTGTTCACGGGATTGTTCGCTTTCGGGTTAGTGCTCTTCAGCCGTACGCCTTCAGACATGCACCTGGATCACATCCTGCTGGGAAACATCCTCGGCGTCACGCCTACCCAAGTCTGGCAAACGCTAGGCCTCGGCGGGGTGGTGCTCGGCGTGACGCTCGCCCTGCGGCGCGACTTGTTGCTGATCTGCTTCGATCCGGGCCAGGCGCGGGTCATGGCGCTGCCGGACCGTTTCCTCAACTACCTGCTGCTCGGCCTGCTTTCACTAGCCATCGTCGTCTCCCTCCAGGCGGTGGGAATCATCCTGGTCGTCGCGATGCTGGTGACGCCCGGCAGCATCGCCCATCTCTGGACGGACCGGTTTGACCGGATGCTGGCCATCGCGGTCGCCGCAGCCGTGGCATCGACCGTGACGGGGATTTTTGTCAGCTATCACATCGACGCATCCACAGGCGCGTGCATCGTGCTCGTGCAGGCGTTGCTGTTCGCAGGCTCGCTGCTCTTCGCACCGAAATACGGAATTATCGGGCGCCGCGCTCAGCGTCCAGCCGCCAGCGCGTCGATTAGATAACGTGCGGGTCGGAAGTTCTCGATGAGGATTTCCCGCTGCTTCCCGCGATTCATGCGGACCTGGCTGATGTTGAAATTGGGCGTCTTGTGGGGTGCGAACAGGATGTCGTCGTGAGTCGAGTTCTCATGCTTCTTGAACATGCTCGGCAAGATATCCCCGCCGAGATGGTCGTCGCGCCCGGTTGCTAGATGGCAGGTGCCAAGGACCTTCTCGTCCTGGATGTCCGCGCCGGAAACGGGAAGCACTTGGGTGCCGAAGCCGAGCTCCCCGAGAGTGCCGGTCATCGGGTCGTCGGCCAGGCGGGCGTTGTGGGCGTCGATAGTCGCTTGGCTCCCCTGGATGAGCGTAGAGTGGACGATGCAGCGGTCTTTAACTTCGAGCACTCCGAGCGTCCCGTCTTCGTATTTCATCGGGAATTGACCGCAGGCGTCTGCCGGCACGAAGTAAACCTCGCCGGCGGGAAGGTTCGCGATATCCGGGGTTTTCCCGAGGCATAGGCCATGTGATTTCTGCGCTTCCTGGGCGTTCAGCCCGAGCCACGCGGTCAGGACGCGGCCGTCTTCGAGGGCGAAATCGATTTCGATCGAGTCGGCTCTCGTCAATGCCACGCGCAGGCGCTCCGTATCCTCCGACACCTCGTGATAATCCACTGCGAGACCGGAATTGAGAATCACATCATTGAGCCCGTGAAGCGTGGCACCACGGAAACCGTATTGCTTGCACTTTGCTGTTAGGGGGGCCGTGGCGGAGAACGTGGAGACGCAGAGGATCAAGTCGTAGTTCGGGTAGATGTCGGCATCCAGCGAGAGTTTGTTTCCCTTCGTGTCCCAAACATCGTCTGCCAGATCGAGGTTCGAGCCGTGAGTGCAGCGGTAGGCGAACATCTCTCCGCCTGTCATTTCAAGCTCGTCGAGGGCTCCGTTTTGCAGGCCGAGGTAGAAATGCTTGTGAGCGTTTTTCTGGACCGGAAAGCCGTCGCGATCAAGGAACGCATAGTTCTTGATCAACTCTTCAGGGCGTTCAAAATCGATCAGGATACAGACCCGGCAACCTTGGGTTGGTGCGAACACGGTGCCAAGGAGCCGGACGAGATCAAACGCCGGGAATTTACGATTCTCCGGGTGAAGCAGAATCTTTTCATGAAAGTAAGCGGGAAGGGAGGGGCTCGATATCGTTGTCATGGGCCGACATTTTAAAACCGCCCGCGATTGCCGCAACAGAAGATTTATCGGATCTCACAGGATACCCAAATCCGGCGCACCGCCTTCTTCCGTGCCGCTTTCCTTCCGCATTTCGTCGAGGACGCCGCTCATGTCCTGGAGCGTATTCCAGAGCTCCCTAACCACATAAAAAGGCGCTCCGCAGCGCACCGCCAGCGCCAAACAGTCGGAAGGTCGCGCATCCAACTCGACGATTTTTCGCTCCATGATCTCGTTCTCGGCCTCTACGATCAACCGGGCGTAATAGACTTCCTGTTCCATCCGCACGATCACGGCCCGCGAAATTTTTGCTCCCAATGCCTCCAGAGACAGCAGAAACAAATCATGGGTCAGTGGCCGAGCCGGTAATTGGGAGCTCAGCGAGGCGTTGATCGAGGCACCGACCCCGGGATCGATGTAAAAGACGATGATCTTTGTCCCGTCCCCAAGGAATACAGCACATCCGGCTTGGGTGGGTAGAAGCGCGACAGGTTCAACGCGGACGAGGTTTGGCATCAGCGGCAACATCGGCTTTGAAATCGCTTTGTCCAAGTTCAAACGTGCGATAATGCCGACCTGTTTTGCGAGTCGCCGCTGCGGCAGCTTATTGATCGATCAGATGAATAGAATTGATTCTCGGTGGTGTTTTTTTGCTGAAAGTTGAGTCATAAGAGAGCGGTTGCGTAAAAAAACTTTGGTTTTTGTCTCTCATAATCAACCAGTTGCATGAATTTCGAAAAAACTTTCAAAAAACCCGACAAAATGGATTGACCCGCGTCTGCGGGTCGGAATAGGTTCCGCCCGTCGCCACGACGGAGGGCGACCGAGAGACAGGATGTCGATCGCGGT
>CANHPN010000070.1 GCA_947462535.1 Akkermansiaceae bacterium | reverse complement strand
TTGGGCGTCGGCCTGCTCGTGGGCATCATGTCGCTCGTGAGCATGGTGAAGAAGATGCGGGGGAGGTGAATTCAATGAAAAACCCCGGATGGCTTTCACCGTCCGGGGTTTTTTGTATTCAGGAATCAGGATCGGGTCTCCACCTGATAGTTCTTTTTCAAGGCCACTAGCACGGCCTCGAACTCAAACAGGTAGAAGCGCGGCGTGATCTGGATGTAGGGGATCACTCTTTTGGCGACCCAGGTATCGATGGATCGAGTGCTCACCGACAGGCGCTTCGCCAGTTCCTTCTTCTTGATCAGGGTTGGCTGAATGAAGCCCGAGCTTCCACCTCCTTCGAGTGGTTGGCTTGTGTTGGAGGTCCGGGCGGGATGTTTGAGGATTGTAGCTTTCATGGTTGCGCATCGTTGGTTGTGTCAACGCATGGACTGTCCTGACGACAGGACAAGCGCTCCAATCGCTGCTTGATCGACCATTTGAGTTCCGGAGGCACCCACCCGTCAGGCGGCCGGATTAAAAACCACGCCTTTGCGGCTTCCGCATCCACGATCTCCCGGTAGTGACGGAAGATCATTTTCGGGGAGTTGCCAGCCTCCAGAGAGGTCCGAGCCACGTCGCCGGTCTCCGCTACCCGATAGCTGATGAACGAGTGTCTGAGGGCATTCTGACGCCATCCACCCGGGATCTTTGCTTTCACGGCGGTATCGCTCAGAGCGCCGGCATAGTCGGTGATGGAGATGATTTTCCCGGTCTCGCCGCGCCAGGGGCTGAGCCAAGCTTTCAGGTTTTCCGGAAGGGGGACGAGCCGCCGGGCTGCTGTCTTCGCTTTCTTGCCAGCGATCTCGATGTGGCCGCGGTCCCACTTGATGTCCTCCCAATCGAGGCGATGGATTTCAGCCGACCGAATTCCTGCGAACGCCCCGATGGCCATGAGGGGGAGAATCCGGGCGTGGGCCGCTAAAAGCAGCCGTTCCATTTCCTCCGGGGTGAAGATTTCAATTTCAGTCTCTTCCTGCTTGAACGACTCGCTTTGCTCCGCAGCGGTCTTGCGGTCGGGATGCAGGTATCCGTTGCGTTTGGCAAATCCGAACATGGTGACGATATTGCGGCGGATCCCGTTCCGGCTGACAGGTCCCAGTCCTTTGAGCCCTTTGAGGAATCGATTGATGTCGGCGACTGTCACGTCCGTGATGTTGCCCTGAACACAGTCTGTGAACCGCTTCAGGCTAGCCTTGCAGTTCCGGACATAAATGTCGCTTACCCCACTGCCGCGTCGGGATTCGACGAACTCGTCGGCTGTCTGGGTGATGGTTCGGACGGCGAGCAGGTCAATCCGATTTGCCGCGTAGAACCGGACGGCATCGGAGAGTGTGATTTCTCCGGCTGCTTTTCGGGCGCTGGCCCACTCGTCCATCGCAGCGGTCAGGCTGACGCCGAATTCTTGGGCCTTTCGCTCGCAGTGGCGAAGCAACTCAAGTTCCCGTTTGGTAACCTCGTCGCTGGCGCTCCACCCGTTCGTCAGTCTGACGGTGGTCTGCTGGGCGATCAGGCGGGCTTCCTCCATGCAGGCGAGGTGGCGAACCTTTCTCTGCCCACCTTCCTTCCAATAGAGGGAGAACATCGAGTAGCCGTCCTTGCGATTGACGGTGTAGATCTTGACTCTCGCGGGACCGGTTCCGATCTCCACGACACTGCTGCGTTTGCGTTTTCGGGTCATCGGACCCGGTTGCCGTGTCAAGTGTGCTGGAATTCTTTCTGGAATTCCTGTCGCGGCCCCTTCATCAGCGTCATAATAGACTGATTTTGAGTGACTTGGGGGATTACTTTTTAACGATGGCGGAGGGGGTGGGATTCGAACCCACGGAACCTTTCGGCTCTCCAGTTTTCAAGACTGGCGCAATCGACCACTCTACCACCCCTCCTATATATTGACCCTAAGCGCTCTAGGGTTTTTTGCTTTCCATGGACTGACCCCTAGATTCTATGGCCACAATGCAACACGCGCTGCAACGCTAGGAAAAAAGAAATAACCCGTGAAAGCCACCGCGACTCCCGGACTTGACGTCCGGCAATGTGGCGGCGTTTTTTACACATGAATTACGCTGGATGGCAAAAGAAATCCGGCTCTTCAGCAAAATCTGTGGGTGAATTTTGGTTCGGGTAGATCTCCAAGTGTGTGATAGAGAGAGATTTGCAGCATTTCGAATGCTGCGGTAACCGTAAGCTTTTCTCATACACAAATGAATTCGGAGGTTGGCTACCTGCAACCAGCCAATCCGCCACCCATGCGAAATGGGGGCCAGCCCCCAAACCCCCGGAGTTTGACGTATGGAGCCAAAGGGCTTGATGCCTCCGAATTCGGGCCGTGCACAGTGATGAATCCGCGCACGGCCCGGAGGCAAAAGCCCCTTTGGCGAAGCCAGCCGCTCCGGTTGTGCTCTCCAGCAGAGCCGTATCCTGCGGGCGACTCCCAATGATCGATTGTAAAGCACTGATCACCAGCCAATTGCATTACCACAAAACAGAAATCCGGTTTTGAACCGTCTCTGTCCGGTTTTGTTCCGGCCCCGACAAAGAAATCCAAATGGGGCCAAAAACCTGGCCTTGCTAAGGAACGCCCTGCTGGCCGTGATCCCATTTGAACGGTTCGAGTTCCTCAATGATGCCTTAGATTATTACCGCGATCATCGCGGAAAATCAGTGCAAATTATCAATTCTGCATCCCCTTGCCAAGAATAGGCCAGCCAAGCAAACGCCCTGCGACCTGGACGGATCCGCCTCACAATTCATCCAATGGAATCACGTCCACGGCGACGTCAAGCTTTTGGCCGCCCGCGCCGAGGGTCACGCCGCGCAGGGGGCTGACGTCGGAGAAATCCCGGCCCCAGGCGACGGTGATGTGGCGCTCGCCGGGCAGCAGGTTGTTGGTGGGATCCGTGTCGATCCAGCCGGCGGATTCGCCGCAGAAGACCGAGACCCAGGCGTGCGAAACGTCCGCGCCGGTGAGCCGGATCTTCCCCGGCGGCGGGGCGGTTTCCAGATAGCCGCTGACGTAGCGGGCCGGCAGGCCGAGCGAGCGCAGGCACGCCAGCATTAGGTGCGCGAAATCCTGGCAAACCCCGGCGCGCTTCTTCAAAACCTCGGAAACCGGCGTGCTCAACTCCGTGGCGCGAGAGTCGAATTTGAAGTCCAGGAAAATCCGGCTCGTCAGACCGAGCACCGCTTCCAGGACCGGGCGGTTTGGCGAGAACTCCATGCCCGCGTAGCTCGCGAATTCCCTGCCGAGCGGGACCATCGGCGAGCCGAAGCGGAACGCACCCGCCTCCGAGCCTCGCGTGAGTTGCTCTAGCTGACAGGCATCGCGGACCCGCTCCCACGGCGGCGTCAGGCGGGCGTCGGGATGCTGCGTGGGAAAGACCTCCACCAGACTGCGCGCCGTGACTTCGAGTGCTTCGTGTTTTCCCTCGATCTTGAAATAGGCGGTCGTGTTTCCGAACGAATCCAAATGCACGCCACGGCCGACAGGCAGCGGCTGGATTTCCAACTCGTGCCACGGGCAACGCTGCCCCGGCAAGGTCCGCGGGGCCAGTCGCGCGAGATGGTGCGAGACGGTGACCGCTCCCTCGTAGGAGTATTTCGTGCGATGGATGAGGCGGTATTTCATGTCAATAAACGTGCCGCACCGAGTGGCTGAAATAATGTTGGGTGAGCATGTCGGCGAAGACTTCCAGCGAGCTGAAGATTGTGTCGAAGCCGCTTTCATCGGGAGCGGCGGGATTGAGACACCGTTGACCGAGCTCCTGCAATTGCTCGCGGATTTTCGGCAGCAGGCCGAAATCCGACTCGCCGGGGAAAAAGACAATTTCCCGGTCGAGGATACCGATCTGATAGGCGACCGAGCGCGGGTTGGTCAGGTCGGAAAATATCAGCTCGATCACCGCGTCGAGCCGGGGCCTGGAGAAATGGCGGCGGCGGTAGGTCATCACGCTGTCGCAGGTTTCCAACAGCGGATCAAGCAGCGGCGACTAGCCATCCCCCTGCCCCGCCGCCGTGCGCAGCAGCTTGAGCCCGCTCAGCGCGCGTTCGACGCGGCGGCCGACTTCGAGGAAACGCCAGCCTTGGCCGCGGGTCATGTTTTCCGCCTGCATCCCGCCGAAGGCCGCGAGGTGGAGCACTAACGTGTCGAGAGTGCGCAGCAGGATGCCGGTCTTTCAGCGGTCGCGGGCTTTTCACCTCGGCCTTCGCGCTAAAATCCGTGGTGCTATCAGAAACCCAGATGTCCTTGGTGAATCCCGCGTGCAAAGGCCACAACTGCGGCGCTTGCGCGGTCTTTCCCACTCTGGCAAGACCGCCCGGCAGGGCGAACGGACCGTCGGCCGCATTGACCGTGAAGGCGCGCCAGATGACCGCTCGCTGGCGGATTTCCCGCGCTTCGAGCGACGGTGCCTCGCTTGGAGTGATGTCCAATTGGGCGACGAAATCATACGGCCGCTCCTCAATGGCAGCCACCCACTGCTTGCGCGCGGCGGGTGATAGACTGGCGCAGCGGAGCGGCAGATGGGAGTCGCGATGGAATGCGGAAAGCAGCACGTAACGGTGCAAATTCCCGAGCACGCGGCGGCGCACGTCGGGCTGGCCGAGCCACCAGGTTTCCACGAACGGCAGCTTGATTTCCTCGCCGAACCACTTGCGGCAAATCCCCGGAAGGAACGGCATCAGCGCGGGGCTCGACGCGAAGCCGGAGCCCGGCGCGTTCGCCAGCGCGACGTTTCCCGTGCGCCAGGCTTCCACCATTCCGGGCACCCCGCCGCGACCGCAGACCCAGTGTTCGAGCGGATCGATGCCGTCGTCATCGATCCGGCGTAGGCCGGACAGGGTTTTCAAAAACAGGCGGCGCTCGCGGACGGTGAGGTCCGCCGGCTCGACCAGCGGAAAACCTAACAGGCGCGCTTTGTAGGCATGTTCGAAATACGACGGATGGCGGAAACCGGGCGTGAGGAAAACCACGTTCGGCATCTCGCCGCGCGTCGGCAGCAACGATTGCAGCGTGCGGCGCTCCAGATCGAAAAACGCTCCAAGCCGGGCGATGCGCAGGGACTCGAACTGGTCGGACAGGAGGTTCGAGGTAACGTTGCGGTTTTCCAACACCTGCCCAAGTCCGCCCGGCGCGCTGGTGTAGTCGCGGAACACGGTCCATTGTCCGTTAGCCAGACGGACGAGGTCGCAGCCGGTGGTGACGACGAAGCGGCCGCCGACCGGTTGGACGCCGCGCGCGTAGTGGAGAAAGGCGGGGCTGGAATTCACCAGATCCGGCGGGATCAGGCCTTCACGCAGCAGTTGCTGCGGACCGTAAAGATCCGCCAGAACCGTGTCGATCAGGCGCATCCGCTGGGTCAGCCCGGCTGAGACTTGAACCCAGTCCGCCGGTGGAATCAGCAGAGGAACCGGGTCCAGTTCGTAAGGCTGACTGACGCCGCCAACGTCGCTGTAAACATTAAAAGTCGTGCCCAGATCCGCGATCATCCGGGCGGCGGCGGCGGCCATGGATCAAGGAATCGTCCGCAGACGACCTGCACAGGCTCTCCGGGATCATCCGCAAGTCCAGCGTGAAGGGGAAATCCGGGCTCCTTGGTGGCTCGATGATCGCCACGAGTTCGAGAAGGTCCCCGGTGTCATTCACCGGCGGCAGGCAAGACGTCGGATCGAAGCCGAACGGGAAATTTTCTGCGGTCTCCTCCAGAAAGAAATCGAACGGGTTCTGCACCGAAATTTCCACGACCAGATCCACCTCGATATCGAGTCGCGCCGTCGGCTCCGGGAACATCAGCCGCGCCAGATAGCTCGCTTGCGGGGACTGCTGCCAGTTGATGAAATGCCTCATCGGCCATACGTACAGGCTGCAAGAGAGGATTCTCGACCGGCAATGGGGCGCGAGCCGGAGTCTCACGACGTGGGCACCGTGGCCGACCGGGCGCTCGTACTGGTAACTCGTGCGATGATGTAATGCGACCTGGATCGACGTGGGCTCGCGCGTCTAGCATGTTGTCGCGGCCGTGCAGATGGCTTTTGAGTTCGCGGAAAAACAGCTCTTCTTCCCAGCAGGTGGCGTAAAGCTCCACCAGCTCGGTGGCGGGATGCTCCACTTCGTCGAGCAGGGTGGTCCACAGGCGGATCACCATGGGTTTTTCTCCTCCGGCGTAATCGATGTTGGCGTGGATTTCACGCGGGCGGAGGGTGCCAAGTTTGCGCCGGGTGGTGGGATCCACCACGTTCACCAGCCAGGAGTTGTCAGCGAGCTGGCGCTCGAAGCTACCGGACCGGGCCAGTTCATGATACACTCTGGCAATGATCTATTGCCATGGTGAGAGCTTGGGACGACCGGCTCCCGGGGGACCATGACTGGCGAAGATGCGTTCGCAACCGACTTCGCTCAGGAGCGTGGAAAACGCTCTGGGAAAGTCGCTGAAAAACGAATGAGAGGGCGTGGATGCGTCAGACATCCGCCTAATCAAAACATCTGTTTCAAAAGTAATAGCAAAATATGCGGAGTCGCGCCATTTTGAATCCAAAAAGGCACCGGCCTGAAGCCCTGTTCCCTGCGCTGAGCGGTTTTTGACTGGAAATCCGGCCCTCGAAAAATTTCTAAACTTTTTCCGAGGGAGACCCGCTATTTGTCCCACCCCCTGTGGTTGAATGACGGCGTTATGAACAACGCCCACACTGAAATCGTCCTCGCCCGCTCCGGCTCCATGCAAGCGATGATCGAGCATTTCTACACTTCGTCCAAAGGAGCGCTCAGCCGGAAAATGAGCGCCTTCCACCGCAGCAGCCAGGGCGATATCGCCGCTGCTCCGCTGGAATCCCTGCGCGAGCAGGAAGAGCGCAAGGACAGGAAATAATTTCGCCCCCCCCGCGGAAGTTCCCTGCGTCGCGAGAGCTGGTGGATTGCACCCGGCCTATGCTCATGTCATCGCGGCGCAGGGATCAATTTTCATTTTAAGTCAGCTGGCGGCAAAGTCGCGCCATTGCTTGCGAGTGAAATTGAGTTAGCCCGAGACCACCACGAGTTCGTCGTCCCAGAGGATCAACCGGAAGCTCAACAAAAATTCGACGGCAAGCGTTGCGGGCCGACCACTACCAAACCTGGCTCGACGAATTCGATCGGCCGTTCCAGATCCAACAGAAAGTAAACCTTGCCAGTGTATTTCGGGACGAGCAGCCGGACTACCCGACTCACACACTCGACCATTTCATCGGCTGCGAGCTGAATCTTCAGGTTATTGATGGTGACTTTGAAACGCATCTGCCCGGGACGATAATTCGAGATAAAGCAAACAGCTATCTTAAGATCTCCACGCTCCGCTGCCGTTTCTTGAAAAGCACGGTCTCCCGGTAGCCCGCAGCTTTGGCAAGCTCGATAGCTTTTGGAAAATCCCGCGCCACTTCACTAGGCGCGTGCGCGTCCGAGGAAATCACCAGGCCGATGCCGGCGGAGCACGCGAGCTCGAGGAAGCGCGGCGTCGGATAGGCTTCGCCACACGGTTTGTGCCAGCCGGCGGTGTTGATTTCGATGACGCTACCGGCCGCAGCGATGGCGGCGATGACCGGCTCGTAAAAGCGGTCGAGATCGCCGGCGGGGACATGGGAGAATTTTTTCACCAAATCCGGGTGGGCGAGGATGTCGAAGATGCCGCTGCCCGCCATTTTCGCATAGGTTTCCCAATAATGCGTCCAGACGGCGTTCACGTCGCTCGCGGCCCAGCGGCCCAGCCACTTCGGGTTGTCGAAATCCCAGTCGCCGAGATAGTGGACCGAGCCGATCAGATAGTCCCAGTCGAAACGCGAAGCGAGCTCGGCGATCCACGGTTCGCAGCCAGCGAGCCAGTCGCACTCCAAGCCGGCGCGGACGGGAATCCGGCCTGCGGCTTGGGCGCGGGCGCGCTCGATCCATTGGAGATATTCGGGAAGTTCCGCCTCGGACATCCGCCAGTCATCGAATGGCTCTGGGATTTGCGGCGCGTGGTCGGAAATCCCGTATTCGCTGAGTCCGGCTTTCACTGCTGCCTCGATGAATGCTTCCGGCTCGCCCTCGGCGTGGCGGCAAAGCGGCGTGTGGGTGTGATAGTCGGCGGGCACTTGCGTATTTCGGGATGAATCGGATTGAAGCGACGAGAGAAGCCATACTAGAGTCCCGGCGCGCTGCAAGCGCCAGAGTTTCCATGCCCGACATTTCCCCACAGCCCGCCACGGGCAATAGCGTCACCCGTTACCTCCTCGACCAGCTCCGCCGTCATCCGAAGCGGGTGGTTTTCACCGAAGGCGAGGACATCCGTGTCATTCAGGCTGCGGCTCGTCTTGTCGCGGAGGAAGTGGTCGCGCCCATCCTGCTGGGAAACCGCGAACGCATCCGTGCGCTCGCGACGGAGCACTCCGTTTCCCTGAAATTCGTCCACATCATCGACCCGCCGCTGGCATCGGACTTCGGGCTGTTCTGCAAGCGGGTGGAAAACATGGCGCGCTACCGGACCATGCAGCTCGGCGACCCGGCGGAAATCGTCGCCCGGCCGCATTATTTCGGCGCGCTGATGGTCCAATACGGCCAGGCAGACGCAGTGGTCGGCGGCAACCAAGCGCTTCCGGCAGCGTATTTCCGCGCGCTGCTGCACTCGATCAAGCCACTACCGCAGGTCCCAAAAATTTTTGGCGTGACGATTTTGACCGGCGATCATCTCAAACATTTGGGCGGAAGTGGAATCTTGTTTCTCGCAGATTGCGGGCTGAATCCGAACCCCGACGTCACCGAACTTGCGGCGATCGCCGTGGAAACCGGGAAACTGGCGCACCATTTCCTCGGCCGAAAAGCCTTCGTGGCCATGCTCAGCCACTCGACGAAAGGCTCCGCCAACGTGCCGGACGCCCAACGGATGGCCGCCGCCGCCACCCTCGCGCGGGATGAGGCGCTGAAGCAATTTCTGGACATCGGCATCGAAGGCGAACTCCAAGCGGATGTCGCGCTCGACCCCGAAGCCTCGGAAACAAAGCTTCCCGCCGCAGAGGCACGGCCGACGGCGGACGTGTTGGTTTTCCCGAATCTGGATGCCGCCCACATTTCCCTGAAGCTCCTCCAGCACGTCGCCGGAGCGCAGAACTACGGCCAACTTATCCTCGGCTTGTCCCGCCCGGCGGCGCAAGTGCCGCGGACCGCAACAGTGGAGACGATTTTCGGCACCGCCGCAGCCATCGCGGTGGAGGCCATCAAGTTCCACCAGCTTTACCCCGACGGGGAAGTCTGAGAATCCCAGTGGTCCGAGCGCGCGGAAATCCCAATGGATAGTTTCGTTAGGTTGACGCCTCCACACGGGTGCGCTACTTGTGCGGCGTGATTATCATCCGGAGTTTATTGATCGTGGTCATCGCCTTCGCGGGCTTGGCCAATGCCCAGCTTTCGGCATCTCTCAAACTCTCCAAAAGGCAATATCTGGCGGGCGAACCGGTCTTCGCCATCGTCACCGTGACCAATCATGCGGGCCGGGAACTCACGTTCGCCAGTGACGGGCGCACGCAATGGCTCGATTTCAACATGAAGGACAGCCATGGAGAGTCCGTCACGCCGAAAGGCCGCACCTTGTTTGGCAAAATGACGATCCGTGCGGGAGAATCTCTCGCACGCGAGGTCGATCTGGCCCAACATTTCCAACTGAGCGAGCCAGGGAATTTCTCGGTCGGAGCGCTGGTCCACATGCCCGGCAGCGCCGTCGAGGGTTCGTCCACCGGCCGGGTCTTGTTTAACCAGAGCCCGGGAGTGCCATATTGGTCCCAAAAGGTCGGGATTCCCGGCAGACCCGGCATGACCCGGGAATTCCGCATCCTCAATTTCAACGGTGACGAAAAATCCCAGATCTACGCCCAAATTATCGATGGCCGGACCGGTCAAAATGTCAGGACTTTCCTTCTCGGCGACGTTCTCATGCTCCGCAAACCCCTTGCCACGGTAGATCGCCAACAGCGCCTGCACGTAATGTTCCTAGCCACTCCGACGATGTGGGTCCACTACCAAATCGACACCGACGGCAAGGTCTTGGAGCGCAAGATCCATCGGCGCGGCAGTCAGGGAGACCCGCAATTGCTGACCTTCGCCGATGGGGCCGTGCGCGTCGCCAACAGTATTCCCTACGATCAAAAAGCCGCTGCGGAGGCCAAAGCAAAGATTCGCAAGGCTTCGGATCGCCCGACCGCCGGATACTGAGCCCTCTTGGTTCCAATGAATTCCGCAAAGTCCCGGAAATTGACTTTACAATTTTCAGAAAATATCAACTTATCCTACTTGTTTTACGAAGTTAACTTTCCACTCCATGAAAACCATCTTTCAATTTCTGGTGCTGACGGCTTTGTACACCCTCGGCAGCGTGGCGAACGCCGCAAATTTTCGCACGGTGGTGATCGACGCGGGGCACGGCGGCCACGACAACGGCGGCCAATGGGGCCGCGTTTACGAAAAGCACCTCGCACTCGACACGGCCGCCCGGCTTGAAACCAAACTGAAAAGCCTAGGCTACCAGACGGTGATGACCCGCCGCAGTGACTATTTTATCTCGCTTCCCCAACGCGTGAGCACGGCAAACCGCTACAAGAACGCGATTTTCGTGAGCATCCACTACAACTACACTTGGAAGCAAAATGTCAGCGGACTGGAAACTTTCTACTCGACCGAGGAAAGCAGGCGCCTTGCCCTGTTCGTCCAAAGCAGCCTGATCCGGCGCACGCGGACCGTGGATCGCAGCGCGAAATACGCGCGCTTCTACGTGATCCGCAACACGACGCTGCCATCCATCCTCGTCGAAGGCGGCTTCGTCAGCAACGCCGAGGAGCGTGACCGCATGAAATCCGGTTGGTTCCGCGAATCGATCGCTCAAGGAATTGCGGATGGCATCCAGCGCTATCGCCGCGGTTACTGAATTTTGAATGCACCGCCGGCGAAGCGGTGTAAACTCAGCTATGGCCGCAATCACGATTGCTGAAACACGGGCCATCGAGTCTTCAGCCTCGGCAGCGGGCTGGACCGAAGAACAGCTCCTCAATCTCGCCGGAGACCGGCTCGGGCGCGCCATCGGCCGTTATTTCCCCAAACCCGGCACCGTGGTCGGCTATCTGGGAAAAGGCCACAACGCAGGCGACGCCTTGGTCGCGCTTCGGATTCTGCGCGATGAGTTTGGCTGGAAAATACGAACGCGGAACGCCTATCCGCTCGAACAATGCGCTCCCCTCACCCGGAAAAAATGGCAAGAGCTCGGCGTCGCGCCTCCTTTGGATCAAGCTCCCAGCTGGCGCGATCTTGAAAGGCCGTTGGTTCTATTAGACGGACTTCTCGGCAGCGGAACGAGCGGGGCGTTGCGCACGCCACTGCTCCAACTCGCCGGGGAAATGACAGCACTCCGCCAGCATGCTGGAGCGCGCGTCGCGGCGGTCGATTTACCGTCGGGAATCGATCCGGATTCCGGACGGATTTTTCCAGACACCGTCATCGCGGATGTCACTTTCATGATCGGCACCGCCAAGCGCGGACTGCTCCACGGCCATGCCGCGGCGGCCACCGGGGCGCTGGCATTGGTCCCTGTCGAGCCGCTCACCGCCACCCGGCCGGGTGAAATCGAGCTCATTTCGCCACAAACGCTCGATTGCGGCAAGGCACCTCGCCCGTTCGATTTCCACAAAGGCATGGCCGGGCGGGTATCGATTCTGGCGGGCTCCGAATCCTACACCGGAGCTGCAGTTCTCGCCGCCACCGGAACCCTCCGCAGCGGTGGCGGGCTGATCACGCTTTTCGTTCCCAGTTCCGCTAGGAAAACGATCGCCGTCAAATGCCCACCTGAAATCATCATCCGTTCCTTTCACGATCCACGTGAACTCTTGGATTTCCGCAGTGACTCACTCGTCGTCGGATGCGGCCTCGGAGAGATGGACGAAATCATGAAAGCAAGCCTGCTGGATCTGATTTCAAACTCCCCTGCCCCAGCCGTCCTCGACGCGGACGTCCTGAACCTCATCGCCAAATCCGGGAAAGTCGAAGTTTTCAGGGAAAACCACCTTCTCACTCCGCATCCGGGAGAATTCGCACGGCTGGCCCCGGATCTCCGCGATTTCCCACGGGAAGAAGCGGCGCGACGATTTGCCGACCGCGTCCCCGCCACCCTTTTATTGAAAGGCTGCCGCACCATCGTCACCCGTCAGCGACAGCCGCTGTGGTGCAATTCCACCGGCACACCCGGCATGGCGACCGGGGGACAAGGCGACTTACTGGCGGGTGTCATCGGTGCCCGCCTCGCCATCGGCGACCCGCCCGTGGACGCCGCCGCCCTCGGTGCGTGGGTCTGCGGGCGCGCTGCCGAAATCGCACTGAATCAGGAAAACCTCTCCGAGGAGTCGCTGACGCCAAGCGACGTCCTTCAATTTCTCGGAGCCGCCTTCCGGGATTGGAAAACCTCCGGTCGCTAGGAAATCCTGCAGTCCGAGACTTCCCTCTCCTCGTCCTTGGCGAGAATCCGGTCGATCAGGAACGGCCCGAACGGCAGAAGCGCAGCCACGAAGGCCAGCACCGATTTCCCAAACGACAGCCGCCCGTTCACCAGGGCCATCAGAATCGTCAGGCAATAGACGATAAACAGGATCCCGTGAATCCATCCAGGCCATTTCACTGCGGTCGGCATGCCTGCGAAATACTTCAGCGGCATCGCCACGCCCATCAGCAGAAGGAACGAGACGCCCTCGATCGTCCCGCTCAACCTGACTCGCCCCACCGAGGTTTTCCAATTCGTCATGCCGCTAAAAATGATTCCTTCCGCCAACTCGCAATTACAAAAAAACCAATGGTCTCCATGCGGAAAACCATTGGTCAGAAAGTTTGAAAACCGCCTGCGATCAATTGACCGCCACGGCCGAAGTGCCCGTCTCGCCCGTGCGGATGCGGATCGCCTCTTCGACGTTGGAAATGAAAACCTTGCCGTCACCAATCTTGCCGGTGTTCGCGCTTTTCACGATGGCTGCGGCCACGCCTTCCGCCTGCGCGTCGTCCACCACGATCTCGATTTTGACTTTCGGCAGGAAATCCACGGTGTATTCGGAACCCCGGTAAATCTCGGTGTGGCCCTTTTGACGACCGAAGCCCTTGACTTCGGTGACTGTCATACCTTGCACACCCACCTCAGCGAGGGCCTCTTTAACTTCTTCAAGCTTGAATGGTTTGATGATCGCTTCGATTTTTTTCATAGTTCGGCAGGATTGGAGATGAGGACATAAAAGCAAGGGGCGTGCCAAGTCGTCGCCTCTGTCATTTATTTTCTACACCGAAGTTATTCAGCCCAAGCGCCGCTGACGAGAGGAAAAGCGCATGCCCGGCAAAATCATCCCCGCTGCGATTCGAGAAACAGGGCTACCTCATTTTGAAATGTTGAGTTTCAGAAGGGTTTCGAGTGTTTTCTCGCAAAGCGCGGCGCGGATGCGTTTGCCGCGCATGGTGTCTTTGATGGTCTGATCATGCCGGAGGAGGTTGAGGGTGAGTTTGCGCAGCAGG
>CANHPN010000069.1 GCA_947462535.1 Akkermansiaceae bacterium | reverse complement strand
TGTCGCCGACGACTTCGGCGCTGGCCTTGAGTTCGACGCGGTCGGCGGCGGTGATGTTGCCGTGGACCTTGCCGTAAATGACGACGGTCGCGGTTTTGATCTCGGCCTTGATGCGGGCGTTTTCGCCGACGGTGAGATTGCCGTCGGAGGTGATCTCGCCTTCGATCTTGCCGTCAACGACGAGGTCGTTGGTGAATTTGACAGAGCCTTTGATTTCCACGTCGGTGGAGAGGAAATTACGGGTGGCGGCGGGCGCGGGCCGGGCGGCGGGCGCGGCGGGTTGCTGCGAGCCATAGGCGGGTGAAACGGGCTCCGGGTGGCGGATTTCCGGAAGGGGTGGAGCGGACCGCTGGGATTCGCTGCTGTCTTGGCCGATTACTTTTTTAAACACGGGAGGAAACAGTGGTTGGAGTTATGATGATGTCAAATTGATGATTCAAAGATTACGGCTCGGGCGCTGTCGGAGTTTCAACGGTCGGGGCGGGAGGCGTGATGGTCGCTTCGGGTGGCAGCGCTGGCTTGGACTCCGGTGCTGGCGGTGCCGGTGGCGGCTCGATCTCGACGGGTGGCTTGGTCTTGAGGATGGCCAGGCGGCGGTTGGCGGTGTCGGCGAAGCTACTGTCCAAGAAATCGGTTTTCGCCTTGGTGTAGGAGGCTTCCGCTTTTTCGAGATCGCCGGCGGTTTTTGAAATGTCACCGAGGGAAATGAGCGCGAAGGGAGCGATGAAGCGGGCTGCGGGATCGGATGCGAGTTCTTCGAAGAGTTTCGCGGCGTCTCCGGATTTGCCCTGCGCCATCAACTTGGAGGCGAGATTGGCCTTGGCGGTGGGAATCGCCGGGTGCTCGGGCGAGTCGGCGATGAATTTCCGAAGCGTGGCGATGGCGTCATCCTGTTTGCCTGCGGTCCACTGGCTGTTAGAGAGGAGGACCATCGCGCTGCCGGCGGCGGTGGTGCCGGCGTGCTCGGTGACGACGGTTTGGAGGGCGGTGAGATCTGCGGCTTTGGTGAGTGCGGCTCCTGCGGTTTGCTGGCGGCTGGTTTCCACGCCGCGGTAAATTACCAGTGCCACGGCTCCGATCGCCAGAAGGATGGCAAAAACGACGATGCCCTTCTGGTTGCGGTCGAGGAACGCTTCGAAGGCGTTGGGTCCTTGTGAAATTTCAGCAAGCGGGACGGGAGATTCAGTGGGATCTGCGGACATGATGGGGAATACGGAAAGCTGCGGGGGCTGATCAAAGCGGCAGTGGCGTCGAAATCAATGCGGAACTCGGGAAGTTTTACGATTTCCGCAGATTTGGGGCGAGTTCCGGGGTGGTGGGTGGATTTGTAATGGCCAGAGCCCGGCGGCTTGCCTAGTTTGCCGCCGCATGTCGAAACGGGTTTACGTGGTCGCGGGGGAGTTGAGCGGGGATGCCCACGGGGCGGGCTTGCTGCGCTCCCTGGCGCAAATGGTGCCGGATTTGAAAATCCACGGTGCCGGTGGCCCGGAAATGGCGGAGATCGTCGGACCCGGCTTGCGCGACTGGGTCGAGGACGCCGCAGTGATGGGCGTCTGGGAGGTTTTGAAACGCTACGGCTGGTTCAAACGGCGGTTTGTCGAGATGCTGGAGGAGTTGAAACAATTCCGTCCGGACGTCCTGCTGCTAATCGATTACCCCGGCTTCAACCTGCGTTTCGCCGAGGCGGTGAAACGCGAGTGCCCGCAGACTCGGATCATTTACTATATCAGCCCGAAAGTGTGGGCCTGGAACAAGCGCCGCATCCCGGTCATGGCGCGGGTGCTGGATGAAGTGCTCTGCCTGTTTCCCTTCGAACCGCCGATTTTCCAGGCCGCCGGACTGAAAGCGACCTTCGTCGGCAATCCGCTGGTGGACGAGCTGGAGGAAAAACGCCTTCCTGCGTCGCGTCGCGACGATCGGCTCGTCGGGTTGTTTCCTGGCAGCCGCGAGCGCGAGGTCGCCCGGCTTTTCCCGATGATGGTCGAAACGGCGAAACGGCTGAAGTCCTCGGACGGCGACTTGAAATTCGAAGTCCCCGCCGCCTCCGCGAAGCTCGCGGAGCAGATCCGCGGCTTGATGGCGCAGGCCGGGGCGGGGGAGTTGATCGCGGTCACCACCGGCGGAAGCCACTCGCTGATGCAGCGGGCGGGTTGCGCGGTGGTCGCCAGCGGCACCGCGACGCTGGAGTCGGCGTATTACGGGGTGCCGTACTGTCTCGTCTATCGCGTCGCTCCTTTGACTTACATGCTAGCCAGGATGTTGGTGAAAATCGAGCACATCGGCCTGGTCAACATCTTGGCCGGTGAAGGCGTCGTCGAGGAATTGATCCAAGCCAAAGCCGAACCGGTATCCGTGTCGCGCTCGTTGAAAGGATTTATCGACTCCCCGGCCAAGCGCGAGGCCTTGCGGGCGCGGCTCGCGGAAACCACGGCGAAACTCGGTGGAAAAGGTGCCCACGAGCGTGCCGCCCACGCGGTGGCGGGCTGGCTCGCGCAGCCGTGAATTTCAAGCGCCTTGGGGGTTGCGTTTCGCGGGCGAGTGGCTATTGAAGCGGCGCGATGAAATCATTCTCGACCCTGCTTGTGACCGTTTCCTTGTTTGCCGTTTCCTGCGAGCGCCATGAGTTCGAAGGCCCACAAGGCACCAAGCAGCTCAACGAAAATCACGCCGCAGCCAGCGCGCATGACGAACACGCGGCACCAGCGGAACACGCGGAAAAGCCGGCGCATTGAGGCGGATCAGCCGCGCGTATAGCTGAGAAAGCACTCCCCGGCAGCGGGCCGCGGGTCGAAGCCGCTGATGTCAAAACCGACCGATTTCGGCAGAAACTCCGCAGGAATCCCGGTCGCCGTGCTGGCCGCGAAGCCGCCGAACAGCGTGTGCCCGGCGAGCGTGAGGTGGAATTCATCGATCGCGTCCAGCTCCGCCAGCGTCCGCACCAGCTCGCCGCCGCCCTCGCAGTGGAGCTGTCTGACATGATATTCCGTCGCCAGCGTTTCGAGAAATCCGGCCAGCGTCTGTCGGTGGATCGTGACTTTTAAATCCACATCCCCCGCGAAATCGCCGGTGGCGAGCAGATGGATCTCGCCGCCGGGTTGGCTGAGGACCGGGTGCGCCGGATCGAGCTTGCCCGACCGCGAAACGATGCAGCGCAGCGGCTGAACCGCTTTTCCGGGCACCGTGAGCGTCATCCGGTCGGCGTCCAGCGTGCCGCGCCCGACCAGGATCGCGTCGGCATTTCGCCGCAATTCGAGCAACCGGGCGTGGTCGTCCCGCGAGGTCCAGCCGGACGGCCGGGGCGGCGAGGAGGAGATTTTCCCGTCGGCCGAGATGGCCAGGTTCGTCGAGATGCGGGGGCGCGGCATGCCCGAGAATGGCCGCCGCCGGGCGTTTGCACAAACTCTGTTCTTCATTCGTTCAACTTCGGATTTCGGGTTGAATCGGGGGGGCGGACGGCCGCTTGAAAACCGTGGGAAATGTGGCTTGTTGATGATGTCGCCGGAAACCAAGTGGACCTCCATGAAAAATATCTCCCTACTCGTCGGGTTGTTCATTGTGACGTCCGGTCTGGTGTCTTCCGCCCCCGCCCCGGCAAAGGCCGAGTCGCCCGCCAGCAAGGAAGCCGCTTACGATCAGGCGCTGCTCTCCGCCGTCGGAAGTCTGGCGGACGCGCATTTGTCGCAGACCCGGCACACGCTCGAAATCCTGGCCCGGACGGCGGAGGTGCAATCGGGACAATGGGAGCGGATGGAGCGGTTGGTGAGCGCGTCCGTGCCGCAGGCGCTGCCGCAAGTGCTATGGTTCGTCCAACTTGATGGCACGTATTATACATCCGCCGCAGGGCTGGTCGGCCAGAAGTTGAGTGACCGCGCCTACTTTCCAAAACTGATGGCCGGCGAGGTGGTGTGCGGAGATTTGGTGGTCAGCAAATCCACGGCGGAGAAGTCGGTCATCATTGCGGTGCCCGTGAAAAAGGACGGTGGGGTGGTGGGCGGAATCGGTGCCTCGATTTTCGTGGATGATCTGAGCCAGTTGCTCAACAAGCGGCTGAAGTTGCCGGCAGGGTCGTTGTTCTACGCGCTCACTGCGGATGGGCTGACCGCGTTTCATATCGATCCGAAGCTGGATTTCGTGGATCCGCGGCAACTCCAAAACCCCAGCTTGAGTGGCGCGGTGGGGACGATCCTGAGCCGGACGGCGGGCGAAGTGACCTACGAGTTCAACGGCTCACCGAGACGCGTCTATTTCAATACCTCGGCACTGACCGGCTGGCGAGTGGCGTTTGGCCGCGTGCTGCCGAAAGCGCGGGAGTAGATGCCTGCCGGGATGGGCGCGGGCGTCATGCATCCGGGAAGATGTTATTTCGAAACCTTGATGCGGGCGGGGACTTCTTTGATCGGGATGCCGGCTTTGGTGAGGGCGTCCCAGACTTTGAGCAGGCGCTCGAGGGGGATGTTCTTATCCGCTTCGAGTTCGAGCTTGCGGCCGGGGTTCTGTTTCTGATAGGCCGTGAGATAGGATTGCAGCAAGCCTTCCGGAACTGCGAGGGAATCGAGGGTGACGTTTCCAACGGCGTCCAAGACGATGGTCGAGCGCGTGTCGGCGACGGTGTCGGACGGGATTTCACGGACGGTCGGCAGCTCGATCCGCAGCACGTCCCGCGGCTTTTTGAAGGCCGTGGAAACGATGAAGAAGACGAGCAGGACGAAGAGAATGTCGATCATCGGGATGACCGCGATCTGGCTGCGGGTGGTTTTGGGACGATGGAAACGCACGGCGGATCAGGCGTTCGGGTTGGGCTTTTCGCAAGCGGATGCGAGATCCGCCAGCAGGGATTCCAGGCGGGCCGTTAGCATTTCAATGCGGCGGATGAAGTAGCCGTGGGCAACCACGCAGGGCACGGCGATGGCCAGGCCGACGATAGTGGTGGTGAGCGCCTCGGAGATGCCGCGGGCGATGGCGAGGTGGTCCGAGTTGTCTCCCAAGCCCTGGAAGATCCGGACCAGTCCGGAGGCTGTGCCGAGAAGTCCTAGCAGCGGCGCGATGGTGATGATGGTGTCGAGGACGGCGATGCCGGCGTGCAGGTGGAAGGTTTCCTCGCGGGCGGCGGATTCCACGGCGTGGGTGATTTCGGCGCGCGGCTTGCCGCGGTGTTTGACGACGACGGCGGAGAGGCGGGCGAGGGTGCTGGCGCCTTTTTCAAACTCCTTGAGGATGGGCTCCGCCTTGTCCGCCACGATGCGTTGCGGGAACTGGCCCACCTCCCGGACAAGCGCGGCCGGGATCACGCGGCTGTTTGATAGAGAGAGGAGTTTATACAGGATTGCCATCATGCCCGCGATCGAGGTGATGCCGAGCGGGATCATGAAAACCCCGCCTTTTTCGAGGAATTCCCAAACGATATTGATCCCGGTGAGATTGGCTGCGGCGAGGGTGAGGCTGGAGGATTCAAGCATGGCGGTGAGTTAGAAGTAGAAGTTGAAAATGAGTTCGAGAGGTTCCTTGGCGAATTCTTTTCGGACTGCGGCGGGCATCGCGGGGATGTCGGCGTCGCGGATCGAGTTAAGGGTGAAGCCTTTCTGGACCTCGCCGGTTTCCATGTCGCCGACAAACTGGACGGAGCGCACCCGGCCGTTGGTCTCGACGAAGAAGCGGACGGTGAGGAATCCCGGGGTGATGAAGTCGCGGTGCCTGACGCAGTTGCGCTGCCACTCCTGCTCGACGGCGCGGCTGATGAGTGCCTGATAGCGTCCGAGCGGCGAATCCGCCACATCGAGGGCGCTGCGGCCGGTGCGGGAAATCGAGCCGACGATGGCGGTCTTGCGCTGGTAGCCGCGGAATCCGGGACCGTTGGTGGCGGCGGCGGTTGCCGCGGGTTTCGGCGCGTCGGCGGGTTTGGGATCGGGTCTGCCATCCTTGGGGGATTTCGGCGGGGTGGGCTTGATCGCGTCGCTTTCCGCAGCGTCCTGCGGGACCGGAACATCGACCGGATTCGGACCCTCCATCAAACGCTCGCGGGGCGGAGGGGTTGATTTGGAATCGTCCTGTCCGGGCGTGTCCGTTTGTTCGCCGGGGGAGGAAATTTCCGCGACCGCGGGATCGGCGGTGTTGGCGGCGGCGGGGGATTGCGGTGTCGGTGGCAGTGGTTTTGAAACTTGATCGCTGGCGAGGCTGCCGTCTTGGTAGCGGCTCTCCGTGGTCTCGAAATCCTCGCGGTCCCTGGGTGCGATTCCCGCCTGCGAAGGCAGCGGCGGCGCGGTGGCGTCAGGACTCCGGTCGCTCGTCGCCAAGGTATTTCGCTCGCCGATAAACGCGGGTTTTTCGGGAGCCGGGGCGAGCTGGTCTTCGGAAGTTCTGGCGAACGATGGCTTGCCGGATGCTGCGGGAGCTACCGGCTCGGAATCCGCGGCGGCCACGACCATTTCCGGGAAAATCGTCACCGTCGTCTCGGCGGCGATGACTGGTGGAACGGGATGCTTTTTACGAAATACCTGTGATTTCAGCGAAATGAAACCGACAGCCAGCAAGATTCCCGCGTTGATCAGTAACGACAAACCGAGCGCGATCGCCCAGAGGCGGGCGTCGCTCCGGGGTGCGGTTGAAGCGGGTGAATTCATGGGCGACGCTGCAACCCTTGTCGGGAAAAGCGGCGGACGCAATCCGGGAAATTCACATCTTGAGGGCTTCTATTGGATCAGGATGGCGATTTTTGGAAGCGGCAGCGGAATTTTTCCGCAGTTTCGGCAAAAATTGGTGATTTTCAAAGCTACTTCAGGCGGGGATTATGCGAACTTGTCGTATTATTGGCAATTTTTGGTTGATTTTTTCAGGCGGATGTCGCAGCTTTCGCCCGCCAACCCCAATTTTCATGAGTAAAAATCAAATGGACGGCGCACAAGCGCTTATCAAAACCCTCGACGACCTCGGGATCGAATACATTTTTGGCTACTCCGGCGGAGCCGCCATCCCGATTTTCGACGCGCTCGAGACGGTCAAGACCAAGATGAAATTCATCCTCGTCCGCCACGAGCAGGGAGCTGTGCACATGGCTGACGGCTACGCCCGCGCCACCGGCCGCCCCGCCGCCGTGCTGGTGACCTCCGGACCGGGTGCCGGAAATACCGTCACCGGGCTGATGACCGCGATGATGGATTCGGTGCCGATGCTGGTGATTTGCGGTCAGACGGTGACCTGGATGCTCGGCAAGGACGCGTTTCAAGAAGCGGACATTTTCGGCATCACCATCCCGGTGGTGAAGCACAACTATCTGGTCAAGGACACCAACGCGCTGCCGCGGATCGCCCGCGAGGCCTATCACATCGCCACCACCGGCCGCCCCGGGCCGGTGCTCATCGACGTGCCGAAGGACATTTCCCAAGGCCCGTTTTCCGGTGACATGAACCCGCCGTTCAACCTTCCAGGCTATGATCCTTCCACGGCGTTCAAGATTCGCCCGCAAGCGGTGAAACAAGCGGCCGATCTAATCGCCAAGGCCAAGCGCCCGGTGATTCTCGCCGGCCAGGGCTGCATGATCGCCCGCGCGGACAAGGAGCTCATGCACCTGGCGGAAACGCTGAATTGCCCCGTCACCTCGACCCTGCTCGGCAAGGGAGTTTTCCCGGAAACCCACCCGCTCTCGCTCGGCATGCTCGGCATGCATGGCACCGCCTACGCGAACAAGGCGATGGTCGAGTGCGACCTGCTCATCAACATCGGCTCACGCTTCGACGACCGCATCATCGGCCAGCCGGCCAAGTTTTGTAAGGATGCCAAAGTCATCCACATCGACATCGATCCCGCCGAGTCCGGCAAAATGATCGTGCCGGATGTCATGATCGTCGGCGACGCGAAAGCCGTGCTTACCGAGATCAACGAAAAGATCGGTCCGCTCGATACCAGCGAGTGGATCGCCAAGCTCGACGGCTACAAGAAGAAGTTCCCGCTGACCTATAAGAAACAAGGCGGCTTGCGCATGCAGCAGGTGATCGACGAGCTCTATCAACTCACCGAAGGCAAGGCCATCGTCTCCACCGACGTGGGCCAGCACCAGATGTGGGCGGCGCAGTTTTACAAGAACCACGAGTCCTACCACTGGCTCTCGTCCGGCGGTGCGGGGACCATGGGCTTCGGATTTCCGGCGGCCATCGGCGCGCAACTCGCCTGCCCGGATAAGATGGTTATCTCCATCTCCGGCGACGGCGGATTCCAAATGACTTTGTTCGAACTCGCCACCGCGCAAATCCACAAGCTGCCGATCAAGATCGTCGTGCTCAACAACCACTACCTCGGCATGGTCCGCCAGTGGCAGGAGCTCTTCTATGACGACCGCACCTCCGGCGTGGACCTCATCGGCAACCCGGATTTCTGCAAACTGGCCGCCGCCTACGGCATCCCGTCTGTGCACATCAAGCGCCCGGCGGATGTCACCAAACAGTTGGAAAAAGCCCTCGCCTACAACGACGGCCCCATCCTCATCCACGCCGAGTGCGTCAAAACTGACAATGTCTTCCCGATGATCCCGGCGGGTGCCGCCCTCGAAGACATGATCACCGAAGCGCCGAAAACCAAGATGGCCAAGCCTGTCGGTTCCACGTGATCCGACGGAATCCCGAATCTGAAATTTTAAATCTCCACTCCATGCCTCAATCCATCGTCACCACTGACACGCCCGTCGCCGCTCCTGCGGTTCCACGCGGCCCGACCCACACTCTATCCGTTCTCGTCAGCAACGAGCCCGGCGTCCTGATGCGGATCTGCCAGGTCTTCTCGCGCCGCGGCTTCAACATCGACTCGCTCGTCGTTTCCGAGGGCCGGAACGTGAACTTCTCCCGTATGACCATCGGCATTTCCGGTGATCCGCAGGGGCTCTCGCAGATCATCATGCAGGTCGGAAAACTCATCGACGTCATCCACTGCTCGGAGCACACCTTCGACGACTCGGTGACCAAGGAGATGATTCTCATCAAGATCCAGTGCTCGCCGACCGAGCGCTCGCAGGCCCTGCAAATCGCCGAGCATTTCTCCGGCAAAACCGTCGATCTCACACCCACCTCGATGATCGTCATGCTCAACGGCGACAGCCTGAAAATCGACGCCGCGATCACTATGTTCTCGCAGTTCAATATCATCGAGACCGTCCGCACCGGCAAGGTCGTGATGGCCCGCGGTGAGCAACCGACCTGACGGCGCTCATCGGCCGCAGTGGCTGAATCCCACTCCGGGCAGGAATACAAGACTATCGAAATACTTGCAAATACCAGCGACAGATCCCCCTGATATTTGCCCCAAGTGATCGACAGCTTGAAGTTCCATGAGGCGTTGCTGGAGCTTTTTCGCCCGGATTGCTCCAAATGCTCTCTGCATTTTCTCGATGGCGGCGGCGAGGAGGATGGGGTTAGGCAAGCGGGATAGGTGATAGATGGCGAGTTTCGTGTAAAGTTGAATTTGGCGGACGATGCCCCGGGAACGCCAACGTCCCCGTTGGCTGGCGAATGAAGTGTCAACAGGGCGTCGCTTACGGCTTTTTCGTTGGCTCTCCCATTCGCCGTGCCGACGAGGACGTCTGCGCTCCCAGATGAGAGCAACCGCGCACGTTTACAAATTTATCCGACAATTTGAAATTTACACGCCACTAGGAGAAAGTGGCGGGGAAATGGGATGATGGATTTTGGACGGGGAGACGGGGATTTTTTAACCGCAGGGACGTAGAGGCCGCAGAGGAGCGCGGAGCCGGGACGATGGCGGGGATTCGGGTGAGGGGCGCGGAGCCGGGACGGCGGGTGGGGAAGGGAAGAAGTCGTGAGACACTCCTGACACATTCGGGTGCGGTGGAATGCTTTTCCACGCCGGGGGAAAAGCCTATCCCGCCCGTGGAAAGCTTTTCCCTGCCGGGGGAAAAGCCTATCCCGCCCGTGGAAAGCTTTTCCCTGCCGGGGGAAGAGCCTATCCCGCCCGCGGAAAGCTTTTCCGCGCCGGGGGAAAAGCCTATCCCTCCCGTGGAAAGCTTTTCCCCGCTGGGGGAAGAGCTTTCCCGGTCCGGGTAAAAGCGTTGCACGCACTTCTCCAATGCGGGGGCTGGGCACGTGTAAGCCGCCAACGTGTGTTAGATTCCTCGATGACGATCGGCAACCTTGGAGAAAGATGTCGGGAACAAGGCGTTTGCGGCAGGGGGCGATTTGAAGCGGTCACTTGGCCCTGGGAGGCCTTGTATTTCTAGAAGTTGCAGGCTTTGGGGTCTTTTCTAGCAGCACGACGAAAATTTCCTCTCTGGGGTCGGCCCCCCTCCAGAGAGGTCCCCGCAGTGTAACATTTCGCCATCAAAAATGGTGCATTTGTTCTGCTGTGGGGACCGACCCCAGAGACAATGCCTCCAACTCAGCCAGATGGATCAACGGACCCGCGTCGCAAACCACCAGCAGTGGACCATGCTCAGTCATTCCCACGCAGAGGCGGAGGCCGTGAAGTGGTATCACCAATGGGCTCAGGGCTCGTCATGTCCAGCCTGTGGGACGGCAGTGAATTTTTTTAATTTTCTTTGTTAGCCGTATCAAAATGATGCAGAACGGCCCGCAATCAAATGACTCGCTTACCTCCGCAGCCTATGCTGTGTGTTGCGAGGCGCTCTCGCTGATTCGCTCCGGCGGCTTTTCATGAACCTGGGCCTCCCCGGTGCATGTAGGTCAACCTGCGACCAGGCAGACAAACTTTCGAAAAATCAATGGTTCGGTGAGCAATCCGCCGCGACCAAGGGCGGCAGTGTCCCCGCAAGAAAAACCAACATGAACCTCTTCAAAACTCCCTATTTACGCCTGGCATCCGCTGCCATCGCGTTACCTTGGCTTTCCAACTGCACCTTCCTGCCCAGCTCCGGTCCATCCGGCTCCCAGATCTACCGCGGGGCTGGGCAAGAATCGGGCAATCCCTCTTACCAGCTGATTCCCGTCAATGACCAGGTGCTGCGGACGATCACCGCGCGCTGCTCCAAAGTGCCGTATCTTTCGGCCGGCGGTCGCAAGTCGGACAATCTGTTCGGCCAGCGCGGCCTGGAAGGCTTTGGTGCCGCAGGCTCGCAAGCCATTGCCATTGGCGACGTGATTAGCGTCGCCATTTACGAAACGGACGCCTCGCTCTTCGGCCCCTCGCTCGCGTCAGGTACTCTCGCGGTCAATCCGATGACCGCGCTGCCGCCCCAGACTGTCGATCGCACCGGGGAAATCTCCGTGCCGTTTGTCGGCAGGGTGCGTGCCCTCGGCCGCCTGACTGGGGACCTCGAAAACGACATCAAGGAAGGGCTGAAAAAGAAAACCGCCGACCCCCAAGTGGTGGTCTCGTTGGCGGATCGCAAGGGTGGCAACTTGCTCAGCATCGCGGGCGATGTGAAAGCCCCCCACCAAGTCCCGATTTCTTTGGTTGGCACCCGTTTGGTCGATGCCATCGCCGCCGCAGGAGGCAGCACCTCCGCTCCCTATGACACCATGGTCAGCGTGACGCGCAGCGGTGCCACTCGCTCCGACCCCCTCCAGGAAATCTACGACATCCCTGCCAAAAACATCTCCCTCCGCCCTGGCGACACCGTGATTTTACGGAAAAGGGAGCTCAATTTCCTCAGCTTCGGCTCCACCGGTCGCGTCGGCTCGCACCCGATCACGGTCGAGGATCTGAGCCTCGCGGGTGCGGTCGCTGCTTCGGGTGGACCCACCGACATGCAGGCGAACCCAGCCACCATCTTTCTCTATCGTCAGGAGCCTGTCGCCCTCCTCCGCGCCCTGGGCAAAACCAATCTCGCGGGCGACGGCGTCACGGCCCCCGTCATTTACCAGCTCGACCTGCGCGACCCCCGAGGGTTTTTCTATGCCAACAATTTCACGGTGCGCGACCGGGATTTGATCTACTACGCCCCTGCTGGCAGCTCCAGCGTGCAGAAGTTTATGAGCCTCACGAACACCTTCCTCGCCCCTGCCATCAGCGCCGTCGGCACCGCCGCTTCGGTCAACACGCTGTCCAATTGAGCAAGCCTCCTCGTCCTCCTTGTTCATTTCTCAAAGCCTGAAATCCCCGGCAATCCATTCTCCGTCATGTCCACTCTCACGATTCATGAAAATCCAGAAAACGCCTCGGTGCCAGTCCCGCCCAAGGCCCACGGATTTTTCCGCCGCCACCTGCTTTTCCACTTGTGCGTGGCCATCCCGACGCTGCTCGCGATCGCTTACTTCGGCTTCTACGCCAGTGACATCTATGTCTCTGAAGCGAGCTACGTCGTCCGCAGCCCCAACAAAAAAAGCGCCAGCGGTGGCCTCGGGGCCATGCTCGGCGGTGCCGGCTTCAGCGGGTTCTCGCGCGCCCAGGAAGACGTTTACACCGTCAGCGACTACGTCAAGTCGCGCGACGCCCTCGAACAACTCAACCGCAAACTCAATCTCGCGGCCTCATGGCAAAGCCACCAGATCGACCTCCTCCGCCGCTTCAACCCTCTCGGCTGGGACAACGCCCAGGAGAGCCTCTTCGAATACTACCTGCAGCGGGTGACCGTCAGGGTGGATCCCATCTCCGGAATCACCACACTCTCCGCTTCTGTCTTTTCCGCCAGGCAGGCGCTTGAGATCAATCAGCTCCTGCTGGGCGAAGCGGAACACTTGGTCAACGTGCTCAACCAACGCGGCCGCAACGACCTCGTCCGCTTCGCCGAAAATGAAGTCAAGGACGCCGAGCAAAAAGCCAAAGCCGCCGCTCTTGCTGTCTCCCATTACCGCAATACCGAGTCGGTCGTCGATCCCGAACGCCAGACCGAGCTCCATTTTGACCAGATCTCCCGCCTGCAGCAGGAATTGGTAAAAACCCAAGCCCAGCTAGCGCAGCTCAATGCGTTTGCGCCCGACAGCCCGCATCCACCCACCCTCAAGCTGCGGGCGGACAACCTGAAAAACGAAATCGACAAGGAGACCCAAAAAATCACCGGCGGCGAAAACTCGCTCGCCAGCAAGGCCGCCGCATACGAACGACTCGCCCTCGAGAGCGCCTTCGCCGAAAAACAACTCGCCTCCGCCCTCGCCTCGCTCGAAGAGGCCCGCAACGAAGCCCAACGCCAGCTACTCTACCTCGAAACCATCGCCAAGCCCAGCCTCCCCGACGAAGCCGTCTACCCCAAGCGCTTCCGCGGTATCATCACCACCTTCGTCCTCGGCCTCGTCGCCTGGGGCATTCTCAGCATGCTCATCGCCGGGGTTAAAGAGCACCAGCACTAAAGCCAGGAGCCAGGAGCCAGGAGCCAGGAGCCAGGAGCCGGTGAACTCCGAACTCAGGCCTCCGAAAATCCTTTTTCCACTTCGCGTCTTCCTCCGCGCCCTCCCCGCCTCCGCGTTTCGCTTCAATCAAAAGAGGGACTCGCGCAAAGGCGCCAAGACACAAAGTTTTTCAGAGGATTTTTGATTCAATTGAAGAAATACGTTTCTTCAGCCCTTTTGCCATTCCTCTGCTTTTGGCGGCTTAGCGCGAGACCGTCTTTCAACAATCCCGTTTCAGCTTTCTGCTTTCCCATTTCAGCTTTACCCAATGATCCACCTCAGCCACGTCACCAAACGCTACCCGATGCACGGCGGCGATCGCGTCATCTTGGACGACGTGAACCTGCGGGTGCGGCGCGGCGAAAAAATCGGCATCCTCGGCCGCAATGGCAGTGGCAAATCCACCCTCATCCGCCTCATCAGCGGTGCCGAGCGCCCCAGCTCGGGGACGGTCACCCGCTCCATGCGCGTCTCCTGGCCGCTCGCCTTCGCCGGTGGCTTCCAAGGAACCCTCACCGGCCTCGACAACCTCCGCTTCATCTGCCGGATTTACAACACCACCACCGAGGACAAAATCCCGTTTGTCCAGGAGTTCTCCGAACTCGGTGCTTACCTGCGCGAACCCGTCAAAAGCTACTCCTCCGGCATGCGCGCCCGCCTCGCCTTTGCCCTCTCCATGGTCATCGAGTTCGATTGCTACCTCATCGACGAAGTCATCGCCGTCGGCGACCAACGCTTTCACGAACGCTGCCAGATCGAACTCTTCGAAAAGCGCCGCGACCGCTCCATGATCATCGTCTCTCACGACCCCAACTTCATCAAAGCCCACTGCGACGACGCCGGCGTCATGGTCAAAGGCAAACTCCACTTCTTCCCCAGCGTCGACGAAGGCTTCGCCTACTACAACGAACACAGCGCGGAGCAGTGAGGACAGAGGACAGAGGACAGAGGACAGAGGACAGAGGACAGAGGACAGAGGACAGAGGACAG
>CANHPN010000068.1 GCA_947462535.1 Akkermansiaceae bacterium | reverse complement strand
TACCCCAGGGGGTGGGTCAAATGGCGGGGCAGGCTCGAAATATTTCAAAATATTTTTGAAGAGCTCCGCGCCGCATGGAGCAGAGCTTCCAGCCCCCGGCGGCAGCAGGGCGTGCCGCACTCCGGAGCGCGCGACTCGCCCCCACAAAAAAACGGCAGCCCGCGAGGGCTGCCGTTTTCAAAACAATTTCTACCGAGTGGAATCAGATTCCCTTTTTCACGACGTCGGTGAGGAGGTCGATGACGCGGTTGGAGTAGCCCCACTCGTTGTCATACCAGCTGACGAGCTTGAAGAACGTGGAGTTCAGCTCGATGGAGGAGCCGGCGTCGAAGATCGACGAGCGCTTGTCGTGGATGAAGTCGGTGGAAACCACTTCGTCGCCGGTGACGCCGAGGATGTCCTTGAGGTAGGTGTCCGACGCCTTTTGCAGGGCGGCGGTGATTTCCTTGAGGGAAGTCGGCTTGGTGGTCTTCACCGTGAGGTCGACGACCGAGACGGTCGGAGTCGGCACGCGGAACGACATGCCGGTGAGCTTGCCTGCCACTGCCGGGCAAACGAGAGCGACGGCCTTGGCCGCGCCGGTGGTGGACGGGATGATGTTGATGGCGGCGGAACGGCCACCTTTCCAATCCTTCTTGGAAGGACCATCGACCGTCTTCTGGGTCGCGGTGTAGGAGTGGATGGTGGTCATCAGACCTTCTTCGATGCCGAAACCTTCCTTGAGAAGGACGTGGACGATCGGCGCAAGGCAGTTGGTGGTGCAGCTCGCGTTGGAGATGATGTGGTGCTTGGACGGATCGTATTGATCGTCGTTGACGCCAACGACGAAGGTCGCGTCCTCACCCTTGGCAGGTGCCGAAATGATGACTTTCTTGGCACCGGCGGTGATGTGGCCCTTGGCTTTTTCCGCTTCGGTGAAGAGGCCGGTGGACTCGATGACGACATCCACGCCGAGCTCTTTCCATGGCAGACCTTCCGGGCTGCGGGCGCTGACGACTTTGATTTCGTGGCCGTTGACGACAATGATGTCGTCCTCTTCGAGTTCCGGGGAGGATTTCTTCGAGGAAACCGTGCCTGCGAAGCGACCCTGCGTGGAGTCGTATTTCAGGAGGTAGGCAAGGTTGTCGGCAGGAACGATGTCACCGACGGCGACGACGTTGAAGGTGGTTCCGAGGTGGCCTTGTTCGACGAGGGCACGGAAAACAAGGCGGCCGATGCGGCCGAATCCGTTGATGGCGATGGTAGTCATGACTTTGTTTCGAAATGCCGATGCGGCTCTTCCGCCCGACGGCGGGATTGTGCATGCGAAGTGCGAGGCGTCAATCTTCGGGGCCAAAACCATGGAAATTCGTCAAATCCGTGGAATTTCCCGCCAAAAGAGCGGGTCATCCATTTCGGGAGACCCGCTTGCTTGAGCGATGCGGTTCGCGTGGAGCCGCGTGTTTGGAAACTACTCGGGAGGAACGGTGTCCTTGAGCTTTTCAGCAGCTTTCTCTGCGGCCTCGGCGGCTTCTTCCAAGGCTTTCGCGGCAGCGTCCTTGGTGGCTTCGGTGGCCTCGGCGGCCTTTTCCTTGACCTCGGCGGTCGCCTCCTTGGCTTTCTCGCCGGCTTTTTCCATCGCCGCTTTCGCGTCGGTTTTGGCTTCATCCAGCTTTTTGTCGGTCTCCTTGGCCATGTCCTTCATGCCTTCAGCCATCTTCTCGGCACCGGCCTCCATTTTCTCAGTAGCGGTTTTCTTGGCCTCGCAAGCTGCAAACACGAGGGGCAGGGCGAGCACAGGAATCCAGAGTTTGCTTTTCATGATGTTGGTTGGTTGGTTTATCGAATCGATTGTGGCCTTGGCCGACATTGAGGGTAACCGATCCTGATGACTTGTCAAAGAACTGAATTTCCATTAGGCGGCTGGAGATTTCAAGGTTTACGGGCCACCGCAATCTGCCAAGATCGTGCGCGTGCACCCACCCGAAAAACGCCGCGCCGGCATCCTGATTCCCGCTTTCACCCCACGCCGCGAGGGCGATCTCGGGATCGGCGACACGCTGGCCTTGCGGGAATGGATCGACTGGGCTGCGGAGCACCAGGTGGGGTTCATCCAGCTTCTGCCGATCAATGAGAACGGCGCGGAGGAAAGTCCATACAGCGGGATTTCCTCGGTCGCGCTGGATCCGATTTACCTGGCGTGCGAGGCGGCGGAAATCCCCGGCCTGAAGGAGTCGGACGTCGCGCTGGCGCGGGACCGCCTGCAAGGCGCGCGAATGTCGCCGCTGGTGAACTATCCGGCGGTGCGGAGCGCGAAACGAAACCTGCTGGAACTGGCGTGGTCGAGGTTCGACCAGGCGGAATCCGTGCTGGTGAAAGAGTTCGCGCTGTTCCGCAAGCAGGAGGACGAGTGGCTGGGCGACTACTGCCTGTTCCGCTTTCTGATGGAACTTCACGGCGAGAATTTAACCTGGGACAAATGGCCGGACACTTGCCGGACCCCAAAGAAGGCGCGGGAATTCATCGACAGACAACGTTCGCGGGATGGGGCCATGATGGACGACCGGCTCGGGTTTTTCGCGTTCGTGCAGTGGTTGTGTTTCCGCCAATGGCTCGCCTTACGCGCCCACGCGGATCTGCGCGGGGTGAAACTGATGGGCGATGTGCCCATCGGGATCAGCTGGCATTCGTGCGACGTGTTTTTCAACCAGGGCGAATTCCACCTCGACTGGTGTGGCGGCTCGCCTTCCGAGGGAAACAGCCAGGACGATCCGTTTTTCCAACAATGGGGCCAGAACTGGGGCATCCCGCTTTACCGCTGGGACCACATGCAGGCCAACGGTTTCACCTGGTGGAAAAAGCGGATCACGCGGCTGACGCGGATTTTCCAGATGTTCCGGCTCGACCATATCCTCGGATTCTATCGGATTTACGCCTTCCCGTGGCGGCCGGAGCTTAACCACGAATTCATCGGGCTAGGCCACGAGCAGGCGGCCGCGATCAACGGCGGACGTCTGCCGCGCTGGTTCCTGCGGCCTGACGACACGGTGGAAAACAAAGCCGCCAACCGCGACGACGGCGATGTCCGGCTGCGCGCTATTCTAGCAGCCGCAAAGGGTTGCGAAGTGATCGCGGAAGACCTCGGCTGGGTGCCCGACTACGTCCGTCCCCACCTGGCGGATCTCGGGATCGCCGGCTATCGGATTCCGCACTGGGACTGCAACGAGCACGGCCACCCCACTCCCGGCAACTCGTTCCCGGAAAACTCCTTCGCCACCTACTCCACCCATGACCACGACCCGATCAACGGAATCTGGCATGGCTGCCTCGGCGTCATCCAACAGCATCAGGAAAACCCCACCGAGCAAACCGGCTGGGCCGTCGGCGGGGCGCAGAACACGCTGCGCATCCTCGCCGAATTCGCCGGAATTCCGTTAGGCGACCACGCGCCCTGGCCGCCATTCACCGAAGGCGTCCGACTGCGACTCATCAAGGCGCTGTTCGCCTCCAACTCGCGCTACGCCGCGTTGATGATCACCGAGCTCTTTGGCCTCGACGATCAGTTCAACCACCCCGGCACTTCCGGCGGGGAAAACTGGCGCCTTCGCCTGCCGTGGACGCTTGAGGAAATCCGTGAGGATCCGCAGCTGGCGGGATGCTGCCAGAAACTCGCCAACCTCATCAGCATCACCCGGCGGGCGTGAGCAAGGTCATCGGCCAACCGCCAGAACTCCATCTGACAGAATCCGCGCCCGCAGGCCGCCGCGGAAATTCTTCTTGAGGAATTCCTCCACACCTGGAGCGACGGCCTCGTCCATCCAGTAACAGGGTTTGCATTCCTCGCTGGCTTCAAACTCGACGCCTTGGAAACTGAACCGCTTGCCGACCCATTCCGCCAGATCCACTCCGCGAACGATCAGGTTTCTGCGGAAGAGCGAGCTGGAGAGTTCCGGCTGCGAGAAACGGTCGCGCACCGCTTGCACGGCATCCGCATCGAAGAATGTCACCTGCCCCTTGAAGTCCGGCTTGTAGCCGAAATAGCGGTCGCCACGCAGGCCCATGCCGGCGACGCACTCGACTTCTGAAACGCTGCGGATGCCGTGGTCGAGGCGTCCCAGCTCATGGCGACCGCGGAAGTCGTTGCCCTCGGAAATCCAGATTTCCAACAGCTCGGCCCGCCACTCGGGAATCCCCTCCCCCGCCCTGCCGGTCTCTGCGGACTTGTTATCCGGGCCGACCCAATCGGTGCGGCCGTCGGCGTAGGTTTCTTTTTTCCAGACTGGAAGCTCGTATTTCAAGCGCTCCATGATCGCACGCGCCGCATCGAACGCCGGCCCGCGGTGGGCGGATGCCACGCCGACCCAGACCGCGACCTCGCCGATGGCGAGCGGTCCGGTGCGATGGGCCGCCTGCACCGCGAGGACACCGTGGCGCGCCGCCTCTTCTTCAAGAATGCGCTGGCCGGTCGAAATCGCGAGCGCTGGATAGGCCTGGTATTCCAGGTGGCTCACCGGCTGGCCGGCATTGTGATTTCTAACCCGCCCGTCGAAGGTCACCACCGCCCCGGCAGCGGGATCGCCAAGCTCCGCCGCCAGCGACGGAATGTCGATGGCGTGGCCGACAAGTGAAAAGTGGATAGAGGATGACATTACGGAATCGAGTTGAACGTTATGAATTCTTAAGCCTTCGAAAAAATGATTGAATGGGGGAGGCAGGAAAGCAGGAAGGGATCACTCAGGAATTCTTTTCCTGTCTTCCTGTTTTCCTTATTCAAATCTGTCATCCGCCGGACATTGGGGGCAGCAGTGCGATGCGATCACCTTCCCCAAGCGGGTGCTCCCAGGAAACGAACTCGTCATTCACCGCGACGCGGAAATCCGTGATCGAAAGCCCGAGTCCGTGCACGGCATCCAGCTCGGCGTAAAGCGCGGCGGGCGTGGTCGCGGAGCTGGTGACTCGCTCGTCCCCGAGTCCGCGGCGCTCGGCGAGGAGGCCGTAGTAACAGACGGTGACGGTCATGGGATTTTCGCGGTGGCCCAGTCTTCGGGCGTGTTGGCGTTGTCGAGCGCGCGCGGCGTCACCGGCTCTAGCAGGCGGCAATCGTTGCGGATGAGGATCTTTCGCGGGCAGCGGAAACCATCGGCTTGGGCCTGCTCCAGAACGGGCAGCGCCGCTTGAGAATAGAGCGTGCACAGCGGCTCCGGTAGCCCGTCGAACTCGCTGCGGTAGGCGAGGAATTTCTCGTCCGCTTGTTTCGCCCCGACCAGATGGGCGAGCGTCGCCGCATCCAGCCGGGGCAGGTCGCAAGCGAGGACGAGCCAGTCGGCGGCCGAGTCCAGGCGCAACCCGGCGACAATTCCGGCGATCGGACCGCCGCTTGCGCCTTCCGGATCGCGGACGATTTCCACGCCCTCAAGACCGCCGGGGATTTCCTGATCATGGCGGAGGGAAATCGCGATCGTTTCGCAGCCGGCTTCGCGCAAAAGATCATGGCAGCGCCGCAGCAAAGTCCGGCCGTCCGGATGGACGAGCGCGGCCTTGTCGCTGCCCATCCGCGAGCTGCGGCCACCTGCTAACACGAGACCGCGGAGTTTCGATTCGGGTTTCATGCGTGGAAATCTCCGGACTTGCCGCCGGTTTTCGAAATGATCCGCAGGTCGTGGATGCGGATCGCTTTGTTCATCGCCTTGCACATGTCGTAAACGGTCAGCGCGGCGACGCTGGCCCCTGTCATCGCTTCCATCTCGACGCCGGTTTTGCCGGTGGTGGAAACCTCGCAGCGGATCGCGACACCAGTCCCGTTAGGAATGATCTGAAACTCACAGTTCTCGACCGACAGCGGATGGCAGAACGGGATCAGCTCGCTGGTCTTCTTCACCGCCATCGTGCCGGCGATGATGGCGGTCTGGAACACCGGTCCTTTCGGTCCTTGCAGGTCGTTGTTCTGAAATCTAGCGATGATCTCCGCGCCCAGCTCCATGCGCGCCTCGGCCACGGCGGTGCGGCGGTTCGCGGATTTCCCGGTGATGTCCACCATCGTCGGCTGGCCCTCGCGGACGTGGGTGAAATTTTGATCGTTAGGATTCATAGCCATGGGGTGAATGGGAAGGCGGCGGAAATGGTGCTCACTTCGCCACCTGGTGGCAGGGTGACGAATCCGTCGCTGTTGAGCAAGCCGATGAAATCGCCGCTGTTACCCGTGGCCGCAGGTTCGGCCCGGCCATCGGCGCGGAGCGTGACTGGCAGATGGCGCGTGAACCCGGAAAGCTGCATCGCGCGATCGTCCATGACCACGCGGCGGAGCGACGGACGCGGCAAGCCGGATGCCACGGCGAGCGCCGGAAACACGAACGCATGCAGCCCGGTCAGCGCCGAGACCGGATTTCCCGGCAGCGCCATGATCATCTGCCCGCCCGGACCGATCCAGCAGCCGGCCGGTTTACCCGGTCGCTGCGCCACGCCGTGAAAGACTTTCCGGCAGCCGAGTTCCGCGAGCAGCGAGGGCACGAAATCCCGCGCGCCTTTCGACACAGCTCCCGTTAGGACAAGCCAGTCGTGGATGGCGAGGAGCTCTTCGATGACCGGCCGCGCGGCGGAAATCTCATCATTCAGCACCCCGACATGCTGCGGCGGATAGCCGCCGAGTTTCAGCGCGGCGGCGAGCGAGTGGGCGTTGGACTGCCGGATCTGATGGGAAGCGGGAAATTCATCCACGGCGACGAGCTCGTCGCCGGTCGCTAACACCGCGATTCTCGGGACGCGTGAAACTTCCAGCCACGCCGCGCCGCAGGAAGCCGCGACGCCGATTTCACGCGAGCCTAGCAGGACACCGGACTCCAACAGAACCTTTCCCGCCAGAGCATCGCTGCCGGCCCGATGAATGAAACAACCCGCGACCGGATCTGCGGATTCGGAAAATTTCACGGTGCCTGGCTCGGTGCCGACCACTTCTTCCACCGGCACGATGCAGTCGGCTCCAGACGGGCAGGGCGCGCCGGTCATCACTTCCACGCAGGTGCCGATTTCCACCGAAAGCGCGCCCCCCGCACGCCCCGCCGGGGCCGATCCTGTCACCCGGAACAAGCGGTGCCCCGCCTGCCAGTCGGCGACACGCAGCGCGTAGCCGTCCATCATCACCCGGTCGAACGCAGGCACAGCGCGGTCCGCAGTCACGTTTTCCCGCAGAATTCTCCCGGCCGCGTTCTCCAAACGACAGCGCTCCACCGCCATCAAGGACGGGCATTTTAAAAGGAGCTCCAGCGCCTCGTGGAATGAAACCATGAGCGGATCTTCGTTCCCCCGCCTTGTCCGCCAAGCGAAATTCGCACCATTGATGAAACTCAATCCCTGTCGGTTGACTTTTCCGCGATCGCCCGCCATACCCCGCGCATGTCGATAGCGCTGCCGCCCAAACCCCGTATGATCGGACCCAAAGTCCGGATCTGTATCGTGGCCTCGAAATACAACGAGCAATTCACGGACGCGCTGGTAGAAAACGCGATCGAAGAACTCGGCGAACTGGTGCCACAAGGCCGCGTCGATCTGATCCGCGTGCCCGGCGCTTTTGAAATTCCAGTGATGGTCGCCACCCTGCTCGACCGCGATCCGCCAGCCTGCGTCATCGCGCTCGGCCTGATCATCCGCGGCTCGACCGAACACGCGGATCTGGTCGCCAAGTCGGTGACAGACGCGCTCCAGCAGCTCGCCGTCAAATCGCTCCGGCCGGTCATTCACGAGGTTTTGCTGGTGGACGACGAGAAGCAGGCCTACGCACGCTGCATCGGCGCGCAGCTCAACCGCGGCAAGGAAGCCGCACGAGCAGCGACGTCGATGATAGATATTTTCCTGGAACTCGACCGCTCCATGCCTCGCACCCCCAGCCCTTCAAAGCGTCGCAATGCCTAGCCGCCGCCACATCCGCGAGGCGGTCGTGCAGTTTCTTTACTGCGCGGATCTTGAAGGCGGCGCCGATCCCGCCGCGCTGCGCGGCCCGTTCTGGGATTTCGTCACGGAATCGGACCGCCGCAGTCTTCAGTTAGCGACGTTTCGCACGGTCCATCACCTCGCCCACGGGCGGGAGGGGCGCCTGGCCGAATTCGTCGAGCGCCAGTCGCTGGCGAGCACGTTGCTGACCGCATGGCCGCAGGCGGAGAGTTTGAAAATCGATCTCAAGCGGATCGCCGAGCTCGAATCGGGGTGGAGCACTTCGTTTGCGAAGCTCGAGCGACTGCCGAAGGACGACGACGACGCCTCGGTGGCGGAAAGCTTCGGCGACGCGCTGGAGGTTCTTTTCAAAGTTGACCGCGATCTCGCCGCGGCACGCCGCCGGTTCCTCGAAGGCATGGAGGATTTTCCCGCCTTGCGCGGGCAAATGGAAGCCGTGGCGGCGACGATCCGCCGCTTGCAGCGGATTTCCGACCGCCTGCGGATGGTCGAGGAGCCCGAGAAATTTCCCGAACAAGCGGATCTCGCACGGCTTCGCGATTCGAAAGCGGACATTCTCGAGCTACAAAAAAAGGCGGACGAGCTGGTAGATCTCATCCTCGCGAAAAAAGAACGGATCGATGAGACGCTCGCCGCCGTGGTGGAGAATTTCGCGCCCGAGCGGATCGATCCGGTGGACCGCGCGATTTTGAGACTGGGCACTTACGAAATCCTGCACGCGGCGACTCCGCCGAAGGTGGCGATGAACGAGGCGATCGAGCTGGCCAAGCGTTTCGGCACAACCGACTCGCGGCGTTTCGTCAACGGGGTGCTGGACAAGATCGCCAAACAGGCGGCGGAAGTCTCCGAAATTCAGGATGTTTTATAATTGGTAAGTCGCGCCGCAGTCTTCATAACAGCGCGCAAGACTTTTCCGATCATGCGCTACCCGACTCCCTTTCAGCAGAAAACCCTGTGGAACGCCGCCACCGGAGTTTCCATCCTGGTCCTTGGGGCCCTGCTCGTCGGTCTAATCTGGCTGGTGGGTCAGGTTTTCGGATTTCTCCAACCCGTACTCATTCCACTGATCGTCGCCGGGATCGTCGCTTACGTGCTCGATCCTTTGGTTAGGTTTCTGGAAGCACGCGGGCTGAGCCGCCTGTGGGCGGTCATCACGCTCTTCCTTGCGATCCTGCTAGGCGCGACGCTGCTGGTCGCCGCCGTCCTGCCCGGCATCCAGCGGGGTGGCGGCGCGCTGCGGGAGATGATTTCAGCACCGGGAAAAAATGCGTCCAACGAGGACGCGGAACATCTCATCCCGGCGCTCGCCCGCTCGCTTCGCGACCTGCGCGTCCGCCACCAAGGCGGACCGATCGGATGGATTCTGACAGAAACCGATGACCAGGGCAACCCGGTGGCGATGGATGAAAAATCGCTCAAGTCCGAGTCACTGGATTTCTTCGAGCACACCCGCGGCGGGCGGATGGTGATGGAAAACCTCGATGTGATTTTCAAAACCGGCCGCACCTGGCTGACGGCGGGGTCCACCAAGGTGCTGGGATTTCTCGGCCTCGTCATCGGCATGATCATGGTGCCGATCTACCTGTTCTTCTTCCTCAAGGACTCGACGTCGATCCGGAGCCATTGGCACGACTACGTGCCGCTCAAGGCCTCACGATTCAAGACCTCGCTGGTGGAAACGCTCCAGGAAATCAACGGCTATCTGGTCTCGTTCTTCCGCGGCCAAGTGATCGTCGCCGCGATCGATGGAATTCTGGTTGGAATCGCGCTGACAATTTTCGGCCTGCCCTACGGGCTTTTGATCGGCGTTTTCATGGCCATCCTCGGAGTCATTCCCTACATCGGAAATATTCTCTGCCTGATTCCCGCCTGCGTCATCGCCTGGCTCCACGCGCAGGGAGTCGCGCCTTTCGGGATGAGCCCGTGGGCTTATGTCGGATGCGTCCTCGGGATCTTCGTCGTCGTCCAGCAGATCAACTCGCTGGTCACCGCACCCAAGATCGTCGGCGATTCCGTCGGGCTGCACCCGCTGACGGTGATTTTCTCGATGCTCTTCTGGTCGGTGGTTCTCGGCGGCTTCGTCGGAGCGCTGCTGGCCGTGCCGTTCACCGCTGCGGTGAAGGTCTTGTTCCGCCGCTTCATCTGGAAACGGCAGCTGCACGATTCCCATGCGGCCGATCCAAGTTAGAGTCCTGCCAAAAAAAGACCCCTCGCCCCACGCCGCCGGAATTCTCCCCCCGGATTATCCCAGCTTCGCGCGAAACGAGAGGCGCAAGAGATTTAAGGAAAGCGCCACCGCCGACAAGGCGATTTCATCATCGTCCCCATGAAGTTTTCCAAACCACCGGACTTTCCCTTATTCCCCGAGGCGGGCGGCGATCGATTTCGTGGACTGCTCAATGAGGACTTTCAGCTCGGAATCCTTGTCCGTCATCGCCGCCGTCAGGACCGGCAAGCTGTGGCTTCCGCCCACCCGGCCGAGAATGCGGACCGCCGAATAGCGAACGGTCCCCGAGGTGTCCGGAAACCGCCGGATCACGGTGTCTTCGACCGGCTGGCCGAGGTCCGCGTAAAGAGACTCCCACGCCATCGGATTCTTGAACCATAGCTCATCGAGAATAGGAATAATTCCGGTATTTCGTTCCTTCACCATCAGGGAGACGATTTCGGGAGGAACGGCTTCGCCTTTCGCGACCAGCTCCTTCACAACGATCAGCGCGGCCTCGCTGGCCGGTCCCGGCAACTCCGACCACACCGCCAACGCGCTGCAAATGTTCCCCTTGAAATCCAAGCCCTCCTGTCCCAGTAGCGAAATGAGCTTCCGGCTGATGTCGGCGCGGTAGAGTTTCGGCTCGGCATCCGCCAGGCGCTGCACCGCGCGCCTGACCCGGTCGAGATCGATGCTTTCCAGCTCCCGCCTGTTCAAATCATAGAACGCGGGATCGTCTTTTTTCGACAGTTTTTCAATCAATCCCTCGATGAAAATCTCGTTGCGCACCCTGACCTCGATCACCGAGAGGTCCGTATAAATTTTTTCCGTCCGCCCCAGCGCCGATGTCAACTCCGCGAGTTCGGTCAGCGATTTCCTGATCCCGGTGACGACCAGCAGATAGTCCCCGCCATCCCGCGGATAATAATGCGAAGCGGGGTCCGCGTCGGTGACCCGGAGAATATAATTCCTCACCAGGAAGCGGTTGCTCTCGCCCAAGTCCCTGAACCACAGCCCGACGGCCTGCTTGCCGCTCCCTTCCAAGGCCAGCTTCTGGATTTCCGCAACCAGAGGAGCCGTGCCGATCCGGGCCCGCAAAGCCAGGGTCGCGCTGTCCTCCCCGGGCTCCTGGACTGGCGCGCTTCGCACCGGTGCGCTTGTTCCCGGCGCACCCGCCATCCGGCTGCCAAGCGGCACCGATCCGGTTTTGAAAAAGAACGGCAACAGCAGCAAGGCGAGACTCATGGCCAGCCCCACGCCCAACGCTTTCATCCGCGCCCGCGGGTTTGCATAAACCAGCAGCAAGGTTCCTAAAATACTCACGAATCCCGCCATCAGAAGCCGGTTCGTGATCACCATCCCGTCCAGTGCCCCGCCGCGGCTGGCACCGAACATCAGCAACAGCGACATCATCGCCATACCCGCCACGCCGATGATTCCCGCGATGATCCGCTGCGGCGTCGCCGGCTCGAGCACTGCGGGATCCGGCATGCTGCTGTAACGAACGGGCTGCAGGCCGATCGACGCCTGTCCTCCTAGCAATGGAATCCGCGGAAAGCGGTTCAATTCATGGCTTTTGTGCTCGCTCGGGTAAAATTTGCGGCCCCGCACGATGACCTCGTCGTCGATTTTGAAACGGTGTTCGCAACCACCGCATTCGACGGTACGATCGCGCAAATCCTCTCCCACCTTGAATCGCTGGCCGCAGGACGGGCAGCGGATCAGTAATAACAAATCATCGGGAATCGGGGAAGGCATGTCGTTTCAAAAATTCTCAATGCAAATTCCGGTGATTGCAACCCCAAGCATCACGCCCTCTTAACACGCCAGGAAGACCCGGATTTCCCGAAGACCTCGCGCTGGTCGCCAACGACCTCGATTTCGCGGGCGGGCAACTTCCGGCCACCCAAGTTGTCAGACCGCGGACCGCAGAAATTCCTCCCCACGTCATCCATACCATCGTCCGCCGGACCGCGCCGCCGCTCGTCGCGGAGTCCGACGTCGGCACCCCGTTCCACGGCACTCACCGCCGTTGGCTCGCTGGGCTGGCCGGCGTCCTTTCCACCATGCTTTTCACCTTGCTCCTGCTCTCCCTCTCACCCCGCCCCGGCGAATCCGGATCGGCTCTGCCGCCTGCGCAAGCGACAGTTTCCGAGCTGATACGCTCCCGGCGAGCCGAGGCCATCCAGTCGCCACCCGAGCTGAGCGCCACCTCGCTCGAACTGCCCTGGCGTTCACCTGCGGAGTGGATGGCGAGCGATGATTGACGCGGGAATCCCGATCGCGCAGCCTTCCCCCTCATGTCTCGTCCCGGATTGATCCTCAAACTCAGCTGTCGCGACCAACCCGGCATCGTCGCCAAGGTCGCCAACTACGTCGCCGGCCACTGCGGCAACCTCGTCGAGTTCGCCCAGTTCTCCGACCAGATCGGCGGGAAATTTTTCGCCCGGCTGGAAATCGAAACTGCGGACCTCGACGTCGATGTCCAGGATTTCATCGACGGCTTCGGCACCCTCGGCCGCTCGTTGCAGGCGGACTGGCACTTCCGCCGCCTCCCCTACCGCATGAAAACTGCCGTGCTCGTCACCAAGACCGACCACTGCCTCAACGAAATCCTCTGGCGCGCCGAACTCGACGAACTCCCCATCGAAATCACCTCGATCATCGGCAACCGCCCGAACTGCCGCGCTGTCGCCGAGCGCGCGGACATCCCGTTTCACGAAATCGACATGGACGGCGAAAACCGCCAGGCCGGCTTCGCGCGCATCCGCGAAATGATCGTCGAGCAAGACGTCGAACTCATCGTGCTCGCCCGTTTCATGCAAATCCTGCCAGACGATTTCTGCCGCGACTTCGCCGGCCGCGTCATCAACATCCATCACAGCTTCCTACCCGCCTTCATCGGCGCGAACCCCTATAAACAAGCCTACGAGCGCGGCGTGAAATTGATCGGTGCCACCTGTCACTACGTCACCGCCGACCTCGACGCCGGTCCCATCATCGAGCAAGAAGTGGACCGCGTGCAGCACTTCCACACCCCCAACGACCTTGTCCGCCTCGGCCGTCACTGCGAGCGCATTGCCCTCGCCAAAGGAATCCGCTTCCACGTCCACGACCGGACCATCATCGACGGCCACCGCGCGATTGTTTTCCCGGATTGACCCAGTGACACAGGCATTTCTGCCTGTTCTTCAACCGTTGGCGGGTTGCCGGAGGTAAAATCAAATTGGAGGCTTTACAAACCCAGGTCGCACGCTCAATTTCTCGCCTCCGTTCAAGGAGAGGTGGTCGAGTGGTCTATGGCACCTGATTCGAAATCAGACGTAGTGTAACAGCTACCGTGGGTTCAAATCCCACCCTCTCCGCTTACATACATAAGGGTTTGCGGGGTGTGTTCCCCGAATGTTCCCCACCAACCCGTCAGCGCGTCGCTTGGAAATGCATCGCATCGCGGCCCCAGGCGGCTCCGGCGGAGAGCCAGCCTTCGCGGGCGAATTGCTCCATGACCGCCAGCGGCATGGTGGCTTTTTCAGGCCACGGGGTGTGGTTGCCGTTCCAGGTGGGGGCGAGGTCGATGGCGATGCCGCGGACGTGGGTGGAGATGCTGTTGCTGCCGCGCATGTTGCGGAAATTGTAGCAGCCTGCGTAGTGGGCGAGGATGCCGCGATTCGTGCCGGCGGCGATGGCCGCGAGGACTTTGCCCAGCGAGTGGGCGACGCGCCGGTGAGCTTGGTGCCGCCCTTGGCCACGCGCATGGTCCCGCTCTTCCGCCGGGATTTGAGGACCGAGCGCATTTGGGCGACCGAATCGACATCCGCCCGCTTTGGGTCAGACAGCCGCGTCGGCGAACGCGTCGTAACGTCCCGGTCCGGCCTCGGGTTCGGGCCTGGTGAGCGGCACGACATTCGCGGCAGGCGTGGCGTTGCTGCTCTCGGCGAGGATTTCCGCGACGATCTCGCGGATGAGTGGCACGGGGATTTCGGTGATGGTGAAGACCAGTCCGTTGAGCGTTTTGCGCCCGATGGACTGCTTGAGGAATTTCAAAGCCTCACCTCGGGTGCGTCCCTGGTAGCGGCCTTCGAATACGTTGGTTTCCTTGTCGTCGCAGACGATCCAATACAGTTTGTTCATGATGGTGTTA
>CANHPN010000067.1 GCA_947462535.1 Akkermansiaceae bacterium | reverse complement strand
TCAAGTGAATCCAAGATGGACAGGAGGCGGTCGGTTTCCTTGTCGGATCGCTTGCTAGGCGGATCTCCGGCGTAGGGATCGAGCTGCATGAGCTCGTCGATCTCGTCGAAGTCCCTAGCAGGTGCTGCGAGACTTTCGTGCCATTCGTGATGGCCTTGGACGGTTAGCGGGCGGCGCTCGTCTTCCACAAGCGCGACCTCGGCGTTTTCGCGGGGTGATGGACTCACTGACCTTTTCCGCTCGCGGCGGCCTCGGTTTGAATCCCCAGCGCCTTAAAAACGGCAGCTTGATCGAATCGAATCAAAGCCTTGCCCCAGCGGTAATGCGGGATAGTGCCTTGCTCGGCTAGGATGTGAACGTATCGCGTCGAGCAGCTTAATGCTTTGGCGATGGCTTTTGCTCCAACCACTACGGGCGGGGCTTCGACTTGTTTTGTTTGTTGCAACGTCTTCATGACGTTGCTGATAAAATACACTTATTCCGTTTCCGGTTTGCGCCAGAAACGGGAAAGTTGGCGCAAGTTAGCGGGGCAAGTCTTTCAGTCCGGCGGCGGCCCAAACGCGGGACCATTCGGCGCTGGCGTCGCCATAGGCGAATTGCCCTAAGCCCTTCATGACTTCGGCTTTTACTGCGGCCTTGCTCGGCAGCGGTCCGCTTTTACCCATCATGGCGGCGGCGATACAGCGGGCGGCGACGACATGCTTTGTGAATAAGCTTCGAGCATGCTCCGGCATGTCCCTAACGTATTGCGCGGCCTCGGCCATCATGCGGAAAAACGCGGGGTCCGCCGATTTCATCGCTTCGGCGAAGTCGCTGGCGGCGAGTTCGCAGGGGCGTCCCATTCTAGCGTCGAGGATGGCGCACACGGCGTCCATCAACTCTGGGGTGAGTGCCAGCTTGTTTCCGCCCCTGCGGGCGCTTGTGGGGGACTCCGGCGGAAATATCGCTTCATGCCACGCGGAGAGCTTCAAGCATGCCGGGCGGAGCTTTCTTTCGATGGCGGCAAACTCGGCAGCAAGCGCGGGATCGGCGGCGATTTCCTCCCTCAGTTTTTCGATGTGAGTTTTTTTCATGCTACGGATTCCACGGGTTGAATTGTCGCGGGTGCTTCCACGCCTTCCGGCATGATGGCGAAAAACGCTAGCGCCTGTTTCTTCGATGCCTTGCCGACGTAGTGCGCTCGCAGGACGTTTGCGTTGCCGGTGTGCCCAAACTCGAAAAGGAGCGTTTCCAGCGTGGTTCCTGCGGCAATGGCAAAGCTGGCGTGAGAATGTCGCAAAGCATTCGATGGCCAATCGGGGCGGGGCGGCAGCTTCTCCCCTTTCTTCGGCTCGGGCACGGTCACAAGCTCGGGCGGCGGGGCAACTCCCCATCCTGCCAGATAGCGGCAAGCCCGGTCAACCCGTCGCCAGTTAGGGCACGGCTCGAAAGGATGCTTGGCCAGCCATGCGGCAAGCGTCTTGCTCGGGGTGATGTGGCGGCGGCGGCCTTTCTTCGTGATGGATGCGCCAAGCTCTATTCCGTCGGCGGTGACGTTTCCGGCTTCGAGCTTCGAGAGTTCCTCCACGCGGATCCCCGCGAAGAGTTGCAACGCGTAGGATGCCACGGCCTGCGGAAAATGAGTCTCGGCAACGCGGAGCAGGGCCTCGGCTTGCTCGGGCTTGAGAAACCCAATCTCGCCGTCGGATTTCACCTTCGGCAGCTCCACCCGGTCGAGAGTCTCGGGCTGACACCATCCCTTGCCACAAGCCCACCGCCAGAAAGCGCGGGCGTGGCGGTAACGGTGGGCGGCAACCGATGCCGTGGTATCTTTGACGATGGCGGCTTGCAGTTGCTCGGTTGTGATGGTGGCGAGCAGCTTCGAGCCAAGGGCGGCTTCGAGCTTGCCGACGGTTTGCTTGTAACCCGTCAAAGTGGATTTCCGCAGGTGCTCGCAAGTCACAAGCCAAGCGGCGGTCGCTTCGGCAAGCGGCTTGCTGGCGGCTTCACGCTCGCGGCCGGCGGCATAGGCGCGGGCGGCTTCGAGCAAGGACACTCCCCACGGTTCGAGCACGGCGGCGGCGGCGGTAGCATCATCGGCAAGCGTCGGCGTGATGGCGTTAGACTTTGCGCCATCCTCGAAAAACTTCTCCCGCAGTTTTGCCCCGTGAGCTTGGGCCAGGTCCCTCGTCTTGAAGAAATGCTGTTCGCGTTTCCCGGTGGCGGTGATGGTGGCGGGGACGTTAATCACCCATGCTCCCGCGCGGTTTTTGTGGTGCTTGAATTGTGGACGGCGTGGCATGGCGGTTTTTCAGTGAGTTGTGAAGAAATGAAGATGCACCTTTGGGCGTAAAAGCCTATCCGGTGTTAGCTCGGGGAAAACTTGCCACAACTTGCCACAAAAGCCAAGCATAAACGGAATGCCGATTTTCATTCGGATATAACCCATTGAAAAGAGCACCTAACGAAGTCAGTGCGTCGTTTTCGTAATGAATAGGTCGTCGGTTCAATTCCGACCAGCGGCTCCAGAATCGAATAGGTCCCCGCTGTCACGACCGGTTTTTTTGCGGGCGCGAGAGTGATCTTCATTTCCCCCAACTCCACACTCGCCACTCGGCCCGGGCCCCGCTTGACTCCGCCCGCCGATGGCCTCCTCGTTTTCTTTCGACTCCCTGAATCAAGCACAGCGCGAAGCCGTGGGCGCTCTCGACGGCCCGGTGATGCTTCTCGCGGGTGCAGGCACCGGCAAAACCCGCACCGTCACCTGCCGGATCGCGCACATGTTGGAAAAGCGGATCGCGGCTTCCGAGATTCTCGCCGTCACCTTCACCAACAAGGCCGCCAGTGAAATGCGCGAGCGGATCAGCGGGATGGTTTCCAAAAAGGCGGCCGAGGCGATGACCGTCTGCACCTTCCACTCGCTCTGCGTCCGCATCCTGCGCGGCGGTATCGAAAAACTCGGTTATAAGAAAAATTTCTCGATCTGTTCCCACGGCGACCAGGTCGGCCTGATGAAGCAATTGCTCGTCCGCAAGGGCGGCAGCTCGGAGAAGGTGAAACCCGATGAGGTGCTCGGTGCGATTTCAAAAGCGAAAAACAAGGGCATCGATCCCCAGGACTTGGAAGACGAATACTTCGCCATGCTCGGCGTCGCCTATCAGAACGAACTGCGCGCGCAGAACGCCGTGGATTTCGACGACCTCCTGCTGATGGGCGAGCAAATCCTGCGCGAGCACGAAGACGTCCGCGAGGTTTTCCGCCAGCGCTACACCCGCGTCACGGTGGACGAGTTCCAAGACACCAACGCGCTCCAGATGCGCCTGCTCCAACAGCTCGTCGGCCCGCCGAACTATCATGTCTGCGTCGTCGGCGACGACGACCAGTCGATCTACGGCTGGCGCGGCGCGGAGGTCGCCAACATCCTCCAGTTCGAGAAATTCTTCCCCAATCCGAAGGTCATCCGGCTGGAGGAAAACTACCGCTCGACCCACGCGGTCCTCCACACGGCTAACAGCCTGATCAAGCACAACATTGGCCGCCGTGAGAAAATCCTCCGCTCCACCCGCAAGGACGGCGATCCGGTGCGCATCGTCGCGATGCCCGGAGACGACGAGGAGGCGGAATTCATCGCCGAGGAAATCATGGCGGAAAAAGGCGCGGTCGGCCGCGAGTGGGAGGATTTCGCCATCCTGTTCCGCACCAACGGCCAGAGCCGCAAGCTCGAGCTCGCCTTCCGCGAGCGCAAGATGCCCTATCGGATGGTCGGCGCGCAGAGCTTCTACGACCGCCGCGAAGTCCGCGACGTGCTCGCCTACGCCCAGCTCCTCGCCGCGCCGGACACCGACGTCCCGCTGCTGCGCGTGCTCAACGCGCCTAACCGCGGCATCGGCCAGTCCACCGCCGTGCTCGCCACCGACTGGAGCCGCGAGCACCACGAGTCGGTCTGGCAGGCGCTGTGCGATCCGAATTTCACCGACCAGTTAGGAGGCAAGGCCGCCAAGGCCGTGCAGGAATTCGTCGCCACCATCGCCGGTGCGAAGAACCGCATCGAGATCGCCAAGGAAAACCCCGCCGACGTGCTCGACGCGCTGGTCAAGGAGATCGAATATCTGCCGTGGATCGAGCGCGCGTGCAAGACCGACAGCGAGCGCCAGCAACGCGGCGAAGGGATTTTCAGCGTCGTTGACAGCCTTCGCCAGCACCTGGCGAAAGGGCCTAAAAAGACGCTCCAGTCCTTCCTCGACCACAGTGCCCTCGCCTCCGACAAGGACGATGAGGACCTTGAGAAAAAGCTCGGCGTCACCCTGATCACACTCCACGCCTCGAAAGGCCTGGAATTCCCCATCGTTTTCCTCGTCGGCCTTGAGGAAGGCTTCCTGCCCCACACCCGCAGCATCGCGGAAGGCACCAAGGACGAGGAGCGGCGGCTGTTATACGTCGGCATCACCCGCGCACGGGACCAGCTCACCATGACCTACTGCTCCACCCGCATCAAGTGGGGCCAGGAAACCGGCTGCCAACCCAGCAGCTTTATTGGCGAACTCGACGACGAGCACCTGCTCCACACCACTTACGACGACATCCTCGGCGCGGCTCCGAGCTCCGACGAGCTCGAGAATTTCTTCGGCGGGCTCAAGGGCCTGCTCGACGATACCTGAGAATCCGCGGCTCGCGGGGCCGCTGGCATCATTTCCGCTTAGCGGCTTGCTCTGGCTGCGGCGGGGATGTTTTCTGCTCCGGGGCGGACAAGCGGTCCCGCCCGAAATTCCGTTCCTCCAAGCCATGTCACGCAAAACCAAGATCATCATCACCCTGGGCCCCGCCACCGAAGCCGAAGAAATGATCGGCAAGCTCATCGACGCGGGCACCAACGTTTTCCGGCTCAACATGAGCCACGCCAAGCACGAGTGGGCCGCGGAAATGACCAAGCGCGTCCGCCGCCAATCCGAATTGAGGGCCGCCCACATCGCCGTCCTCTTCGACCTCACCGGCCCCTCGATCCGCACCGGGGATTTGGAGAAGCCCTACGACCTGTTGGAAGGCGACATTGTCGAATTCCGCAAGGTCGGCGCGGACCAGACCGTCCCCCTATCCACCACGGTCAACTACGACGGGCTGATGGGTGACGTCACTGTTGGAAACACCCTCGTCGTGGACAACGGCGCGATGCTGATGCGCATCGACGCGGTGGAAACCGACCGCGTCCTCTGCTCCGTGAAAACTCCCGGCTCCATGGGCTCGCGCCGCCACATCAATCTGCCCGGCGTCCGCCTGAATCTTCCCGCCCTAACGGAAAAGGACCACAAGGACCTCGCCCTCGCCGTCGAGTGCGGCGCGGACTACATCGCCGGCTCGTTCGTCCGCGACTCCGCCCACGTCCGCGAATTGCGCGAGGCGATGCAGGCACTCGAGGGCGAGGCGCAGATCGTCGCCAAGGTCGAGGACCAGGAAGCCATCCGCAACATGGACGCCATCATTCACGAGGCGGACGTCATCATGGTCGCCCGCGGCGACCTCGGTACGGAGGTCGAGTTCGAGGAGCTGCCGATCCTCCAACGCCGCCTCGTCAAGCGCTGCCACGAGCTCGGCACCCGCGTCATCGTCGCCACCCAGTTGTTGGAATCGATGATCACCAACCCCACGCCGACCCGCGCGGAAGTCACCGACGTGATGAACGCCGCTTACGAGGAGGCCGACTGTTTGATGCTTTCCGGAGAAACCTCGGTGGGCCGCTATCCAGAGCGCTGCGTGGAGGCGCTGGTTAGAATTGCCTCGCGCATCGAGCGCTCCGGCGGCCATGGCTTCGGCCAGAACGTGCTGCTTCGCGACGAGCGCCAGAAGACCGCCCGCGCCGCAGTCACCCTCGCCGACTCGCTGCCGGACGCCCGGCTGGTGGTGCTCACCCGTCGCGGCGTGCTGGCCAATCACGTCGCCATGCTGCGGCCACGGACCGCCGGTTTCTGTGCGTTCACTCCCACCGAGCAAGTCTGCCGCAAGCTCTCGCTGACCCGCGGCATCCGCGCATTCAAGCTGCCCTTCGCCTCGAACATCGAGGAGACCATCCAGCGCGTCAGCGAGATGTTGCGGAAAGAGGATCTCGTCCGGCCGGGCACGCCGCTAGTCATTGTTTCCGACATTCTATCCGACCACTTCGCGGCGAACTCGATCTTGCTGCACCACGCGTAGTCCAGAACTAGGATTGGCCGGGCGACGCTGAGTGCGAAGCCATGAACGGCCATTTTGTGTGAAATCCGTGTGGAATCCGAGGATTCTGTCGCGGATTTCGAGTGGATTTGAATCCCGACAGAATCACGCCGTTGCCCGGAATCCGGGAGTCGGCATGTCTGGTCAGGTCCTCTTCCATCCGTCACACATCTGCCAGATCGGTGAGTCGGATCAAGGTCTTTCGGTTGTAACCTTACCTAAGGCGGATTAACCTCCACCATATTCATGTTCACAGCCACCTTAAAGCCTGCACTGCCAGCTCTACAACTGACCTGTGGCCGGAATCACCCCTTCTTCAAACTCGGCAAAGCCGTCCGCTTCGGAGCAGGAGATGTGTTCTGAGCATTATCCATAGCTGCTATGCACAGGGCTTCCTGTCGCCAAAGCTAGCTATTGAGCAAAACACTACCGGTCAAAATATCATAACTGTAGTCCACGATCTCGCCGGAAATAAGTAGCCTTACTGCGATTTCGATAGTCTGAATCGGCACGCTAAACCATTCCTTCGGCGTGTGGTAATTGCCCTGCGTGTCGGTGACTTGGACCTTGGCCGTGGCGTGGTCGAAGAAGCGGTGAAGCAGGTTCTCCAGCTTTGGCAGATTCACGTTGTAGCACTGGAAAGTGCTCACCAGTGCCACGGGTGCCATGAGGTAAGTCGGTTCGCTGGCAGCATTCTGAATGCGTGTCTCGATGCTTCGACGGGCGAGGCCGATTTTGTAGAGATTCGGAATGGCTTTGATGTCGGGATGTTCGCTCAGGGAGCGCAGCACATAGATAAACCCGGCTGCTTTGTCGTCTTCTGTTACAAGCATTGTTGCCAGTGCCTTCTCATCCAGTTCAGTCACCCGGCGACCGTCTTTGTAGAGTTCGCTGGCGAGGGATCGCAGTAGCATGTCGGATTCGGTGCCGTTCTCGAAGATGCAGCGGAGGCGTGCATTCCACTTACCGTTCTTCTCCACCCGTTCGCCGACCTCGGTGACAAGGAGCAGGATGCCGCGAAGGACGTAGAACTTGCCGACCTCGATTTGTTGCTCGTTCGCGAAGGGCAGCAGCCGCCGCTTCTCGGCCTTGAGTTCCTTCTGGCAGTCTTGGAACTGCTCTTCAAACACGGAGAAATCTTTGCAGGGCTTGCGCTGCGCTACGTAGTCCGGAGCTTCGATGTCTTTGGCGAGCGGGATGTGTTTGAGGGTGAAAATATCCGGCACTCCCACGTCGAGGCTATCGAGAAACGCATCGTCCAGAATGTCGTCAATCGTCACCGGTTGCGGGGTCTGCTTCACGGGTTCGGCAATCTCACCTTTCAGCAGGCCATATTCGTCGAAGGGCAACAACCGCTCGCACTGCGCCGGATTTTTGCGGATGGCGTTCAGTCGCGTGAACAGCAGCCGCTCGTTCATCCCCGCTCCGAGTTCCACCGGCGCGGCCCCCATGGTCTCCACGAAACGGACGAGTTCCTGAAAGCCTTCCATCAATCGCTCCTCTTCGCTCGTTTGGGGCGTGCGTTTGGGCTTCGGCTTGGTCAGGCCGAGATCGTCCGCAGCGATAAGCTTGTCGAGTTCCTCGTCAGTCATGGCTTATTTGCCCCGCTGCTGGCGGAGTCTCTGGATGAAGATAAGCGCCTGCGCCATGCGTTGTTCAAGCGGCTCAAGTGCGTTGATGTTGGGCTGCCGTCCCTTCTCTTGGACGAATGCCTTCACCTTCGGGAAAAGCAGAATCGCTTCCTCGTCGGTCATCTGGATGCGTGTGGCAGCGATGCAGTCCTGAATCACTTTTAGCGTTGGCGCATTCACGTCCTTCGACAGAATCTCGTAAGCGCGCTGGAACGGGTTGATGGAATCAATGAGATCAATGCTCAGGTCGTCGATGTTGATGAACTGCCCGGCCATGCGGATGAATCGCTTGTCGCCCACAACTTCGATTTCCCCGCCACGAATCACCGAGTCGGCGACCACATGTTGGCGCACCTGTTCCTGTTCCTCCTTCGTGAGCTGAGGGTATTTGGTCTCGATGACTTTCGGGATGAGCACTTTGTTCAGCACTTCCGGGTCCACGATTCCGGCGATGGCCTTCGTCACCGCATCGTCGCTGAGGATGGCGGCTTTCAGGTCGTTGATGTCCTGCTCGATGATCTTTTTCACGCGCTCGGTCGTGGCTCCTTTGAGTCCTTTCACGCGGATTTCACCTTTGGGTGTCTCCTCGCCGTCCTGCTTCGGCTTGAACTTGATGACTGGTGCCAGCACTTGCTCCATGAGCAGAGAGCAGGTGATCGCCTTCAGCATGTTGTTCACGGAAATCGCCACATCCGTGTCTTTGGCATCCGGCTGGGCGATGAGATTGGTGAACTGCGCGTGCTTCTTGCCAACGCTGTCACGGGTGCAGCGTCCGATGATCTGGATGACTTCCGTGAGCGAACCGCGATAGCCGACTGTCAGGGCGTGCTCGCAGAATTTCCAGTCGAAGCCTTCCTTCGCCATGCCTAGCGCGATGATGAGGTCCATGTCTTCCGGCTTCTCCAGATTACGCAGGTATCCCATCACCCGGTCACGGCGGTTGGAATCGTCGTCCACGAGGTCAGCAACCTTGATGATTTTGCCGTCCGTCTTGCGCTTCACATGCAGCACGCCCGTTGCGGGGTCGGTGAACTCCACCGTGCCGATCAGGTCGAGAATCGTGTCCACCTCGCCATGCTTGTCCTTCGTGGATTCACCGGCGCGGACATGCGGGATGTGCAGGATGGTTTTCTTGTCCGTGTCCAGCACGTCGGCAATCGCCGTGAGGTAGCGGCCTTGGTAGAAATGGTAGCCGATGCCGAGCGACTTCAAATGTTCGTAGCCGTTGAGTTGCTCGTAGTAGTTGTAGGTTACGCCAGTGAACTTTGCCTCATCCTCCGGCAGCAACACAGGCTGGCTGTCCCCGCGAAAGTAGCTGCCCGTCATCGCGACCAGATGGGCCGTGCTGCCGCTCATGATGCCGCGCACCAACTCACCCAAGCGGCTGTCTTCACTGCCTGAGACGTGGTGAAACTCATCCACGGCCAGCAAGCAACCGTCGAAGGCGGCGCTGTCCAGTTGCTCAAAGGCAAAGCGGAGCGTGGCGTGCGTGCAGATGAGGATTCGCCCGTCGCCTGCGAGGAAATTCTTAAACGCGCCCACCTTCCCCGCGTCGCCGCCCGGAGTGCAGAGATTGTGCTGCGGTGGCACCGTCCAGTCCGAGAAAAAGCCGTGCTTGCTCAAGGGCGTGCTGTCGAAGGAGCCGCCGATGGAACGCTCAGGCACGGCGATGATGGCCTTCTTCAGCCCCTGATGGTGCAGCTTGTCGAGGGCGATGAACATGAGCGCCCGCGACTTACCGGAGGCGGGTGGCGCTTTCAGGAGCAGGTATTGCGCGGCCCGTGCCGCGTAGGCCCGCGCCTGCATTTCGCGCATCCCCATCGGGTCGGTGGATGTGCTTTCGCCGGTGCTGGCGTAATGGACGTGAATCAGGTCAGGCATGAAATTAAGACTTCTTGGTTTTGGCTTTCGATTTGGTGGGTGCGGGAGGCGCAAAGAGTTCGCCCGGTGCGGCGGCGGTCATTTGCTCGTAGAGCGCAAAGAGATACTCCAAGCGTTCTTCATCGCTGGTGAATGCCTTGGCGCGGTAGCACTGCTCTACGGCTGCATCTAGCGCCCGATGAGCTGCGAGTAGGTCTGCGGGCATTGTGTCAGGGTCGTAGAGCTGCGCGATGGTCTTCTCTGGGTGGTGCTCGCGAGCAATCAGAACGGCCTCTGCGCGCTGCGCAATTTTCTCGCGCTCCGCTGGACTGAGTTGAGGAAAAGCAAAATTATTGTAGCAGATAGAAGACGAATAGCGGATACGGGTTTCTAAGCCGCCTGCGACTGCTCGCGACCAAATCATGTGCATCTTGCTTGAAACAACCCCGAAAATGAAAGGATTAGCCTCATAAACAGCCGAAGCCGTATTTGTTATAATCGCGGATGCTGTAAGAAACCCAATCGGTATGTATTCTCTATTTTCAGAGGTGGTAAGCGGAATCAGCAGTGCAGCCCCTTCTCGATAACGAACTTCACCAAAGCGGTGAGACTGTGCGGCCAGCCGCTTCGTTGCTTCACGATCGCTGCCTTCACGATGAGCCCTCACGGCTGCAATCCTACCAGCTATGAATGGAATTTTTAATGCATCACGAAGCTCGACATCACTTATCCAAAGGCAGAAGCGACTTTTACCATCAATAAACTCTTCTGTGCCAAGCAGACGGCGGACAAACCTGCTTGCGCCCGGATGACTAACCAGCAAAGAATCGCGTTCGTCGGGCCGAAGTATCAGTGCTCCTCCATCATTCGGCATATTGCCGAAATCGCACGGCGGTAAGGCTACGATGGAACTCCGGCGTTTATGCACGAAGACGTTCCTGCCAGCGACTAAGTAGGGGTTAATGTTTTCGACACTCCTGACGAGAGTAGGGCCGAACAAGCGTTTTTGCTGATTCCTAGGATGCCGGATGCCGATGATGACACATGTAACTCCTGCATTGGCCTTCGCGCTGTTCGCCCATTTGAATGACTGGTAGGCAAAATGAAACTCCAAGTCATTCAAGACATGAGGCCACAGCAGCGCCACTTGCTCGCCTTGGCAGACCGAGTTCGTCGTTACAAACGCAACAGCTGCGTTGGTCTGGCGAACGTAGGCTGCGGCCTTCAGGAAGAAGCATGCGATGTAGTCAAGGTTCTTGTGCCCATCCAAACTGCCCGCCACACAAACCACGTCTGCCTTCTGTTCGGCGGTTTGCTTTCTCGCTCCGTAATAAGGTGGATTTCCCAAGACGAAAATCTCGTAGCCAGCTTCGTTGGGGCAAACGGTTCTCCAGTCAAGTCGCAGCGCATTTCCACAAATGATTTTCGCACCGTCCTTCAGCGGCAATGACGCCGGGGCTTTTCCAAACACGGCCTCGAACTCGATATTCATCTGATGCTCGGCGAGCCAGAGCGCCAGAATCGCCACCTCATGCGCGAAGTCATCCAGCTCGATGCCGTAGAACTGGCTGACTTGAATGCCCGAAAGGGACAACGGCATCTGGACGGCCATGCGTTGCAGCTCTTGAAAGACCGCCATTTCCAGCCGCCGCAGCTCCTTGTAGGCGATGATGAGGAAATTCCCCGAGCCGCAGGCCGGGTCGAAAATCCGCAGCCGATAGATACGGGAAAGCAGCTTGTTGAGCTTGGCCTCGGAGCCTTTGGCTTTCTCGAACTCGGCATACAGTTCATCCAGAAACAGGGGCCTGATGACCTTCATAATGTTCGGCACGGAGGTGTAGTGCATGCCCAGCTCGGCACGCTTCTCGTCATCCACCACGCCCTGAAACATGGAACCGAAGATGTCGGGATTGATTTCCTGCCAGCTCTTCGTGCCCAGCTCGATGAGCTTTTGCCGGGATTTGGTGGAGAAGGTGGGGACGGCCGATTGCCGGGCGTGGGTGTCGCTGAACAGCCCGCCATTCACATACGGGAACCCGGCCAGATGCTTCGGCGTCTTGCCCCGCGCCTTGGGCTCCGTGTTTAGGGTGAGGAAAAGCTGCTGGAGGAAGCCATCGAGGTCGGAGCCGTCCGGCTGGGTGTAGCTCTCCACCGCACCGGTGAAGGATTTGTCCGGGAAGATGTCGGTGTCCTCGGCGAAGTAGCAAAACAGCAGGCGGGTGAGGAAGACATTGAGGGCGTGGCGTTCCTCGCGGGTCTTGGGCGGATTGTCGGCCCGAATGAGGTCGTAGAGCTTCGCCATGTTCTCCGCCGCCTTCACATCCGCCTCGGCCTCCGCGTGGATGGTGCTCTTCTCCATCCCCGCCAGCGGGAGGAAGAAGGTGTAGTGCTCATGCAGGTCGCCTATGGGAAACTCCACCGTGTCTCGCCGCTTCGTGTCGAAGGCGGCAAGCGTCTTGAAGTCCGTGGCGATGAGGAAGCGCGGTTTATTCGCGGCGATACGGGAGTCCTTTTGCGCCGCTTCAACGGCGTGCATGGGGGTCGCGGCCTTGAGCAAGTCGGCGCGGAGTGGCTCGAAATACACCTTGGTCTTGAGCAGCGTGCAGCCTTCCTTTTTCGCGACGTTAAATGCGCCGCCTTTTAAGCGGGCGATGGTCGCTTTTGGCGCACCGAAGCAGGTGAGGAAATCGTAGATGAACTCGGCGGGCCTCACCGCAGCGGAGAGCTGGGTAATGCTATCGACAATCTGGGCAAGTGTTACGCGGCTAGACATAGATAAAAAGGTGAGGAAGTTCTATCGAGCGTGAAAGGCTTTGAAACCGTCACGCACATGGTTGGCAGCATCCCATAGATGGGATAAAGAGGCCTTTTTAGCGGTAGATTTTCGTTTTATGAGCATTGATGATTTCGATATTTGGAAAATGCATTTCATTTTTTCCTAATAATTACTGATGCCGCATGCCGACTCAAGAGATCGCGAGACGATGCGCTCGGTCTTGCCCTTAAACAAATCGAGCATCCCTTCACCATCCAGTCGGGAGTGAAGGCCTTCCCGTGATCATCGACGCGCTGTTTTGACTTTACCAATTTCATTAACGTCTCATGGAAGTAGTTTGAGAATAGGACGTAACACTCGATCCAAGATGACCAGACGGCGCTCGACCCAACCCAAATATTCAACCCAGCGTGACTCGTCCACCAGAGACGCGCCGGGATACCAGCTTGCCACCCGGCAAGCCTTGGCATCCGGAAGTTCCTGCCAATCCAGCTCAAAGCCGAGATTCGTCTCGATCTCAGCTTTGTGGATCATCAGATCTGCGAAGTTTTTCTTTGAATCAGATCCGTAGAAATACAATTCGACGCCAATCCTTTCGTTGCGGGTATTGGCCGTCACACACAACTTGAATCCCGCTTTGCCGATAGACAGATTAAGCCAATGCTGCGGGCGTGGTTTCTGAGGGCGTATGCCGGGAGATGCGGCCTTGAGGTGTTCGATCAGCGCCAACCAGAATCGCATTTGGAGCTGTTTAATTGTTGAGCTAGTGGTTGCGGCCCGTGCCTGCTCACGACCGGATTTCACCCAGTCGTTTGGCTTGACCACGACTTCGAACTTCGGAGCCAGCGGAGAATCGCCGATTTTCCAAAGTTCAACCTCGACGGCAAAGAAGCTCAATTCTTCGGTGGTATGCTCGTTTAGGAATTGAAGTGCCGCTGCGTGCTCAGGACGAAAACTTTCGGCGATCCAAATGACTTTGCGGGCTCCTACCCCGGCTGCGTAAGCGAGTATCTGGCCGAGGTGAGTGTGATTGGTTTTCTCAAGCTGGTTTTCAATGATCACTTGGTCCTCTCCATCGGTGCAGAGCATATCGAGCTTGAAGTCACCCACTTGGTGCTCCACCGCCACACATTCCAGTTCGCTCAGTCCGATGGCGTCGGCGAGCAGCATGAGGTTGTCACTTTCCGCCAGCCAGGGCGTAAAATCACCGGATTCGTGCCGCCACGCGTCGCGTAGAGGAACTTTTTCCAACCGACTGAGAGTAGTTTTCATGAATGTTTGCATCTCTGGGTTTTTAACCCTTTAAGTAAAAGTGATTGGACGAGTTGATTTTGTTTTACGTGTGCCGGAAAGAGAACCCGGCCACCTCGGCCGGATCAATATCGTCCTGATAGATGAATGGCGAGTCCTCATCGGGCCTGTCGGCGATTTCATCATCTTCGATGGTCCTCACCTGACGCCGGCCTGTCTGGTCGTTGACGGTGAATCTGATTCCCCATCCGTCTTCGAACTCGTGGAATGGATCCTCATTTGAGGGCATTACGTGGGTCCTCAGAAAGATACGGACATCGGAAATCGCCTTCCGGTCATTCACGTCGCGGCGGCTTTGGGTCAGGCGGTTGCCCTTTCCAAGGTCGCCAAGGATCTGGAGTAACCGGGTTGGGTGCCTGCCGTTCCGCAACCTGATGTTCATGTCAGACCAGGGCCGGGTGCGCTCGTCGCCGTGAATCCGGCAGCGCAGGCCTTCGAGCTCGATGGACAGCATGAGGTCTTTCCAGCTCCAGCCAGCCTTCGGCGTGAACATCGGCGGCACGGTTTTCTTTTCCTTCCCCCGGACTTTGCTCCGGGCGGGGGCGATGGACAGCTTTTCGAGTCCTTTCGCCGAATTAAGAACGATGATTCGAACGTCGTATTTCG
>CANHPN010000066.1 GCA_947462535.1 Akkermansiaceae bacterium | reverse complement strand
TTCGGACCGCGTGATGTGTCCGTTCGGTTATAACTGGTTTGGCCACGGACCGCATTGCCCGTTGCACGACACGTTTCTTGAAATGCATCAGAAGGCCCTCGACGGCCTGCAGGAAGAGACGTTCGCCCAGTTCGTCGGATAAGCGGGGCTATTTGCCGCTCCAGCCGCCGCCAAGGGCTTTGGCGAGGGCGGCGAGGGTGATGCGCTGGTTCGCAACGAGCTGGCTGAGGACGAGTTGGACCCGGAGCACGTCGCGCTCGGAATCGACGACTTCGAAATAACTGGTCAAGCCTTTGTCATAGCGTTCCTGCGAGAGCCGCCGGGTTTCCTGCGAGCTGTCGAGCGCGAGGTTCAGTGCGTTGCGGGATCTGGCGAGTCCCTTGAGATCGCCGAGCGCGTCCTCCACCTCGCGGAGGGCGATGAGCAATGTCTGGCGGTATTTGGCCAGCGCTTCGTCGTAGCGGCTGCGAGCGGCCTGATAGTTCGCCTTGTTGGCGCCGCCGTCGATGATCGGGGTGGCGACTCCGGCACCGAGCGAGAGCACCCGGTTTTCCCAGTCGAGGAAGCGCTTGATGTCGATGGACTCGAATCCGCCGCCGGCGCTGAGGCTGAAGTTCGGATAGAACGCGGACTCCGCCACGCCGATGCGGGCGTTGGCGGCGCGGAGTTCCTGGATGGCGGCGCGGACGTCCGGGCGGCGGTTGAGGACCTCTGCGGGAAGCCCGGCGCGGATGTCGGGCAGGAAGCTGGTAGAGTCGCGGCGGGCGACAGAGAAACCCGAGGGAGCCGCGCCGCAGAGCACGGCGAGGGCGTGTTCCGCGGAGCCGCGCTGGCGCTGGACGATGGCGATGTCGTTGTCGGCGAGCTCTACTTCGGTGCGCGCGCGGCTGGGGGCGAGGCCGTCGATGAGACCGGCGTTCAATTTAGAGTTCTGGATTTCCAGAGCTTCCTTGCGGCTTTTCAGGGTGTCTTGGAGCACGGCGTATTGGGCGTCGAGGCCGCAGAGCAGGAAATACTGGCGGGCGACTTCGGTGGCGACGCCGAGGCGCTGGGAGTCTAGCAGCGATTCGCTCGCGGCGGCCTCGGCGGACGAGGCTTCGAGGGAGCGCTTGTTCCTGCCCCAGAGATCGGGGTCGTAGGCGAGGTCGAAGGTGCTGCGGTAGTTCTGGGATTCCAGCGCGATGTCGGCACCGGGCGGGAGGTTGCCGCGCAGGGCGTCGGAGGAGCTGCGGGAAATCCCGGCGCGGCCGGATAGATCGAGGGAGGGGAAGAGTTTCGCCCGGTCCACGCCGACGAGGGCGCGCGAGGTATCGACGCGGGCCTTGGCGGCGGCGAGGTCGTTGTTGGCGGCGAGCGCGCGATCGACGAGGCTTGTGAGTTCGCGGTCGTTGAAAAGCCGCCACCAGTGGTCAGGCAGGCGGGTGGCGGCGGTGGCTTGGGATTGCTTCCATTTCGAGCCCCCGGACATTCCCGGGAGTTGGAAATCCGGCCCCACGGTGCAGGCCCCGAGGAGCAATGCGGCGGGTAGAATGAGCGCGGGAAATTTCATGGTTTCTTGAGGCGGTCGGGTGCTTCGATAAATACATCGACTTGCTGGCCGACGTAAAGCGGCGGATCGGTCGGTCGGTTCAGCGAGTAGATCACTTGCAGGACGCGGGTGTCCACGCGCTCGGTGCTGGAGCCGGTGAGCGAAACCTTGGGGATGACGTAGGGCTCCACGCGGATGAATTCTAGCGGGAAGGTGACGGTCGGGTCGCCCTTCAAATAACCGTAAGCGGTCTGACCCTCGCGGATGCGGGTGGCATTTTGCTCGTCGATGTCGGCGCGGACCTGGAGCCTGTCGGTTTCTCCCAGAATCATCGCGGGATTCTTGGGCGAGGTGGCGGCGTATTCGCCGGCGCGGATGTTGAGCTGGATGATGGCGCCGTCTCGCGGTGCCAGGACGGTTAGGCGTTCGATGAGCAGGGCGATGCGCTTGAGCGAGGTTTCCGAAGCGGCGAGCTGGGCCTTGGCCGCCGCGAGCTGGGCTTGGGAAATCGCGACGTCCAGCTTGCGGTTTTCGAGGTCCTCGAGGCTGACGGCGCGGCTGTCGCTCACGGCATTGAGGCGGGCGAGCTGGGATTCCAGCTTGGCGAGCTGGGCCTCGCTGACGGTGATCTGCGCGCGCGAGATTTCCTGCTGGGCCTGTGTGGAAAGCTGTTCGGCGAGGAGGTCGCGGTCGTCGAGCTTGAAGAGCGGCTGATCCTTTTTCACCAGGTCGTTCACCTTGACGAAGACCTCGGTGACAAGGCCGGGGAGGGGCACGCCGATGGCGACATTCTCGCTGAGCGCTTCGAGGATGCCGGTGGCGGCGACGGCTTGTGCGTAGGGTTTTTGCGGCGGCATGACCGGCGGGTCGCCCGGTGGCGGCATCTCGCGCTCGGCCTGGGTGCGGGAGACCATGACGATGGCCACGACGCCGAAAAGTGCGGCGGCGATGGAGCCGTAACGGATGAGTTTAGTTAGGAAATTCATGGCGTTGGTTCAGAGGGCGTGTTCGTGGATGAAATGCGGCGGTTGCGCGTGGAGCTGTTCCTTGACCTCGACGATCTCGCCGTCGTCCATGCGGGCGATGCGGTCGGCGTAGGAGAAGATCCGGTTGTCGTGGGTGACGATGATGACGGCGCGCTCGGGCGAGCGGGCGACCTGGCGGAAAAGTTCGAGCACGACCTCGCCGTTCTGGGCGTCGAGCGCGGCGGTGGGCTCGTCGCAGATGACCAGCTGCGGTTCGTGGACGAGGGCGCGGGCGATGGCGACGCGCTGCTGCTCACCGCCTGATAGTTTGTTAGGTCGCTCTTTCCAGCGCGGGCCGAGGCCGACTTTTTCGAGGATTTCCCGCGAGCGATCGAGTGCTTTACCGCTGGAAACGCCCTGGATGAGCAGGGGGACGCCGACGTTTTCCGCGACGGTGAGGGTGGGGATGAGATTGAACTGTTGGAAGATGAAGCCGATGCTTTTGGCGCGGAAGCGGGTGAGCGCGTGCCCCGACATTTTTTCCAGGGAGTTGCCCAGGACGTTGATCTCGCCGCTCTCGACCCGGAGCGTGCCGGCGATCGCGCTGAGCAAGGTGGTTTTCCCGCAGCCGGACGGGCCGACGAGCATGGTGATCTCGCCGGTGCGGGCTTGCAGGTTCACCTGCTTGAGCACGTGGAGGCGGCCCGAGCCCTCGCCGAAACTTTTCTCGACGGCGCGGACATCGACCACGATGTGGTGGGATGGAGAGGAGTCAGGCACGGAATACCATGGCGGGTTCGTAAAGACCGAGGCGGATGATTCCCATCAGCGCGGCGAGCATGCAGATGAGTTGGACGGCTAGAAACGTGGCGACCGGGATCTGCCAGGGCATGTAGAACGGCGGCTGGCCGTTCTCGATGGCTCCCATCGCGAATCCGGAGGTGGCTAACAAGCCAAGCCCGAAGCCGATGACGCCGACGGTGAGCGCCTGGACCACCAGCATCAGGCTGAGGCGGAAGTTCGACATGCCCATCGCCTTGAGCGCGCCGAGGTGTTTCAAATTATCCAGCACGAAGGCGTAGAACGTCTGGCAGGCGATGGCCACGCCGACGATGAATCCGATGACCACCGTGGTGCCGAAGGAGATCGGGATGCCGGTGTTTTTCACATACCACCAGACGGTGGAGGTGTTGAAATCGCCGTATTTTTTGCCTTTCGGAGTGCCCCCGTCGCGCGGGTTGCTGCCGAAGCCTTCGTTCACGTAGGCACGGAGGCCGGTTGTTTTTTCGATCTCGGCGGCGGCTTGTTCGGAGCTCATGCCTTCGACGGGCGCGGCGATGACGGCGGTTAGCATTTTCCGCGACTGCGGGGTGTATTGGAGCGCGCGCTCGTAAGTGGTCCAGATGTAGGGGCCGCCGGTGAACGAGCGCATCGCCTTGCAAATGCCGACGACGCGGGCCTCGACGTCGTTGATTTCAAACTGGTCGCCGATCTTGATTTTTTTCGAGGGGTCTTTCGGATTGGAGGAAAGGCGGACGGTGGCGAGCTCGTCGATGACGACGGTGTTAGGCAGGCGGAGGTCTTCGAGATTTCCCTCGACCATCCGGCCGGGAGCGCCGGCGAGCGAGGCGGCGTCGATGCCGATGAGCTGCACGGTCTTGAAACTGCCGTCTTCGAGGCGGACGCGCTGGATGCCGGAGTAGAGCGGCATGGCCCAGCGGACGGCGGAAACCGAGCGGACGCGGGCGACGTCGGTGTCGCGCATCGGGTTGGTTTCGTTGACCTGCTCGACGCGCTCCTCGACGACGAAGATGGGTGCGCCGACGTTTTTCAAAGTGGCCGTGGTCCAGCGCATCAGGCCGCAGAAGACCGAGGCCTGTTGGACGATGAGGAAGGTGGCGAAGAACAGGCCTGCGACGAGCATCAGATACTTGGCCGTGTCGCCGAAGAGCATTTTGAGGGCGAGACCGATCATGCGGGGAGGGGAAGAGTGGCCGGATCTTAACAGGGGGTGGTGACCGCGCAACCCGCGACATGGGATTGTTTTCGTGGGTGTTGTTGGCGTTTGAAACAGGTTTTTTTGCGATTCCATCCGGCCTCTGGAGCGGTTTGAATTTCCGTCATGCGGACGATGGACGAGTGGTTGGGATCAGAGGAAACGGGGGAAGCGTTTTCCCACTGCCTTTGCTGCAAGCTGCCGCTGGTGGAAATCGCCGAGCCGTGGCTGGTCAACAAGGAGTTCGCCCGCAGAGAATGCGTGCTGGAATACGCGATCTGCCAGCCGTGCCGGGATTCTGTCACGGACCAGCTCTCCGAGGAATCAAAGGAGGCGGTGAGGGGATTTCTGGAGCGTGAGATCGACTGGGAAGCGCGGATGCGGGAATTCATGCTTGCCCACGATCCGACGGAGCGCTTCGAGGCGTGCATCGGCTGCCGCACGCCGCGGGAGGAACTGGCGGGATTCGGGATTTCCGCGTTGTTTGATTCCGGCGGGTCGCTCGTCACCGGTCCGCTGCCCTTGCTCATCTGCCAGTCGTGCATCGGTCTGATGACGGCATCTCTATCCGATCAAAGCCGCGAGGTCTGGCGGAAGTTCCTGGCGGAAAACTTCGCGGGGCCGCCGGGTGATTCGGGGTTTCCGGGGCTGCTTTGAAACGCGGCTCAGGCGTGGGTGAACGCCTCTTCGAACGCGGCGATGATCGTCTCGATCGGCTCAAGGCCGCAGGAGACGCGTAATAGGTTTGGCGAGACGCCGCAGCCTTCGGCCCACTCCAGTTCGTGATAGTGGGCGAGCAGGGTGTAGGGGCAGACCAAGGTGAACGGCGTGCCGAAACTCGGGCCCTTGCTCAAGCGCAGGGCGTCATAGACTTTCGGAGTTTTCTTGTGGGATTTTAAAACGAAGGAGAGCAAGCCGCCGTAACCCGCGCCCTTGTGCATGACGGCCTCGTAGTGGGCCTTGTGGGTTAGCGAGGGATGCCAGACTTCCGCCACGGCGGGATGGTTGGCAAGCCATGCGGCGAGAGCCTGGCCGTTGGCGTTCACGGTGTCCATCCGCTTGGAATAGCCTTTGAGATTGGAGAGTAACACTTCCGCGTCGCCGATGTATAACGGCGAGCTCTCGGTCGAGTCTGCGGTTAGGGATTCGCGCAGCGCGTTGGCGACCGGCGAGTCGGCCCGGACGGTCGCCATTCCGGCCATGACGTCGCCTTTGCCGGAAACCCATTTGGTCAGGCTGCCGGTCACCACGTCGGCGAAACGCAGGGAATCTACGTTCAACGGGCCGGCGGCGGAGTCGTCGATGACGAATGGCGTGCCGCTGTCTTCGCAGGCTTTGGCCACGCGATGCAGATCGGCGGTGCGCAGCAGGGGATTGCTGGGAACCTCGGTGAAGACCCCGGCGAACTCGCCCTGGCGGATGCGCATCAGGGCCTCGTCGAAGGATTCCCCGCTGGCGTCGTTCAGATAGACCACGCCGTGGCCGAAGAGTTCCTGCACCTTCAGGCTGTCCACGTAGGGAAATTCCAACTGCAGGGTTTTCTTGCCGTCGTGCATCCCTGGCAGGGCGCGCAGGACGGCGGTGATGGCGGCCATGCCGCTGGCGAAAATGAACGTGTCTTCCGGCGCGGCTCCGCTGAACTTGGCCAGCGAGCGGGAGATCAGATGCGACTTCGAGCCTTCGCGCAGATTTCCGTCGAGGAAATCCTGCGCCTGCCTGCTGCTGACGATTTCGCCGGCGAAGCGCCAGTATTCGTCGGCCTCGCGCTTGGCCTTGGCCGGGACGACTAACACTTGTAGTCCGTGGAAGCTGGCGATCCGCACGGCGGTCTCGGCGCGGCGCTCGACCCAGCGGTGCGCCCGCTGCACGGCGGCGCGGGTGGGCAGGACGATGACATCCTCGTGTTCGCCGGCGACTTCGGCTTTCGCGGCGGCGAACAGGCGTTCCACGACGGGGTGTTTGAAAAACCGGGGATAGCCGGTGCGCATCCGTTTGAGGATTTTCTCGCGGCCTTCCTCGTAGCCGAGAATGGACTCCCAGGTCGGCAGGCAAACCGAGCACGCGTGGGGAGAATCCGGAAGCGGCAGCCCCAGATCCTGTTCCTGCCATGCCGGTTTGGCTGATAGGTCACGCTTCACCCCCCCTCCATGCCCCGCCTGCGCACATAGGGCAAGCCGGATCAACTCGGACGGGTGAACAAATCCTCGAGAGGCCGGGAAATCAACGTGGTTTGAAGGGTTCGGGCTCGTCTCCGGTGGCGAGATCGGCGTCGGTGAAAACCTGCGGATCGCTGTTTTGGGAAATGGAATTGCCGGTGTAGGACCCGGCGGCGAGGCCCTTTTCCAAAATCAGGCCGGAGCCGTGGTTGCGGGTGGCTTGATTCGCGGTGACCGGCAGGGCGGCGGCATTTGCGCGGATGACGAAGCCGCCGAGGAGGTTGGCACGGGCGGTATTGCCGGTGATTTTTCCCGAGCCGGCGCTGTCGAGGACCAGCCCGAACTCGCGGTTGGCGATGAGCTGGTTGCCCTCGATGGTGGCGGAAGCGGGGCCGTTGTCGGTGTGGATGCCGTTGCGGCTGTTGCCCTCGCAGCGGTTGTTGACGAGGGTGACGGCGGCTCCGTCCCACGACTCGATGCCGTGCTCGAAATTTTCCAACGACTCGCAATCCCTGACTTCAAGCGTGCTGCCATTGCCGATGGCGGCCGCTCCGTTCCAACCGTTGCCGGCGAAGCGGCTGCGGCTAACAACCACCTGGCCGCCTTCGATCACGGCCAGTCCGTGGCCGCTCGCATCGGTGAAGCGGCAATCGACAAAGGTGGCCTGCCCGCCGCGCACCAGGGCGGCGGAAAAACGGTCGGTGCCGACTGCGAAGGACTTATGGCGGAAGCCGATGCCGCTGATGCGCGCGCCTTTCGCATCCGGACCTATAGAAATCGCGCTGCCGTTTTCCGGCGAGCACTCCACCTGGGTTTCGGCGAATCCGGTGCCTTGGAGTTCGACTGCGGCGTTGATGACGAGCGGGCCTTTCCAGACGGCCGCGCCGAGGACGATGCGGTCGCGGTCGCGCGCGCTGGCGAGTGCCTCGCCGGGCGTGGCGAAATCGCCGGGGACGTGGAGGGTGCGGGTGTAGCTGGAGAGTTTTTCGAGGCGCGCGGCGATTTCCGGATTTCCGGGAGTCAGCGAGTTGGCTTCGCGGAGCCAGTCGAGCGCCTGCTGGTCGAACTGCCCTTGATCGCGGGCGACGGCCATTTGCAGGAGCTCGGCGGCTTTCGTCTGGTCGGCGGCGATCTTTTCCGCGGCGGCGGTGGCGTCGGCGAGGATCGATTTCGCATCCGGGTCGTCGGGTGTTTTTGCGAGAATTCCTTTCGCCGTGGCAATGGCGTCGTCCCATCGCTGTTGGTTAAATGCCTGCCTGGCGGACGCGATGGCGGCGCGGCGCGACTGGTTGGCGCGGGCGGCGGCGACTTGTTCTAGAATGGCGGCGGCGTCCTTTTCCGCGGGGAATTTCGCGAGCACCCGGCGGGCGGCGGCGACCGCTTCGTCGAGGCGTCCGGCCTCGAGCTCGGCGGTGGCTTGGCCGGTCCAGTAGCCGATGAACTGGGTTTGCTCCCCCACCATGCCGACCTCGATGCTGCGGCGGCCGCGCTGCGCGAGACCGGAACCGGGATCGATGGCTTCGATCTCGGCAAACGCGCCGACCGCATCCTGCCAGCGGCGGTTCTCGACCATGATGGAGCCTTGGTTTGCGAGGAATCCAATGCGCGCCTGGCGCTGTTGTTCCATGGCCTCCTCGTTTTTCAGATAGACCCAGGTGCCGCCGCCCATTCCGGTTAGTAGAACCACGAGCCAGGCGAGGTAGAATACCGCGCGTTTGGAGACTCGCGGGGTGGGGAATGGCGGGATTTCCCCGGTGACGTTCGAAGGCAGCGGCGGAGCGGCGAGGCCGGCGGCTTCCAGATATTCCTGGACGGCGGCGAGCGCCTGGTCGAACTCGATGAGCCCCTGCTGATAGCGGTCTGCCAGAGTTTCGTTCGGGGCGGTCCGGACCATCGCGGCGATGCGCTCGCGGGTCTGTTTGAAGTCGGCGAGATGGGGGCGCGGGTCCTCGTCCGGACCAAGTCCGAGGATTTTGCGGGCATCCGGTAGCTTCATGGCGTGCGGGATTTCAGCCCACGAATCTTTGGACGATCGGCATCCGGCGGCCGATGCCGAAAGCCTTCGAAGTCACCCGCAGGCCGGGCGCGGCCTGGTGGCGTTTCCACTCGTTGAGGTCCACCCGGCGCTGGACCCAGCGGACGGTGGCTTCCTCGTAGCCGCGGGAAATGATCTCGTCGGCGGAAAGCTGGTTCTCCACGTAGAGTTCGAGGATGCCGTCGAGAATTTTATAGGGCGGGAGCGTGTCCTGGTCCTTCTGGTCGGGCCGGAGCTCGGCGCTCGGCGGCTTGTCGATGGTGTTCCACGGGATGATTTCGCGCTCGCGGTTGATCCAGCGCGAGACCTCGTAAACCCGGCATTTCGGCAGGTCGGAAATGACCGCGAGGCCGCCGCACATGTCGCCGTAAATCGTGCAGTAACCGACGGCGAGCTCGCTCTTGTTACCGGTCGTCAGGAGCAGATGGTTTTCCTTGTTGGAAAGCGCCATGAGCATGAGTCCGCGGATGCGGGCCTGCATGTTTTCCTCGGTGACGTCTTCCGGTTTGCCCTCGAAAACCGGTTGCATCGTGGCCTTGACGGCTTCGAAGGCGCTTTTGATAGGAACCTCGTCGCAGCGGATGCCGAGGTTTTCCGCCAGCGCGAACGAGTCGTCCACGCTGCCGCGCGACGAGTAGGGGCTCGGCATCGTCAGGCCGCGGACGTTCTCCGGGCCGAGCGCGTCGGCGGCGATCGCCGCGGTCAGGGCGGAGTCGATTCCGCCGCTGAGGCCGAGGCAGACGCTGGAGAATCCGCACTTCGTGACGTAGTCGCGGACGCCGAGGACGAGGGCTTGATAGAGCTCCTCCGCGTCGCAGGAGTCTAGCAGGGCATCGTTTGTCACGGCGGAAAACGGATCGACGACGACACTGGTTTCAAGGAATCCCGGGAGCTGGGTGGCGATGCGGCCGCTGGCATCGGTGACCAGCGAGTGGCCGTCGAAAACGAGCTGGTCGTTCGCGCCGACCGCGTTGCAATAGACGACCGGGACCTTCGCCTTGCGGGCGATCCCGCCGATCATCGCGCGGCGGAGCAGCGGCTTGCCGAGGTGGAAGGGCGAGGCGCTGAGATTGAGCAGCAGGTCGATGCCTTTTGCGCAGAGTTCTTCCACCGGATCGCGGTCGTAAAACGGGCGCTGCAAGTAGTCTTCCGTCCAGATGTCCTCGCAGATCGTCACGCCGATGCGGCGGCCGTTCCAGAGGATCGGCTCGCTGGCATCGCCGGGCTCGAAATAGCGGCGCTCATCGAAAACATCGTAAGTCGGCAGCAGGGTTTTCCAGATGCGGTGCTGGATTTTTCCGTTTTCCAGCCAAGCCGCCGCGTTGCGGAACGGTTTCCCCGGCCGGGTCGGATGGTGGTGATCCACGTAGCCGACGAGCAGCGGCACCTCGCGGATTTCGCCGGCGAGGTAGTCGAGCGCCTGTAGGCATTTCGGGACGAACTGGGACTTGAAAACCAAGTCCCGCGGCGGGTAGCCGACCAGCGACAGTTCGGGCGTGAGCACCAGTTCCGCGCCGGCTTCCAGGCATTCCCGGTAAGCGGCGAGGATGCGTTTCACGTTGCCGGGGAAGTCCCCGATGACCGAGTTGATTTGGGCGATGCCGATGTTCATGAGCGCGCTCAGGAAACACCTGCAAACGGCTGCGGGCAAAAGGAAAAAACATTTTGGCGGATGCCCGGTATTTCAAATCCGCTCCCTCGCCCTGCGCCAGCAAGTCCCGGGACTCAAGGATACCCGCGACGAGAGCGACATCCCTCTCAGCGTGGACTGAGGCGGCGAGCCTTACACAAAATTCCTTGCGCTCCCTGCGCAGGTCTTGGCATGAGCGCGCAATACCTCTCAACTATTGGGGGGGAATCGCAGGCCAACAAAACTTTGCCCGCAGGATCGGTTTGCGTGAGCTGCATCGGAACAATCGGGGTTGTCTCAATCACGACCGAGCCTTATCAAGCCAATCAGCAGACTAACTCAGCGGCTCTGGCGAATGATTTCCGTGGCGTTGGCCGCAGTGAAATTCGCGTTGAGAGTGCCGGTTGGGTGAGCCGCAGAGATTTGGCCGCCGCAGTGATGCTACCGGCCCCTCCCACCGCCAGAAAATGCTTCACTTGGCGCAGTTCCATGGCGGAACTCTATCGCTCCCCGGCGGCGGTGCCATCCTTTATCGCGGCGGGGATTTTTCCTGATGAAAATAGAACAAGCGATGCATTGCAACCCAGCGCGTTCTTGGTTACCCTGTAGGAAACTAACGACCATGGGACTCGAAAAAATCACTCAAAAACTCCAGGAAGCGCTCCAGTCGGCGCAAAGCATTGCTTCCAAATCCGCTCACTCCGAGTTGAAGAGCCTGCACGTCCTGCTCGCCCTGCTCCAACAGGAAGGAGGCATCACCACGCCGATCCTGCAAAAAGCCGGCGTGGACATCCCGCGTCTCAAAGCCTCCGTCGCCGCCGCCCTCGCCCGCGAGCCGAGCGTCCAGGGCGCGACGACCCAGCCGCAGATCAGCGTCGGACTCCGCTCCACGCTCGATGCCGCCGACGCCGCCCGCGAATCGCTCGGCGACGACTATCTCAGCGTCGAGCACTTCATTCTCGGTGCCTTGAAAGGGGACTCGCCGGCAGGCAAGGTGCTCAAGGAGGCCGGCTTGGATGAAAAGAAAGCCCGCGAAGCCATCACCGGCGTCCGCGGCGGGCAGAAAGTCACCGACGATTCCCCCGAGGGAAAATACCAGACGCTCGAAAAATATGGCACCGACCTCACCGCCCGCGCCCGCGAGGGCAAGATCGATCCGGTCATCGGCCGCGACCACGAAATCCGCCGCGTGCTCCAAGTCCTTTCCCGCCGCACCAAGAACAACCCGGTCCTCATCGGCGAGCCCGGCGTCGGCAAGACCGCCATCGTCGAGGGCCTCGCCCGCCGCATCGTTTCCGGTGACGTGCCGGACTCGATGAAGGACAAGCGGATCATCGCCATGGACCTCGGCGGCATGTTAGCCGGTGCGAAATACCGCGGCGAGTTCGAGGAGCGGCTCAAGGCATTCCTCAAGGAAGTCACCGATTCCGAGGGCCAGATCATCCTCTTCATCGACGAGCTCCACACCATCGTCGGAGCCGGAGCCAGCGAGGGCGCGGTCGATGCGTCCAACCTGCTCAAGCCCCAGCTCGCCCGAGGCGAGCTCCGCACCATCGGCGCGACCACGCTCGACGAATACCGCAAGCACATCGAAAAGGACGCTGCGTTAGAGCGTCGTTTCCAGCCGGTCATGGTCGGCGAGCCGTCGGTGGAAGACTCCATCGCCATCCTGCGCGGGCTCAAGGAGCGCTACGAAGTCCACCACGGCGTGCGCATCCAGGATGGCGCGCTGGTCGCCGCTGCCGTTCTATCAGACCGCTACATTTCCGGCCGTTTCCTGCCGGACAAGGCCGTCGATCTCATCGACGAAGCCGCCGCCCGCCTGAAGATCGAACTCGACTCGATGCCCACCGAGATCGACGTGCTGGAGCGCCAGATCCTCCAGTTGGAAATGGAGAAGAAAGCCCTCGAAAAGGAGACCGACAAGGCCTCCGTCACCCGTCTTGAAAAGGTCAAGGAGGAGCAGGCCAACCTCCGCGAGAAATCCTCCGGCCTGATGGCGCAGTGGCGGAACGAGAAGGCGATCATCGACCAGGTCCGCGCCGCCCAGGAAAAAATCGAGAACCTCAAGAACGAGGTCGAGCGCGCCCAGCGCATCGGTGATCTAACGAGGGCCTCGCAGATCACCTACGGCGATTTACCCGGAGCCCACGGCGAATTGGAAGCCGCCAAGGACCAGCTTCACTCGCTCCAGACCCAAGGCGCGCTGCTGACGGAGGAAGTCACCGAGGATGACATCGCCCGCATCGTTTCCTCGTGGACCGGTATTCCCGTGAATCGGTTGCAGGAAGGCGAGAAACAGAAACTCGTCACCATGGAACAGCGGTTAGGCGAGCGAGTCGTCGGCCAGAAAAAGGCGATCAAAGCCGTCGCCAACGCGGTCCGCCGCGCCCGCGCCGGACTTCAGGACGAGAACCGCCCGATCGGTTCGTTCATTTTCCTCGGCCCCACCGGTGTCGGCAAAACTGAGCTATCCAAAGCGCTCGCCGAGTTCCTCTTCGACGACGAGGGCGCGATGGTCCGCATCGACATGTCCGAGTATATGGAAAAACACAGCGTCGCCCGGCTCATCGGAGCGCCTCCGGGCTACGTCGGTTACGAGGAAGGCGGCCAGCTCAGCGAGCGCGTCAGGCGCAAGCCCTACTCCGTCGTGCTCTTCGACGAGATCGAAAAGGCCCACCCGGATGTCTTTAACGTCCTGCTCCAGGTCCTCGACGACGGCCGCATCACCGACGGCCAGGGCCGCACCGTGGACTTCCGGAACACCGTGCTGATTATGACTTCCAACATTGGCTCGCAATACATCCTCCACGAGGAAAACGCCGAGCAGCGCGAAGCCAAAGTCACCGAAGCCCTGCGCGGCCATTTCCGCCCCGAGTTCCTCAACCGGATCGATGAGACCATCATTTTCGACCGCCTTGAGCGCGAGGACATCACCACCATCGTCGATCTCCAGCTCACCCGTGTCCGTCAGCGCCTCGCCAAACAAGGCCTCGCCCTCGCCCTCACCGAAGCCGCCAAGGAACACATCGGAACCCTCGGATACGACCCGGTTTACGGTGCCCGCCCGCTGAAGCGCGTCATACAGCATCTCTTGCTAGACCCGCTCAGCCTCGACGTGCTGGAAGGCAAGTTCATCGACGGCGACGTGATCCAGGCCGATGTGGATGGCGGTCAGATCGTGTTCAGGAAGTGATTCGTTAGGCCGCCGCGGTTGCGCCGGTCACCGGTTCTTGGCGACCTCGCCGCCCACCAGTCCGCCGACAGCGGCTCCGACGGCGGCTCCGCCCCAGGAGTCGGTGATGAGTCCTCCCGCCAGCCCACCGATCGCGGCGCCGCCGGCCTGGCCGCGCCAGATGTCGGGATCGGAAGAGCAGGAGGGGAGGGCGAGGAACGGAAGGACGAGGGCGAGTATGGAAATGAGTTTCATAACCGGTTAGGGGGTGTGGAGGTTTTCACTGCACGGGTGGTTCCGGGGGCTTGCCGAATTTTGGAGCGGTAGGCGGTGACCTCGGCATGGCTCAGGCCGCCGCTGCCATCCGTGTCGATCTGTTTGAAGAGCTTTTTCAGGGACTCCTCGCGGTCGAAGGTGGCGTCCGCCTCCCTACGGTCGATGCAGTCGTTGCCGTTGCGGTCCGCCTTGCGGAATTTCGCGGCGTTCAGGTTCGGATTGACGTCCCGCCACTCCTGTTGGGAGACCTCGCCGTCCCGGTTTGCGTCCGCGCAGGCGAAAACCTCGCGTTTCATGTAGGCGTCGAACTCTTGCGGCGAGCCGGAGCCGTCATGGTTGGTATCGAGCCTGGCGAAGGCGCCGTTGGTGGTGCATCCCGGGAGCAAGGCCAGGGCTCCGCAAGCGGCGATGCCTTGGATGATTCGATGATAGGTTGTCATGATAGATAAACGTTGGTTTTCAGTTCGCGTGCCGGCGCGGATCTCTCCGGCCAGATAGCGAAACCATAGATTGCAAAGGCGACTTGATCACTCCTGAAGACTGTGCGAAATTCGCAAATTCATGTACGAGTCCGATTCCCCCCCAACGGATGGGTCCGTTTCCGAGCGCTCGGATTCGGGA